>CBHTUE010000049.1:0-24015 GCA_966096115.1 uncultured Phenylobacterium sp.
GCTTGTCCGGGGGACCCATGCCTCCGCAACGACATTTTCCTCGGATGGGCCCGCGCCCGCGAGCATTCTCAATCTCACGTGCTCCCGGAAGCATGGGTCCCCCGGACAAGCCGGGGGATGACGAATCTGGGGATCGGGATGACTTACCCCGTGTTCCGCAGACCCGACGCCACACCGGCCACCGTCAGTTGGATCGCCAGTTTCAGCTGCGGGTCGTCGTCGCCGGCCCGTCGGCGCGCCAGCAGTTCCACCTGCAGGTGGTTCAGCGGGTCCACCACCTCGGCGGCCAGCGCCACCGACTCGGCCATCTGCGGGTGGTTGTCCAAGAGGCTCGTCCCGCCGCGGATCGCCAGCACCAGATCGCAGGCGGCCGCATGTTCGGCGCGGATGGTCTCGAAGATCTTGCGGCTGGCGGGGTTCGGGCACAGCGCGGCGTAACGCGCGGCGATGCCCATGTCCGACTGCGCCAGCGCCACCTCCATGTTCGACAGCATGGCGGCGAACACCTGGTCTTCCAGCAGGGTCTTCAGGTCGTCGGCCGACAGCCCCGCCTTCCCCGCCCCGCCGGCGAAACCGTACCAGGCCGGCAGCATCACCCGGGCCTGCGACCAGCTGAACACCCACGGGATGGCCCGCAGGTCCTCGATGCGGCGGCTCTTGGTGCGCGAGGCCGGACGGCTGCCGATGTTCAGGGTGACGATCTCGGCGATCGGCGTGGCGGCCCAGAAGAAGTCCTCGAACCCCGGGTTGTCGTAGACCAACTCGCGATAGGCCGCGAACGACGCCTGGCTCAGCGTCTCCAGCATGTCCCCGCAGCCGTCGACGCATACCGGCTCGTCCGTCCGCGCGCTGGCCATCAAGGTCGCGGCCGCCAGGCTCTCCAGGTTGGCCACCGCGGTCGGACGGTCGCCGAACCGCCGGGCGATCATCTCGCCCTGTTCGGTCAGGCGGATGCGGCCTTTCACCGTGCCGGGCGGCTGGGCCATGATCGCCTGCGCCGCGGGGCCGCCGCCGCGCCCCACCGAGCCGCCGCGGCCATGGAAGTACCAGAGGTCGACGCCCTGCCCGCGCGCCTCCTGCGCCAGGCTGGCCGCCGCCTTAGCCACGTTGTGCCGCGAGGCCACGTAGCCGCCATCCTTGTTCGAGTCCGAATAGCCGAGCATCACCTCGCGCCACTGAACCTCGCCGAACAGCGCCGGCGGCAGCGGCAGGGCCAGCCACTCCTTCAACAGCTCCGGCCCGTGCTCCAGGTCGCCGATGGTCTCCAGCAGCGGCGTGATGCGCATGGCGCTGCGGCCTTTGTCGCCGCCCTGCACCAGCCCCGCCTGCTTCAGCAGCACCAGCGGCTCCAGCACGTCCGACAGGGTCGCGGTCTTGGAGATGATGTAGCTGGAGAGCGCCTTCTCGCCGTAGAGCCGCACCACCTCGGCGGCCGCGTCCAGCGTCCCCAGCTCCCGCGCCGTCTCCTCCGAATAGTCCAGGAACGGCGAGCGCAGGGGCCGGTCGTGGCTGAGCTCCTTGGACAGCACCCGCACCCGCTCGGCCTCGTCGGAGCCCAGGTAGTCGATGTTGACCCCGGCGCGGACGTACAGCTCGTGGATCATCCGCTCGTGCACGTCGGCGTTCTGGCGCAGGTCCAGCGCCAGCAGGTGGAAGCCGCACGCCTTCGCCACCGCGATCAGCGTGCGCAGCCGCGAGCCGATCACCCGCTCGCCCAGGTGCTGGCGGATCGAGGACCGGATCGTCTCGAGGTCGGCCACGAACTCCGACGCATGGGCATAGGGGGTCGTGCCGCCCCAGTTGCCGCCGGCGATCCGGTCCGCCGTCGCCGCCAACCGGTCCCAGACCTCCTGCAGCGCCTTGCGGTAGGGTTCGTCCTCGCGGTGGACGTCCGGGTTGGGCGTGACGGCGGCCAGGGCGATGACGCCGGGGCTGGCGGTCGTCAGCTCTCCCGACACCGCCATGTCGAACCACAGCCGGCGCACTTCGTCGGAATAGTGGTTGAGGATCAGCCGGGCCTGCGAGCGCAGCGCCAGCTTCAGCGTCTCGCCGGTCACGCCCGGGTGGCCGTCGCGGTCGCCCCCCAGCCACGACCCCAGCGTCAGCGGCGTGGCGGTCTCGAAGGCCTCACTCCAGCCGTCGTAGATGTCGGACAGGGCCGGCAGGATCGACTCGCGAACGATCGCCAGGGTGTTGCGGATCTCGTCGGCGGGGGTGATGCGGTCCGGCCGGTGCATGCGCGCCTTCCAGAGCAGGCACATGGCGCGGAACAGGTCCTCGTCCACCCGCTTCGCCTGCGCCGCGGTCAGGTCGCCATCGGCGCGGCGCGCCATCAGCTGGAAGATTTCCGTCTCACGCTCGACGATGGCCCGGCGGCGGACCTCGGTCGGGTGGGCCGTGAACACCGGGGTGACGGTCATCTTCGGCAGGATGCGGCCCGCGGCGCGGGCCCCGACCCGCTGGGCCGCCTCGGCGAGGGTCGCAGGAACGTCGCCTGGCGGGGCCTCGGCGGCGCGCCGGCGTCCCGCGACGTCCTCGCCCAGGTTCAGCAGCATCGACGCGCAGGTGAAGGCCCGCGCCAGGTACACGGCCTGGTCGACGCGCAGGCCGCTGAACAGCGCCTCCAGCGCCTCGTCGTCGTCGCCCTCGGCCACATCCTGGGCCCGCTTGACCAGGGCGGCGGCGTCCTCGCCGTCCAGGTAGCGGATCACCTGGGCGAGCACGTCCTCCAGATAGTGGACGGCCTCGCCGGCGCCGGCGCCGGGAAGCGGAGCGGCTGCGACCTTCATGTCCATCATCGCCGACTCCTCAGCCCCGAGCGCGGCGCACCATAGCGTATGGCCACGGGGCGTCAGCCAGGATCGCGTGGTGGAAGTCGCGCCATTTGCGGGGCTGCCTGGGCCGCTCGCGCCCGATGGCCAGCGCGCCCAGTCCCTGCGCGGCGTAGGCGGCCGGCTGGGCCCGCATCCGCGCCGCGTCGGCCTCCATCGTCACGAACGCCGCGTCGAACCCCTGCAGGTCGCGCATCGCCGCCACGGCCTGGTCGAGGCTCCAGCCCATCGCGCCCTGTCCGATGTCGGCCAGCACCCGGCCCATGCGGAACAGCCGCCACTGCACGTAGCCGAGTTCGCCCCGCGGCTCGCGCGCGTAGACGCCGACGTCGTACGCCAGTTGCTCCGCATAGATCGCCCAGGCCTCAGAGAAGCTTGGCGGCCGCCGTTGGCCCGTGACGGACGCCTGCAGCGCGTGCCCCGGGATCGTCTCGTGGTAGGCCACCGCCGGCAGCGTCCCGGCGGGGCGGGCGCGTTTGTTGCGCCGGTCGACGTCTTCGGCCGGGGGCTCGCGATAGCCGCCGCGGCCGGCGTCCGCAGGCGCCGGCAGGCGGATCTCCGGCTGCGGGATCGGATCGCGGATGAAGAGCTGGAACGTCACCCGATCCGCGGCGACCCGGGCCTGCATCTCGGCCACCGCCATGAGGCGGCCGGCGTCGCTGTCTTCGTAGAGCCAGCGCGGATCCTTCGCAAAGGTCCGCAACCGCTCGGCGACGGAGCCTTTCGACAGCCCCTCGCCACGCAGCAGGGCGTCGGCCCGGTCCCGCAACGTCCGCGCCTCGGCCTCGGCGCGCTTGAACCCGGTCGCCGGATCGACCGGCCCGCCATAGGCGGCGGCCAGCGCCCTCGCATAGTCGGCCGCTCGCGCCGGGCCCGTGACCAGGGCGGCGGCGCCGGCGGCGAGGACGGTGCGGCGGGTCGGCATGGTCCTTGTCTATCTGTCTATGATACCGGTGTCAGGATGACTCTCGATCGCCGTGACCTCCTGGGCCTTGCCGCGCTGGCGGCCGCCGCGCCGGCGGCGGCGGATCCGGCCGATCCGGCCGAGGTGGTGAGCCTCTGGCCCGGCCCGCCGCCCGGCGCGCCGGCGGTTCTGCCCCGCGCCAAGGTCGTCGACCGGATCAAGACCTCCGGCTTCCAGGACCGCTTCGTCACCGATATCGGCGAACCGCTGATGACCGTGTTCCGCCCGAAGCGGCCCAATGGCGCGGCGGCCCTGCTGATCCCCGGTGGCGGCTACATCCGGGTGGTGATCGACAAGGAGGGCTTCGAGGTCGCCCACCGCCTGGCCGAGGCCGGCGTCACGAGCTTCGTCCTGCGCTACCGCCTGCCCAAGGAAGGCTGGGCCAACCCCGCCGACGTCGCCCTGCAGGACGCCCAGCGCGCCCTGCGCCTGATCCGCGCCCGGGCGGCCGACTTCCGCATCGATCCCCACCGTGTCGCCGCCATGGGCTTTTCCGCCGGCGGCCATGTCGCAGCGTCGCTGGCCACCGGCCATGCGCGCGCCATCTACGCCGCGGTCGACGCCGCCGACACGCTGTCGGCGCGCCCCGACCTCTCCGCCCTGCTCTACCCCGTAATCGACATGGCCCCGCCGCTGGCCCACGCCGGCTCCCGCGAGGCGCTGCTGGGCCCGAACCCCACTCACGAAGCCGAAGCGGCCTATTCGCCCCACCGCCACGTCACCGCCGACGTCCCGCCGACCTTCATCGCGCACGCCGCCGACGATCCTGCCGTCCCGCTGGACAACAGCCTGAACCACTTCGCCGCCCTGCGCGCCGCCAAGGTCGCGGCCGAACTCCACGTCTTCGAAGAAGGCGGCCACGGCTTCGGCCTCCGCCTGGCCCGCGGCAAGCCCGCCGAGCGCTGGCCGGAGATGTTCCTGGCGTGGGCGGGGCGGCATCACCTCCTCTCCCCCGAGCGCAGCGAGAGAGGGAGAGGGTAGGGAGTGGGCCGGCTCGTGCGAACGTGGCGCACCGGACTGCAGCTCAAGGGCCCAGCGCAAGTCGAGCCGTCGGCGGGCCCTTGATCCGTCATCCGGCGCTCTCGGAAGCGTCCAGCCGGCCCACTCCCTGCCCTCTCCCGCTCTTCGCGCCTGCGGCGCTCGGGGGAGAGGAGGTCACAGCGGTAGCGGCGTGCCCTTCGGCGGGGGCGGGATGTAGGTCTTGTGGCAGCCGTTGCAGCTGTCGTAGACGCGGCCGCCGATCTCGAAGGCCTTTTCGGCGTCCTTGGCCTTGGCGGCCGCCTCGCCTTCCTTGCCGGTCTGGATCATCAGGTCGGCGAAGGCGTTCCACGGCCCGGGCCGGGACAGCTTCTTCAGCTCTTCGCCCGAGGTCTGCAGCGCGTGCGCGCCCTTCACGGCCTCCTCCCAGCGGATCTTGGCCTCGGCCTTGGACTCACCGTCCGGCGGATCGTTGCCGCCCGCCCAGAACGCCAGCGCGCCCGGATTCACCTCGGCGGCCATGATCTTCTGCACCGGCAGGTCGTGGTTCACCACCTGCGCCACGGCCGCGCCGGCCCCCAGCGCCAGGGCGGCGGCGATGATCAACCTAAAGCGCATGCGACTCTCCGTTCGCAAGCACCTTAGCGCCAACCCAAAGCTCGTCATCCCCCGGCTTGTCCGGGGGACCCATTCACACCGATCGTAGACAGCACAGCCGCAGCGGCGCCGCCGCGCTGGGAACACGTTCGCACGCGCCAAATGGATCCCCCGGACAAGCCGGGGGATGACGATTCAACCGCTTCAGTGCGTCTGGTCCAGATAGTCGATCAGGGCGGCCATGTTCTGGATGTAGGTCCCGGTCGAGATGCCCATCACCGGCTTGTCGGTCGGGTACGGCGAGGTGTCGGACATGTCGCCGACATGGGTCTGGCTGTAGTCCCCGTCGCTGGTCGCGGGCGGGGTCATGCCGGTGTAGGGGTGGCTGGTGGCGACCAGCGGCGTGGGCCAGTAGCCCTGGGCATTCAGCCCGCGGACCAGCCCCGCCACCTTCTCCGGCGTCAGCCCCTTCGACGCCGGCCCCTGGGCCCGCAGGTTCAGGTCCGAGGTCTCCAGGTCGCGGTTGGCGAAGTACTTCGGCAGCGGCACGAGGCCCTTCGCCATCAGCGGCGAGTCCTTCGTCACCTGGGCGGGCGGCGTCGCCTTCAGCTTCGCCAGCCGCGCCCGCAGCCCCGCCACGTCGATCTTCCGCCACGCCCCGTAGTGCGCCAGCGTCTTCTGGTCGGAGTAGTCCCAATAGTAGGCGCCGTTGACGATGTTCGACCCGCGCCGGTGGACATAGATCGGCCGGTCCGTCCCGATCTCGATGTAGGTCGGATGGGTGCGCCCATCGGGCCGGGGCGCGGCCAGTTTCACCTTGTCGAGCCAGTCGATCCCTTCGCCCACCCGGGCCAGGTATTTCGTGTCCCCGGTCAGCTCGTAGAAGTTCATCAGCTGGGTCAGGTTGTTGGCCGTCGTGTGCGTGGTCAGCGCGTCGGGCTCATAGGTGCGCGCCCCCACCGGCTTCAGGTCGGCCACGGTGTACTGCATGCCCCAGCCCGGCTGCGGCTGGCCCTGTTGCGTGACGATGAAGCTGTCCATCGCCCGGCGCACGGCGTCCATCGCGCGGGGGTCGCCCAGCGCCTGGTAGACCATGACCAGGAACTTGATGTTCTCGCCGGCCACGTCGTCGTTGAAGGTGATGAAGCTGGTGTAGTCCGGCTTGCCGTGGTGGCTGAACTCGTTCTTCAGCGGATAGCGCTGCGGCCAGCCGCCGATCGGATACTGGCTCTCCAGGACGAAGGCGATCGCCTTGTCCAGCGCCGGCTTCCAGCGCGGATCCTTCTTCTCCATGTAGAGCCGCAGCAGGAACTGCATGGCTTCGGACGTGCCGGCGTCGTCGAAGGTGGCGTTGCCCCAGTAGTGCTGGAATTCCTCCAGCCGCCAGGCGTTCTTGCCGTAGGTGGCGTACCAGTCCTTGATCGAGGCCTCGCCGCCGAAGTCGATCATGTAGTGCCAGCCGCCGGCCGCGTTCTGGCCCCAGATCAGCGCCTGGGCGGCCTTCTCCGCGGCCTGGTAGTAATATTCGTCGCCGGTCGCGTGATAGGCGTCGAGGAACAGGTGCCCCATGGTGCCGGTGCCGGGGGGCTGCACCCAGATCATCGACGGCTTGGCCTCCATCTCGCCCCAGCGGCGCGACATGTCGGGCAGGTAGGACCAGACGTAGCCGCCGTTGGTCGACGCCTTCTCGACCATGAAGGTCGTGGCCTTCTTCATCGTCGCCAGCGCCTGGGCGCGGCTTGGGGCCGGCGCCGCCGGCGCAGCGCCCGCGAACACCAAGGCCAAAGCGCCGATCACCCCGGCCAACACGCCCCGAACCATGCTCGTTTCCCCGCTGCCCTTGATCGGCCTTGAGATGGGTGTAGCGCGAAATGATACCGGTGTCATAGTGGGCCAAACCTTACAAATAGGGTAGGAGTCGATGGCTTCGGAGTTCACCCGCAGAGGCGCCGTCGCCGCCGGCCTCAGCCTGGCCCTGAGCGCGCGGGCGCACGCCTTGGGCTCGCCGGTCGCCGCCACCCGCGCCGGCCGGGTGCGCGGCTATGTCGATGACGGGATCCTGGCTTTTCGCGGCGTCCGCTACGGGGCCGACACCGCCCCGCGCCGCTTCCAGCCACCTGCGCCGCCGACGCCGTGGGCCGGCATCGCCGAAGCGACGCAGTACGGCCCCGCCTCGCCGCAGCACGACGCCGCGGCCGGCGCGCGCAGCGAGGACTGCCTGGTGCTGAACGTCTGGACGCCCGCCCTGCGCGACGGCGGCAAGCGGCCGGTGATGGTCTACGTCCACGGCGGCGCCTATTCGAACGGCCACGGCTCGTCGCCGCTCTACGACGGCGTGCGGCTCTGCAAGCGCGGCGACGTCGTGGTGGTGACCCTGAACCACCGGCTGAACCTGTTCGGCTACGCCTATCTGCCGCGCCTGGCGCCGGAGCTGGCCGACAGCGGCAACGTCGGCCAGCTGGACCTGATCCTGGCGCTCCATTGGGTTCGCGACAACATCGCCGAGTTCGGCGGCGATCCCGGCAGGGTCATGGTGTTCGGCCAGTCCGGCGGCGGCGCCAAGATCGCCACCCTGATGGCCATGCCCGCCGCGACCGGCCTCTTCCACCGCGCCGCCACGATGAGCGGCCAGCAGGTCACCGCCTCGGGTCCCGGCAACGCGCACCGCCGCACGCTGGCCCTGCTCGACGCCCTGAAGCTGAAGCCCGACCAGGCGGCGCGATTGCGGACGATGCCGTGGGAGCAGCTGGCCGAGGGCCTCACCGCCGCAGACCCGGTGCTGGGTTTCGGCGGCCTCTACTTCGGCCCGGTGCTGGACGAGCGCAGCCTGAAGCGCCACCCGTTCTACCCGGACGCGCCCGCCCAGTCGGCGAAGATCCCGATGATCATCGGCAACACCCACGACGAGACCCGCGCCTTCCTGGGCGGCGACCCGACCAGCTTCGCCGTCGACTGGGCCGACCTGCCCGCCAAGCTCACCCAGGCCAACATGCGGGTCGACATCGACCCCGCCACCGTGATCGCCGAATACCGCCGGCTCTATCCGGCCTACTCGGCGAGCGACGTGCTGTTCGCCGCCACCACCGCGGCCCGTTCCTGGCGCGGCGCGATCATCGAGGCCGAGGCCCGCGCGGCCCAGAACGTCGCCCCGACGTGGGCCTATCAGCTGGACTGGGCGACGCCGCGCGACGGCGGCAGGTTCGGCGCCCCGCACGCCAGCGACATCCAGTTCGTGTTCGACAACCTCGCCAAGCCCGGCGCCTCGGCGATCGGCCCCACCGCCCAGCCGATGGCAGACCAGATGAGCGAGGCCTTCCTGGCCTTCGCCAGGACCGGCGACCCGAACGGACGCGCCCTCCCGGCGTGGGCGCCCTACACCCTGCCCCGCCGCGCCACGATGGTGTTCAATACCCCGTCGAAGCTGGCCCATGACCCCCGCGGCGGCGAACGGCGCCTGTTCGAGAAGGTTCCGTTCATCCAGGCCGGGACCTGACGCCGCCGCGCTGCGGGGCCGCTAGAACAGTCCCGCGCGCTTGGCGATCACCACGGCGGCGATGATCAGGATCAGCGCCTGGATGATCGTGCCGAACGGCGACGGCAGCGGCAGCCGCTGCACGGCCCAGGCGATGAGCGCGGCCACGATCAGCACGATCACGGCGAAGATGAGAATGGACATCAGAGGGCCTTTCAGCGGCTTGACCGCGACGACCAGCTAAAGCGTACGGCAAGCTCCAGCGTTCCGCCGCCCCCGCCGAATGTGCGGCGACGAAGGCCCCCTGCGTACCGACCTGCCCTATTTCGGAGCGCTGCCGTAGGTCGGCTGGAACAGCTCCACGACGTTGCCGGAGGGGTCGTCCACCAGGATCTCGTCGCCGCCGAGCCCAACGACGATATCGTTGCGGAACCGCACGCCCGCCTTGCGCAGCCGATCCACGTCGCCGTGCAGGTCGGCAGTGTAGACCACGATGCGGTTCCAGCCGCCGGGGACCGGCCGCTCGCCGTTGGGCATTGGCCGCGAGGCGCCACCCGGCCCCTTCGCCGGACTGATCAGCAGCTGCACCCCGCCCCGCGACAGCGCGGCGAAATAGGGCCCCGACTGCATGTCCAGTTTGAAGCCCAGGTTCGCCGTGTAGAACGCCACGCTCGCGGGCACGTCGTCGACGATGTAGCGCACCCGCACCAGCCCCACGTCGGCGGTGGGCGAGACCTGGGCGCTCGCCGCGGCCGGCGCGCCGGCTACGAGCATCAGCGCCAGCGCCAGTTCCCTTGCTCCGGTCATGCCGGCCTCCCGTCCTGAGGCGGCCAGTTCGCGGCCGGTTGAAACAGCTCCACCACGTTGCCGGACGGGTCCTGCAGCAGCACCTGCTTGCCGCCCGGCCCTGACAGCACCTCGTTGCGGAACGGCGCGCCGGCGGCCTTCAGGCGGGCGACCTCGGCCTCGATGTCGTCGACCAGCAGGTGGATGCGGTTCCAGCCGCCGGGTCCGGGCTTGGCGCCGTCCGGCATCGGCCGGCCTGCCGAGCTGACCGGCCCGCTGAGCAAGAGCCGCAGGTTCCCCCGCTTCACGTCGGCGAAGGCGGGCGGGAAGCTGGTCAGCACCTCAAAGCCGAGGAAGGTCGTGTAGAAATCGACCGACGCGGCGACGTCGTCGACCATGTAGCGGACACTGACCATGTCATTGGGGTCGGCCATGGGTCTCTCCTGGGTTCAGGACGCGGGTTTCGGCTCGGCGAGCATCGCCAGCAGGTAGTCGACGCGGGTCGAGAGTTCGGCGGCGGTCGCCAGGAACAGCGGATAGGTGGCCGCGTCGTCCTCGCCGGTCGCGGGGTTGGCGATGCTCCAGTGGATCGCCTCGGGATAGCCGGGCAGCTCGGGGCAGACGTCGCGCACCCGGTCGCACAGGCTGACCACCCAGTCGAAGCGCTGGTCGGCGAAGACGCCCAGGTGCTTCGTGGCATGGCCGGACAGGTCCAGCCCGTATTCCTCGCGCATCACCCGCACCGCGTTGGGGTGCAGCGGCTTGGGATGGCTGCCGGCGCTCGCCGGCTCGACCGTCCCGCCCGACCGAGCCCGGATCAGCGCCTCGGCCATCTGCGAGCGGGCGCTGTTGCCGGTGCAGAGGAACAGCACCCGCGCCGGCGTCCCCCCGCCGTGGTGTATCCGGCCTTCGTCATCGCGGGGAGGTGCGAGACGAAGGCCGGGGTGCAGCGACCCACCGACCGCCGACAACAGGCGGCCGAAGCGCTGCAAGTCCAACCCGTAGTAGGTGTCCCGCCCGTCCGCCGAGCTGCGGCGCGACGACACCAGGCGGCCGCCGCGCAGCTTGCCCAGGTGATACGACACCAGGTTCTGCGGTTCGCCCACCAGCCCGGTCAGCTCGCTCACCATCCGGTCGCTGCGCGCCAGCGCGCTCAGCAGCCGCCATCGCAGCGGATGCCCGGCCAGCTGCAGGAACGCGGGCGGGGCGATATCGGCAGGGAGCGCCTGTGCGGTCATGCGGCTATTTCCATCAAATCAGTTTGATGAGTCAAGCTGAATTGATGGATTAGGCTGACGGCGCGCTGAGGACGATTCAATCGCCCTCCCCCCGATCGTCATCCCCCGGCTTGTCCGGGGGACCCATTCACACCTTCTGCGCAGGAAGAGCCGCGGCGGCGCCGCTGCGGATCGCGCGGCGGCGGCGGGGCCAATGGGTCCCCCGGACAAGCCGGGGGATGACGATCCTAGTAGGGGAAGGCGTACTGCCTTGCGCTGTGCGGGTTGCGCCGGTTCGCCTCGGCGGCGGCGCTGCTGGCGCGGGCGTCGTTCCCGGCCGAATGGGCCGCGAGGGACAGGATCCAGTAGGTCTCGGCGGTGTCCCAGCCCTGGCCGATCTGCTGCTCCAGCAGCCGCGCCGCCTCGCCGGGCCGGGCGTTCAGCAGATAGGCCTTCGCCAGCGCGATGGCCGCATCGCCGTAGGGCCGGTTGGCGAAATTGGCCTGCGCCAGGGCCAGCGCCTTGGCCGGCTGCGGCGCGTCCTTCAGGTAGTGCTCCAGCGCGTGGCCAGCGATCGCCTCGGGGAAGCGTTTGGCGCGCTCGGTGTAGATCGCCTCGGCGCGGTCGAACAACGCCTTGGCCGCCGGCGCGTCGCCGCCTTCGGCCTCCAGCGCGCCCAGGGCGTCGAGGTATTCCGGCGAGCCGGTCTTCTTGACCACATCGGCGTAGATGCGCTTGGCGGCGGCCGTGTCGCCCTTGAGCTTTGTGGCTTCGGCCATGTGCTCTTCGTTCAGCCAGTAGCCGGGCAGCCGCTCGTCGGCGAGCGCGAACAGCTGCCGCGCCTCGTCGTAGCGGCCGCGGTCCAGCTCGATCAGGCCGCGCTGCAGGGCGAACCAGCTCTCCTGCAGCGGCGAGGCCCCGTGATAGCGCGCCTCCGCCGCCTCCATGAACGCCGACGCCTCGCCGGGCGCCCCGGTCTTGGCGGCGTACAGGGCCAGCTGGATGTAGGCCGCCGAGCTGCCGACCTGGTTGACCAGCGCCCGGTAGATGATCCCCGCGTCCTTGTAGCGCCCGGAGTAGAAGGCGATGTCCGCGCGCATCGCCAGGTCCTCGGCGGTCCCGGCCAGGCGCGGGCAGCCGTCCAGCGTGGCCTTGGCCTTGGCGAGGCGGTGCAGCGTGTAGTGCAGCCGGGCCCGCGCCATGCAGACCCCGTCGGTATCGCCGAATTGGTCGTGGATACGGCCCAGCAGGTCCTCGGCGCGGCCGTAGTCGTTGTAGTCGCCCGTCAGCCGCGCGCGCTCCGTGTAGAGCCCCACCATCACCAGCGGCGCGATGGCGCTCTGCAGCGGTCCGGCGACCATGGCCTGGCCGGATGTGACCCCCCGGTCGTTGTCGCGCAGGATCCGCTCGAACGTGGGCTTGTCCGACGTCCCGGGCGCCACGCCCTGGGCGACCGCGTGCGGCGCCGGCGGCTTGATTGCCGACAGCCCCCACCCCAGCAACGGCAGGGCGATCCCGGCGATCGCCCCGACGGCGAACCAGACGGCCGGGCGGCCAGAACGCGCCATCAGGCCCGCCCCTGCGAGGGGCGGGCTGCTGTAACGGCCGGCGAGAACGCGCCGCGAGAGCCTCGGATCACGGCAGGACGGGACGCAGGTAGGGGAAGGTCGTCACCGGCGCCGTGCCCGTCTCGTCACCCGTGAACTTGCAGGGGGCGGGACAGGCCGCGCCCGTCGGCCCGTTCCAGGGGTCGATGACGCCGACCAGGGCGTTGATCGTGTGCGGCGCCGGTACGCCGCCCGTCGCACTGATCTTCAGCAGCGCCGCCGCCAGCAGCCGGTCGGCCACCGGATCGTCGAACGTCCGCCCGTTCGGGAAGCCCTCGGGCGCCGAGAAGTCGTAGGTAATGACGTCCGGCAGGATGACCGGCGCCGCCTGGGCGACACAGGTGTCGACATTGACGTCCGCGTTGGTCGCCGCCCCGCCCGCCGGCAGGGTGGAGCACGGGGTCAGCCCCAGGGCCCGCATCTCCGCGTTCAGCTTGAAGTGGATGTTCTTCAGCGAGTTGGACTGCGGGCCGGCGACCATCACGCCCGCGAAGTCGGCGAAGTCGTTGACCGGATCGCCCCGGTTCAGCTGGTCGCGCTGGTCGTTGAAGTTGTTGGCCGCCGTCGCCGGGTTGAGCACGCCGCCGCCCACGCCGGTGATGGTGACGTTGGTGGCCTTGGACAACAGCGCGGTGGCCACCGCCGGCGCGCCGGTGCGGTCCACGCGGACGTAGAGGGCCGAGTCGGCGGGCGTGGTGTCGAAGTTGAATTCGGCGGCGCGCGGCCCGGTGGGCGGCGCGGGCGGCGGGTTCGATCCCCCGCCGGAGCAGGCGCTCAGCAGGGTGATGGCCGCGAGGCCGGTGAGAAGGCCGGAGGACTTCGTGATCTTGTTCATGTTCGCGACCTCCGGTTACGGACGACGGGCGGTGGTCGCCCAGGCTTGGATCTTCGGACGGCTGCCGCCCGACGCCGGAGCGACGACGTCGAGGTCCATCTCGAAGACCACGGCCGTGATGTTGCGGTTGGCGAACGAGTCGCGCCGGGCCCGCGTCCCCAGCCCGAAGCTGTTGACCAGATACCCGCCCGGAGGCGCCGCGCTGTCGAAGGCGGCGACCATGCCGTTGTAGCCCTCCGCATCGAAGAAGAAGGGGTCGTTGCGCATGCCGGCGAAGGCGCGCAGGCCGGTGGAGGACGTCAGGATGGTCTCGGTGGCGCCGGAGAAGGTGCCGCCCGCGCCGGGGACGTTCTCGAGCTGGACGCCGCAGCGCCCGGTGTCCGACTTGCCGAACCGGGCCACCACCTTGACCACCGGCTGGTTGGTGAACTGCCCGGCGGCGTTCGCGCGGCCGATGTTCAGCACATAGATCAGCTTGGGATCGCAGTAGACGATGTCGGTCCGCGAGCGCGGCGCCGGGCGCCCGCCGAAGGTGATCGCGCCGACCAGGCGGCGGTTGTTCTCGGGCGAGACGAACAGGAACACGTCGGCCAGGTCGCCGGCCGGATCGGCGTCCGCGCCGGGTGACTCGGCATGGTCGGCGGCGATCGCCGGCCCTCCGAGGAACAGCGTGAGCGGGAATAGAACTGAGGCAAGCAGCATCGTGCGCATCATTGGGGGGCGCCCTCCTATGCCTGCTCGTTCTTTTGGCAGGCGACGATTGAATTTTGTGCACCCTCAGTAGAGGGCAATTTCTCGCGTCTGCATAGCTTGTTATTTGAAATTGCGGCAACGCCTGCCGCAACAGGGAATACGAGCGAACGGCGCCCCCCGGATGCGGCTACGCCGGCGAAATCTGAAATTTTTGTCAGGAGAATTCAGTGTCGGAAACCCGACAAATCTGATCAAAAACTAGGCAATCTAGGCGGCGCCAAACCGTTAGGCAGAACGCGGGTCGCCCGCACGATCGCTCTACCGGCGGAAGGTGACCCCGAGAGTGATCGCAGATTTGCTGGCGCCGTCGATGTAGCGCCCGGCCAACAGGTCGAGGTCCATGGGCCCGCCGCCGGGCGTCCACCGCAGACCCGCCTGCGCCCCCGCGCGCTGGTGGTAGTGGGCCACCACCTCCGCCATCAGGCCGACGTGCCCGCCCAGCGCATAGTTCACCTGCGCGCCCAAGACGGCATCGTTCGGCCGCCGCGCGCCGCGCGTGTACGTCCAGCCGGCGTTGAAGTTGACCTGGGTCTGGTAGTTCACCGTCCACGACAGCGGCGCGATCACGGCGGCCGTCTGCAGCCCGCCGCGGCGCAGCGACCACGCCGCGGCCCCGGTCAGCGCCAGTCCGACGGTCCGGTCGTTGGAGACGAGATTCAGCTTGAGGGCCGGCCCCGCCACCGCATCGTCCGGATGGTCGCGCAGGTACTGTACGGCCCCGCCGAACTCGAGCCTGGGCAGGTCGTCGCGCGTGCAGCCCGGCGACAGGTTCACCAGCGCGCGCCCGCCGCCATAGCCCGTCACCCAGGTCTCCAGGTGGCAGGTCCCCGGGGTTTCGACGCTCGCGTCGTCGACCAACTGGGCGCCCCCGGCCGCCGCCGCGGGACCGGCGGCGGCCAGCCACATCCACAGTCCCAGCACCCTGCCCCGCTGCATCACGGCCGCCTCCCCTGGTCTGGCGAAGCTAAGCCGTGAACCGTGCGACAGACACCCCCTTCGCCACCCAGCAAGCGGCGATCGAAGGCCTTCCGTCCGGCGCGGCGCGCGCCTACCGTCGGAAGCGCAACCTTGCCCGCCGAGGCCTGACGACCCTATGGCCGATCCCGTCGAAGACGCCCTGCGGAGCGCGCCCGCCACGCCGGCCGGGCGTCAGGCCGCGTGGTACCTGCGCCGCGTGCAGGACCTCGGCGCCGGCGCCACCCTGGGCGACAGGGCGCACTTCGGGCCGACGCTGCCCGGCGCGTTCCGCGAGTGCTCGACCGACGAGTCCGTGGCCGACGACTGGCGCGCCTCGGCCGCGCGGGTGGGCGCGCCGATGACCACCCTTGCCTTCGCCTCGACCTCGGACTTCGCCGTCGAGGCGACGTTCACCACGGCCAAGGACCGCCGCTGGAAGCTGACGCTGGGCGTGGAGGAGACCGAGCCGTTCCGGATCGCGAAGCTGGCGTGGGAGCGCGTGCATGACTTCCGGCTCGAGGTGCGCGAGGCCGGGCCCGGCGACGCCCCGGCGCTCAGCGAACTGGAGCGCCGCTGCCCGATCGAACTGGGCGAGACCCGCTTCTGGTTCGACCGCGGCGAGCGCTACTTCGACTTCTCGCGGCTGATGGAGGATTGCACCGTCGGACTGGCCAGCGTGGACGGAGACCCCGCCGCCATGACCTGCGGCGCGCGGTTCACCGCGCGGATCGGCGGGGCGCTGAAATCTATCGTGCTGGTCTCCCACCTGCGGGTCGCGCCGGAACACCAGCGCAAGGGCCTGTGGGGCGCCGCCAACCAGGTGCTGGACAAGTACTGGCCGCACGTCGACGGCTCCAGCGCCTACATCGCGCTCGACAATGCCGGCATGCAGCACGGCTTTCGCCACACCAAGGACAAGTGGCCCGGGCCGGCGCACCGCTTGCGGCTGTCCTGCGCCCGGCTGGCGGGCCCTGCGTTCGGTCGCGCGGCGACGCCGGACGACGCCGCGGCGATCGTGGCGCAGCTCAACGCCTTCCACGGCGAGTCCGAGATGTTCGTCCACTACACGGCCGAAACCCTGGCGGCACGGCTAGGCCGCGCGCCGGACCTCTACGGTTGGGACAAGCTGTGGCTGGCCGACGGCGCGGTGCTGGGCGTCTGGCCAGCCGGCCGGGCGCTCAGGGTCGTCACCGAACGCGGCGGGGTGCAGACCCACGCCGATCCGGGGCTGGTCCTGGACTACGCCTTCGCGCCGGGTTCCGAGGCCGCGTTCGAAGGGCTGCTGCGTGCGTGGTGCGGCTGGCTGACCGCGCGGGGCATGGACCGGCTGACGATCTTCACCTCGCCGCACGGCCCTGGCGCCGGCCTGCTGACCTCCCTGGCCGACGAGGTCGAGCCCTACAACATGTGGACGCCGGGCATCCCCGTCCCGGCCGGCGCTGAAGCCCGCGGCCTGTACGTCGACCCGATCTACTTCTGAGCCGGGCGGCGGGCGCTCGATCACCCTAAAACGGGCCGTCATCCCCCGGCTTGTCCGGGGGACCCATTGGCCCCGCCGTCTCCTGGCGATCCGCAGCGGCGCCGCCGCGCGCCTTCCTGCGCCGAAGGTGTGAATGGGTCCCCCGGACAAGCCGGGGGATGACGTTCCTCGTTATTTCAACGTGTTGCCGGTGTCCCCGCCCCCTAGCGGATGACCCGCGCGCCCTTCGACTTGATCGCCGCCTCGACCTCGGCGGCGCGCACCATCGAGGTGTCGCCGGGGGTGGTCATCGCCAGCGCCCCGTGGGCGGCGCCGTACTCCACGGCCGCCTGCGGCCCCAGGCCCTCCAGGAACCCGTAGGCCAGGCCGGAAGCGAAGCCGTCGCCGCCGCCGACCCGGTCGTAGATTTCCAGGTTCTCGCGCATGGCCGACTGGTAGAACTGGCCGTCCGCCCAGATGATCGCCGACCAGTCGTTGATGCTGGCGGTCCTGGCGTTGCGCAGGGTCGTGGCCGCCACCTTGAAGTTCGAGAAGTGCGCCGTGCAGCTCTCGATCATCGTCTTGAAGTTGGCCGGGTCGATGTCGCTGATGTGCTCGTCCAGTCCCTCGACCTCGAAGCCGAGGCAGGCGGTGAAGTCCTCCTCGTTGCCGATCATCACGTCGACGTACTTGGCGATCTCGCGGTTGACCTTCTGCGCCGCCGGCTTGCCGCCCTGGCTCTTCCACAGCGAGGCCCGGTAGTTCAGGTCGTAGGACACCACCGTCCCGTACTTGCGCGCCACCTCGACAGCCTCGATCACCGCCTCGGCGGTGTTGCTGGCCAGCGCCGCGAAGATGCCGCCGGTGTGGAACCAGCGCACCCCCTCCTCGCCGAACAGCTTCTCCCAGTTGACCTCGCCCGGCCGGATCTGCGAGGCCGCCGAATGGCCGCGGTCCGAGACCCCCAGCGCGGGCCTGAGGCCAAAGCCCTTTTCGGTGAAGTTCAGGCCCACGCGCGTCTCTCGGCCAATGCCGTCGAACTCGCGCCAGATCAGGTGCGAGGCGTCCACCCCGCCCTGCATCATGTGGTCCTCGACCAGCCAGCCCAGGTCGTTCCTCGGCAGCGCCGTCACGTGGGTGGCGCGCTTTCCCCAGCATTTGCGCATGGCGCGGGCGACGTTGTACTCGCCGCCGCCTTCCCAGACCTGGAACGTGCGCGCGTTGCGCACCCGGCCGTGGCCGGGGTCGAACCGCAGCATCACCTCGCCGAAGGCGGCGCAATCCCACTGGCATTCGTCCGCCGGCCGGATCTTCAGCACGTCTTCGGCCATGGCCTCAGCTTCCCTTGATCTTCTTGATGAGCGCGACCGTGTCGCGGACGCGCCGCTCGATGCCGTCGTAGTCCTGGGCGTCCAACAGCGCCTTGGTGACCAGGTTGGAGCCGATGCCGCAGGCGACGATGCCGGCGCCGAACCAGGCTTTCAGCGACTCCTCGGTCGCCTCGACCCCGCCGGTGGGCATGATCTTGGTCCAGGGCATGGGGCCCAGGATGTTCTTCACGAAGTCGGGCCCGCCGACCGAGCCGCCCGGGAAGACCTTGACGATCTCCACGCCCAGCTCCTGCGCCTCGCTGATCTCGGTGGCCGAGCCGCAGCCCGGCGAATAGGCGATGCCGCGCCGGTTGCAGAGCCGGGCTACCTCGGCGTTGGTCATCGGCCCGACGACGAAGTTGGCCCCGTTGGCGATGTAGAGCCCCGCCGTCGGCGCATCGACGATCGAGCCCACGCCCATGATCACACTGGGGTCGGCCTTGGCGAAATGCCGGGTCACGTCCAGGAACACGTGGGCCGCGAAGTCGCCGCGGTTGGTGAACTCGATGCACTTGGCCCCGCCGTTGGCGCAGGCCTGTATCACCTTCGAGCAGACCTCGACGTCAGGGTGGTAGAAGACCGGGATCACGCCCTGGTCGATCATCGCGGTCAGGACTTTCAGGCGGTCGCGGGCCATGCGGCTACTCCTTCAGGCGCCGGCTCAGCGGGCCAGCCAGCCGCCGTCCACGGGGACGATGGCGCCGTGCATGTAATCCGCCGCGCGGCTCGCCAGGAAGACCGCCGCGCCGGCGATGTCCGCAGGCTGGCCCCAGCGCCCCGCCGGAATGCGTTCCAGGATCTGCCGGTTGCGGGTCTCGTCGGCCTGCAGGGCGGTCGTGTTGTTGGTGGCGAAGTAGCCGGGGGCCAGGCCGTTCACGTTGATGCCCTTTGCAGCCCACTCGTTGCAAAGACTCTTGGTCAGCCCGGCCAGCGCGCTCTTCGAGGCCGTGTAGGACGGCACGCGCAGGCCGCCCTGGAAGCTCAGCATCGAGACGATATTGATGATCTTGCCGCCGCGCTGGTCTGCGACCCACCGTCGGGCGACGGCTTGGCTGAGGAAGAAGACGGTCTTCAGGTTGGTGTCCATCACCGCGTCCCAGTCCTCTTCCGAGAAGTCGAGACTGTCGGCGCGGCGGATGATCCCGGCGTTGTTGACCAGGATGTCGAGGCGGCCGAACGCGGCGTAGGCGGCCTCCACCACGCGCTGCACAGGCTCGGTCGTCGAGAGGTCGGCGCTGACCGCGACCAGCCGTCGTCCAGCCTGGACAACCAGCCCGGTTGTCTCATCCGGTGTCGTGCGGCCCACGGCCACGATGTCGGCGCCGGCCTCCGCGAGGCCCACTGCGATCGCCTGGCCCAGGCCGGTGTTGGCCCCGGTGACGAGCGCCACCTGGCCGGTGAGGTCGAACGGCCCGCTCATCGCAGCTGGCAGATGTCGAGGACGTTCATGTCTGTGTAGTCGAGGTTTTCCCCACCCATCGCCCAGATGAACGCGTAACTTGATGTTCCAGAGCCCATGTGGATCGACCACGGCGGCGAGACCACCGCCTCGTCGTTGGCCATGATGATGTGCCGCGCCTTGTCGGGCTCGCCCATGAAGTGGAACACCCGGTCGTTCTCGCCCCGGCCGAAGTAGAAATAGACCTCGCTGCGCCGGTCGTGCAGGTGCGGCGGCATGGTGTTCCAGACGCTGCCGGTGTTGAGGATCGTCAGGCCCAGCAGCAGCTGCGCCGACTTGCACGTCGCCGGCACCACCAGTTGGTAGATCGTCCGCTCGTTCGAGGTCTCGAGCGCGCCCCGCTCCAGCGGCACGGCGTCGGCCAGCGACAGCAGCTTGGTCTCGAACGCCGCGTGCGCCGGGGTCGAGACCAGGTAGAACCGCGTGTCGCCCGCGAAGGTCACCTCCTTCGCCCCCATCGTCACATAGAGGCAGTCCCGGGCCTTCAGCGTGTAGGCGGTCCCATCGACGCTCACGGTCCCGTCCGCCTCGCCCACATTGATCACGCCCAGCTCGCGGCGCTCCAGGAACGGATGGCCCTTGGCGCTCTCCGGCTCCGTCTGGTCGGGCAGCTTCACCACCGTCCCGCCCGGCGCTGCGCCGCCGACCACGAACCGCTCATAGTGCGTGTAGTTCAGCCGGATCTCACCCGCCGCGAACAGCTCGCCGATCAGGTAGCGCTGGCGCAGCGTTTCGTTGTCGACGCCTTCCATCATGTCCGGGTGGGTGGCGTGGTAGATGCGCTTGAACACGTCCGCTCTCCTTAGGCCCCCGCCGGCGCGAGCGCAGGCTGGTCCAGCTTGTAGGCCCGCTTGGGCAGGTTGTACGCGAGGTCGACGAGGGTCTCGCCGGCCTCGTCCTCGTCCAGTCGATGCTCGACCACCAGCCGCGCCAGGAAGCCGGCGTCCACGCGCCGGGCCACGTCGTGCCGCGCCGGGATCGACAGGAAGGCGCGCGTGTCGTCGTTGAAGCCGACGGTGTTGTAGAAGCCGGCCGTCTCGGTGGTCTGCTCGCGGAACCGGCGCATCCCCTCGGGGCTGTCGTGGAACCACCAGGCCGGTCCCAGCTTCAGGCACGGGTAGTGCCCGGCCAACGGCGCCAGCTCCCGCGCGTACGCCGTCTCGTCCAGCGTGAAGACGATGATGCTGAGGTCCGGCTCGTTGCCGAACCGGTCCAGCAGCGGCTTCAGCGCCCGCACATAGTCCGTCGCCTGCGGGATGTCCGCGCCCTTGTCGCGACCGTACGCGCCGTGGAGCCAGCGGTTGTGATTGCGGAAGCTCCCCGGGTGGATCTGCATCACCAGCCCGTCCTCCAGGCTCATCCGCGCCATCTCGGTCAGCATCTGCGCCCGGAACAGCTCGGCGTCGGCGGGGGTGAACACGCCGCCCATCACCTTGGCGAACAGCGCCTCGGCCTGGCCGCGCGACAGGTCGGCTGTGGCCGCGCTCGGGTGCCCGTGGTCGGTGGACGTCGCCCCGGCGTCCATGAACATCCGGCGCCGCAGCCGGTGCGCGGCCAGGTAGCCGTCCCAGGTCTGCACGTCCTGGCCGCTGATCTGGCCGAACCGCTCGATCTCCAGGGTGAAGGCCTCGTGCTCCGGATCCACTACCGGGTCGGGCCGATAGGCGGTGACCACCCGGCCGCCCCAGCCCGAAGCGCGGATCGCCGCGTGGTGCGCCAGGGGATCGGTCGGGCTCTCCGTCGTCGCCAGGAGCTCGATGCGGAAGCTGTCGAACAGCGCCCGCGGCCGGAACACCGGCGTCGCCAGCGCCTCGCCGATGCGGTCGAAGTAGAGGTCCGCCGTGCCCGCGCTCAGCGCGACGTCGAAGCCGAACACTTCGACGAACACGTGGTTCAGCCAGAGGGAAGACGGCGTGCCGCGGAACAGGTGCATGTTCGACGCCAGCAGCCGCCAGGCCTCGCGCGGGTCGGCAGCGCTCGCGCCGCTCCGCGACGGCACGCCGAGGCGCTCCAGCGGCACGCCCTGCGAATACAGCATCCGGTAGAGGTAGTGGTCCGGCGCCAGCAGCAGCTCGGCGGCGTTGGCGAACGGCGCATTGCCTGCGAACCACTCGGGGTCGGTATGGCCGTGCGGGCTGATGATCGGCAGGTCGGCGACCCGCGCATACAGGCGCCGTGCGACCGCGCGCATGGCGGGGTCGGCCGGAAATAGCCGGTCCGGATCGAGCCGCAATATTCTCATCGGTGGCCTTGTCATCGGCCTTCCTCCCTGCGGCTGTGGTAACCGGTGTCATAAATGCGCGCAAGGGGCGGCTCGGCGAATTGACACCGGTTACCTTGCACGACAATGTGCGCGAAACGAACGATGCCGCGCCCTGAATCGGGCCGGTCGGGAGGACCTCAGCACGTGACCGTCGAAGCGGCCCAGGCCGCGAGCGCGTTTGACCCGGGCGCCGTCGCGCGCCAGTTCGTCGAGGCGCGGCGGGCCGGTCGCGCGCTGTCCGCCTTCCCCGGTCCCCTCCCCGCCGACATGGGCCAGGGCTACGTCGTCCAGGAGCATGCGATCGGCCTGTGGCCCGACCAGGTGGTGGGCTGGAAGGTCGGCCGGATTCCACCGGAGCTGCAGGCCGAACTGCGCGCCGAGCGCGTCAACGGCCCGATCTTCCGCGGCCACGTCTGGGCCGCCGACCCGGCCGCCGCCACGCCGCTCCCCTGCATCCCCGGGGGCTTCGCGGCGGTGGAAGCCGAGTACATCTACCGCCTGGGCCGCGACGCCCCGGCCGGCAAGCTTGACTGGACCCGGGACGAGGCTCTGGAGCTGGTCGACCAGATGCTGGTCGGCGTCGAGTTCGCGGGCAGCCCGCTGGCGAGCATCAACGTGCTGGGCCCGCGTGTCGTGGCGTCCGACTTCGGCAACAACGCCGGCCTGATCCTGGGCGCGGTCGTCCCCGGCTGGCGCGAGCGGCCGGACGAGATCCCGCCCTGCCACGCCTACGTCGACGGCGCGCTGGTCGGCGAAGGCTCGCCCGCCTCGATCCCCGGCGGCCCGCCCGCCTCGCTGGCCTTCCTGCTGTCCGCCGTCGCCGCGCGCGGCCGCCCGCTCAGGGCCGGCCAGTACGTGACCACCGGCGCCGCGAGCGGCATCCATGACATAGAGGCCGGACAATCGGCCCGCATCACCTTCGGAACGCTGCAGGAGATCCGCTGTATCGCGGTCGCGGCGACGCCGGAGGGACAGGGGGAATGAGCCATGACCACCGCCTCAGACGCGCCGGCTAGCGCCCAAGCCTCGACCACCACCGGCCGCTATCGCTGGGTCGTCGTGGCCCTCCTGTTCGCGGCGATGGTGGTGAACTACGTCGACCGCCAGACCATCGGCTTCCTGAAAGGTCCCCTCTCCGCCGAGTACGGCTGGAACGAGACCAACTATGCCGACCTGGTCTTCTGGTTCCAGGCCACCTACGCCATCGCCTACCTGGCCTGGGGCCGGATCATGGACCGCATCGGCGCCCGCTGGGGCTTCGGCATCGCCTTCCTGATCTGGCAGCTCGCCTTCATCGGCCACGCCGCCGCCCGCTCGCTCAACGGCTTTATCATCGCCCGCATGGCGCTGGGTCTCGGCGAAGGCGGCGGCTTCCCGGGCGGGATCAAGGCCGTGGCCGAGTGGTTCCCCAAGAAGGAGCGCGCCTTCGCCACCGGCCTGTTCAACGCCGGCACCAACATCGGCGCCATCGTCACCCCGCTGGTGATCCCGGCCGTCACCCTGGCCTACGGCTGGCGCGCGGCGATCATCCTGGTCGGCGTGGCCGGCCTCGTCTGGTTGCCGGTGTGGCTCCTGATGTACCGCCGCCCGCGCGAGCACAGGAAACTCACCGCCGGCGAACTTGCGCACATCGAGAGCGACCCTGCCGACCCGGTCGAGAAGGTCGGCTGGCTGAAGCTGCTGCGCTACCGCGAGACCTGGGCCTACGCGGCGGGCAAGTTCCTGATCGACCCGATCTGGTGGATGTTCCTGTTCTGGCTGCCGGACTTCCTCAGCAAGCGCTACGGGCTCGACCTCAAGACCTTCGGCCCGCCGGTGATCGCCATCTACCTGATGAGCGACGTGGGCAGCATCAGCGGCGGCTGGCTGTCGTCGCGGTTGATGGCCATGGGCTGGAGCATCAACCGCGCGCGCAAGACCACCATGCTGATCAGCGCGCTGCTGGCTGTGCCGGTGGCCTTCGCCGCCATGGCCTCCAGCCTGTGGCTGGCGGTCCTGATCATCGGCGTGGCGACCGCCGCTCACCAGAGCTTCTCCGCCACCCTCTACACCCTGCCCAGCGACGTCTTCCCGCGCTCGGCCGTCGGCTCCGTCGTCGGCATCGGCGGCATGATCGGCGCCGTCGGTGGGATGGTGTTCTCCAAGTACATCGGCGGCGTGCTCGACTCGATCGGCACTTACACCCCGATCTTCGTGGTGGCCGCCAGCGCCTACCTGCTGGCGCTCCTGGCGGTGCACCTGCTGACGCCAAAGATGGAGCCGGTGAAGCTCTGATCGAACAGTTGCACCCCCTCTGGGGGAGCTGTCGCGCAGGCGCGACCGAGGGGGCCCTCCACGACGGCCGCAGCCGCGTGCGGCAGGGCGTTCTGAGCGGCCCCCCTCCGTGGGGGGGGGGCGGGCGGGGGGGCCGCCCCCCCCCGCGCGGGGTGGGGGGGGGCCGCGCGAACGAGCGGCGGGGGGGGGCGCC
>CBHTUE010000050.1:0-23931 GCA_966096115.1 uncultured Phenylobacterium sp.
TTCGCCGAGTTCGCGGCCAAGGAGGTCGGCGCCAAGGTCACCGCGATCACCATCTCCGAGGAGCAGTTCCGCTTCGCCAAGGAGCGGATGTTCAAGGAGGGCCTGAACGAGCGCGCCGACATCCGCCTGGTCGATTACCGCGACGTGGACGGCCAGTTTGACCGCGTGGCCTCCATCGAGATGTTCGAGGCGGTGGGCGAGCGCTACTGGCCCACCTATTTCGACAAGATCCGTGAGAGCCTGCCGGCCGACGGGGTCGCGGGCCTGCAGATCATCACCATCAAGGACGACCTGTTCGACCACTACCGCCGCACGCCGGACTTCATCCAGAAGTACATCTTCCCGGGCGGCATGCTGCCCTCGGAAGAGCGCCTCAAGGCCGAGACCGACCGGGCAGGCCTCAACTGGGCCGGGATCAGCCGGTTTGGCCAGAACTACGCCGACACCCTGGCCGAATGGGGCGACCGCTTCGAGGCGGCCTGGGACGAGATCAAGCACCTCGGCTTCGACGAGCGGTTCCGCAAGCTCTGGAAGTTCTACCTCAGCTACTGCGAGGCCGGCTTCCGCACCGAGCGGACCGACGTCGTGCAGCTCAACCTCGCCAAAGCTTGAGCGGCGCCCCTGTTCGGCGAGCGCAGGCCTGACTAAGTAGGGCGGGCATGAAAGTCGCCCCGCCCCCCCAGCAGGTCCTCGGCAGCGTCCTCGACGCGATCGGCAACACCCCGCTCATCCGGCTGCGGCGCGCCAGCGAGCAGACCGGCTGCGAGATCCTCGCCAAGGCCGAGTTCATGAACCCCGGCCAGTCGGTGAAGGACCGGGCGGCGCTCTACATCATCCGCGACGCCGAACAGAAGGGCCTGCTGCGCCCCGGCGGCCGCATCGTCGAGGGGACGGCCGGCAACACCGGCATCGGCCTGGCCATGGTCGGCAAGGCCCTGGGCTACAAGTCGACAATCGTCATCCCCCGCACCCAGAGCCAGGAGAAGAAGGACGCCATCCGGCTCTACGGCGCCGAACTCGTCGAGGTGGACGCGGTCCCCTACGCCAACGAGATGAACTACGTGAAGTATTCCGGCCGCCTGGCGGCGGAACTTGACGCCAGCGAGCCGGCCGGCGCGGTCTGGGCCAACCAGTTCGACAACGTCGCCAACCGCGAGGCCCACGTCCACGGCACCGGGCCGGAGATCTGGCGGCAGACTGGCGGCAAGGTCGACGGCTTCGTCAGCGCCGTGGGCTCCGGCGGCACCCTGGCCGGTTGCGCAATCGCGCTCCGGGAGCGCAATCCGAACGTGAAGATCGCCCTGGCCGACCCCCACGGCGCGGCGCTGCACGCCTACTACAGCGACGGCGAACTGCGCTCGGAAGGCTCCTCGATCAGCGAGGGCATCGGCCAGGGCCGGATCACCGCCAACCTGGAAGGCCTCGCGGTCGACGCCTCGTACCGCATCTCGGACGAGGAGATGCTGCTGGCGATCTTCGACCTGATGGAGTTCGAGGGCCTGGTGATGGGCGGCTCCACCGGCATCAACGTGGCCGGCGCGATCCGGCTGGCGAAGGACATGGGCCCGGGCCACACCATCGTCACCCTGCTGTGCGACCACGGCAGCCGCTATCAATCCAAGGTCTTCAACCCCGCCTTCCTGCGCGAGAAAGGCCTGCCGACCCCGCCATGGCTGGAATGACCGATCCTCTCGTCACCACGGCCTGGCTGGCCGAACACCTCGGCGCCCCGGACATCCGGGTGGTCGACGCCACCCTGCCCCTGGTGGGCCAGCCCGGCCACGGCCGCGACAGCTATGTCGCCGGGCACATCCCCGGCGCGGTGTTCTTCGACATCAACGCCATCGCAGACCCCGACACCGACCTGCCGCACATGCTGCCGACCCCGCCGGCGTTCGCTGAGGCTGCCGGCGCGCTGGGCCTGGACCGCCAGGCCACCATCGTCGTCTACGACGCCCACGGCATCTATTCCGCCCCGCGCGTCTGGTGGACGCTCAGGACCATGGCCTACCCGAAGGTCTTCGTGCTGGACGGCGGCCTCAAGACCTGGCGCGCCGAGGGCCGGCCGATCGAGACGGTCGAAACCAGGCCGAAACCGGTCGAGGTGGAGCCCGCGTTCGCCTGGAGCCTGGTGACCGGCATCGACGGCGTCCGCGACGCCCTGCGCGAGAACGCCGCCCAGGTGGTCGACGCCCGCTCCGCCGCCCGCTTCCGCGGTGAGGCGCCCGAACCCCGCGCCTCCCTGCGCTCAGGCCACATGCCCGGCGCGCTGAATCTGCCGTTCAACCTGGTCGTCGGCGACGACGGCAAGCTGAAGTCGGTCGAGGACCTGAAGGCCGCCTTCGCCCACATCGACCTCACCCGGCCCATCATCACCAGCTGCGGCTCGGGCGTCACGGCTTCGGTCCTCGCCCTCGGCCTGGCCCGACTGGGCCGCTTCGACGTCGCGGTCTATGACGGGTCGTGGACCGAATGGGGTGGCCGCCCCGACACCGACGTCGTCACCGGAGCCTGATCCATCGAGATACGCCTCGCCCAGGAAGCCGACCTGCTGGAACTCGCCCGCGTCGAACTCTCGGCGGCGCAGAGTTTCGCCGGCTACGACGTACCCGACAGCGTCTTCACCGACTTCACCCGCCCCGAAGACTGGTTGCACCAGCTCCATGCCGGGACGCTGTGGATCGCCGAGGCCGACGGCCGCCCGGAAGCCTTCCTCGCGGCCCACGCCGAGGGCGACCGCCTGCACATCGACGAGTTCGCCGTCGCCCGCGACCTGCAGGGCCAGGGCCTGGGCCGCCGCATGCTGGCCCTGGTCGCCGATTGGGCGCGCGCCAACGGCTTCGCCTGCCTCAGCCTGACGACCTTCCGCTCAGTGCCGTTCAACGGCCCGTTCTACGCCTCGTTCGGCTTCCGCGAATGGCTGCCCGAGGACGCGCCGCCCACCATCCGCCAGCGCCTGATGCACGAGGCGAACGAGGGCTTCTCCGACCGCTGCGCCATGCACATGGACCTGTGAGCTCACCGCATCGGCGGCGGATACATCAGGCCGGGTTGGGGCGCGTTCCACAGGGCGTTGAGGCCGCGATCCAGCCGCAGCGCCGAGTCCGCGCCGAGGTCGCGCCGGAAGATTTCGTTGTAGGCGCCGACCTGGCGGATCACCTGGAACGCCCAGTCCGACTTCAGGCCCAGCAGCGCGCCCAGATCGCCGTCCAGCCCCAGGAGCCGCCGCGTCTCCGGATCGGTGGCCGTCTCACGGGCGTCCTCGACCGTCTTCGACGTCACCCCGAGTTCCTCGGCCAGCAGGGTCGCGTACATCGTCCAGCGCACGATATCGGCCCACACCGGATCGTCCTGGCGCACAACCGGGCCCAGCGCCTCCTTGGAGATCACCGTCGACAGGATCACGTGCGCGTTCGGATTGCTCAGCAGCGAGCGCGAGGCGGCCAGCGCCGAGACGTCGGCGGTGAAAACGTCGCAGTTCTCATTCTCGTACATCTGCCGCGCCTGGGCCTCGCCGGTGGCCATGACCGCCCGGTACTTCATGCCCCGCACCCGAAACCAGTCCTCGATATTGCCCGCGCTGGCGGTGCCCTCCTGAACGCAGATCCGCGCCCCGGCCAGTTCCTCGGCGCTTCCCAGTCCCAGCGCTCGCGGCACCAGGAAGCCCTGGCCGTCGTAGTAGGTGGTCACCGGGAACGTCACGCCCAAGCCGGCGTCGCGGGCGAAAGTCTCGGACGTGTTGCGCGACAGGATGTCGACCTGCCCCTTCTGCAGCGCGCCGAAGCGGTCCTGTCCGCCGATGGTGGTGAAGCGCACCTTGTTCGCGTCGCCCAGGGTCGCGGCGGCCACCGCGCGGCAGACGTCCACGTCAAACCCGTGCCACTCGCCCCGCTCGTTCGGCAGGGCGAAGCCCGGCAGGCCGGGGTGCACGCCACAGGCCACGTAGCCGCGCTTGATCACCGCCTCGAGGGTTCTGCTCTTCGCCGGCTTGTAGCCCGGGTTGGCGGCCGTGACCTTGCTCGCGGGCGCCTCGGCCGGCGCTTTCTCCGCGGGCTTCTGCGCGGTGCAGCCCGCCAGTGTTGCCGCCGCGACCGCGGACGCCGCGAGAGCGCGGATCATTGCTGCTCCTTGAAACCGAGATTGGCTTAGGGCTCTAAGTGCCCCTGGCACTTTCGCCAGCGTCGCCTGGGCCCGCAACCCCGCATGTCCCCCCATTCGAAGGACGAGACCCGACTGATCCACGCCGGCAAGCTGCGTGGCGACCTGGCCAAGACCGTGGGTCCGCCGATCCAGAAGGGCTCGACGGTGCTGCTGCCCAACGCCGAGGCCCTGTACGACGACGCCAACCACCTGACCTACGGCCGCGCCGGCCTGTCGGCCCAGACGGCCCTGCAGGAGGCGCTGGCGGTGCTGGAGGGCGCGGTGGGCGTCTCGCTCTACCCGTCGGGCATCGCCGCCATCTCCGGGGCCGCCATGGCGCTGCTGAAGGCGGGCGACGAGATCATGGTCGTCGACAACGTCTACAAACCCGTCCGCCGCTTCTGCGACAACGTGCTGAAGCGCTTCGGCGTCGCGGTGACCTACTACGATCCGCACGCCGCGCCCGAGCAGCTGGTGGGCGGCGCCTCCGATGCGGTGCGGATGATCCTGATGGAGAGCCCGGGCTCGCTGTCGTTCGAGATGCAGGATCTGTCGAAGATCGCCGAGCTGGCGCGCGAGCGGGGCATCCTTACCGCCGCGGACAACACCTGGGGCGCGGGCCTCTTGTTTCGGCCGCTGGACCACGGCGTCGACCTCTCAATCCAGGCTCTGACCAAATATGTCGGCGGCCATTCCGACGTCTTCATGGGCTCGGTCGCCGCGCGCGATCCGGCGTTGGTGCGCAAGCTGGCCGACGGCGTGCACCACATGGGCTGGGCGGTCTGCGGCGAGGACGCCTATGCGATGCTGCGCGGCCTGCGCACCCTGCCCGTGCGCCTGGAGCGGCAGGGGACCAGCGGGCTGGCCGTGGCCGAGTGGCTGCGCGGGCAGCCGGAGGTCGCGGCCCTCTACCATCCCGCCCTGCCCGGCTGTCCGGGCCACGAGCTGTTTGCGCGGGACTACAAAGGTCCCTGCGGCCTGTTCGGCTTCTCGCTGAAGCCCGCGCCGCAGGCCGCGATCAACGCCTTCCTGGATTCCCTGAAGGTGTTCGGCCTGGGCTTCTCGTGGGGCGGGTTCGAGAGCCTGGCGATCTGGTGCGACCCGCAGCTGAAGGTGCGGAAGTTCGCGAAGGACTACGGCGGTCCGTTGATCCGCCTGCACGTGGGCCTGGAAGACCCCGACGACCTGATCGCCGACCTGCGCGCGGGTTTGGACGCCTACAACCAGCTCGCCGGGTGAACGACGCCGACCTCGACGCCTTCCTCGCCGAGGAACGGCTGCCGGAGGCGTTCCGGCTGACGCTCGAGCGGGTGTGCCGGCCGCTGGCGGCCCGCGCCGTGGTGTTGCGCAGCGAACTCGGCCGCACCGCCTTCATCGGCCTCTGCGGGGCGCAGGGCTCGGGCAAGTCCACCATCGCTGCGGCGACGGTGCGCCTCCTGCAGGCTCAAGGGCTGTCCGCGGTCGCCGTGTCGCTCGACGACTTCTACCTGAGCCGCGATGCGCGGGGCTGGCTGGCCGACAAGGTCCACCCGCTGATGGCCGTGCGCGGGCCGCCCGGCACGCACGACGTGGCCCTGGCCTGCGCCGTGCTCGACAACCTGGCCCGGCCCGAGCCCACGCCCCTGCCCGCCTTCGACAAGGCCCGCGACGAGCGGCGGCCCAGGGCCGAGTGGAAGGAGGTCCAGGGCCCGGTGGACGTGGTGATTTTCGAAGGCTGGTGCGTCGGCGCCCGGCCAGAGCCCGTCGCGAGGCTCGGGCGGCCGATCAACGCGCTGGAAGAGCTCGGCGACGCCGACGGCGCATGGCGCCGCTACGTCGACCGCCAGCTGGCTCAGCCCTATCAGGCCCTGTTCGACCGCCTTGACGCCCTGGTCCTGCTGGCCGCGCCGGGCTTCGAGGTGGTCCGGGCCTGGCGCACGGAGCAGGAGCACAAGCTGATCGAGCGCACGGGCGCCGGCATGAGCGACGACGCCGTCGCCCGCTTCGTCCAGCACTACGAACGCTTGACCCGCTGGATCCTGGAGGAGATGCCCGGTCGCGCCGACTGGACCGTACCGCTCGGGCCGGGCCGCGAACCCCTCTAGGGGCCGGCCCAGGATCGATGGCCGCTAGGTAGGCCGGTAGACGCACCAGAGGGGGGCGTCGCCCAGGCGGCCTTCACCCCGGAGTTCGAATCCGTTGCGGTAGTAGAATTCAAGGCTCCTGGGATTGGTGGTGTCTAGATAGACGCCGCGCGACCTCGGGTCGGCCCGCGAGAGGTCGCAAAACCCGTCGAGCATCATCCGCCCGGCCCCGGCGCCTTGAAGGGAGGGATGCACGCCGATCACGCCGAGATAGTAGTGGTCCTCGGCAGGCTGGTGCGCCTCACAAATCTCCTCATAGGCCGCTAGCCGCGCCGCTAGGTCGGCCGCGCCCGCTTCGAACTGGCGCCATTCTTCGGCGAGCGCCTCCGGCCAGGCCGGCCGCGACGTATCGTATCCCATCACGGCGCCGAGCGTGTCGTGGCCGTCCTCCAGTACGTCGGCAGGCATCGCCAGCGCGATCCTCACCCTCAGCAGGAGCGAAAAGAAGCGCGAGATGCTGGGCCGAACGCCGTCCGGGTTGTCGTGAAAGAGAAACGACATCAGCGGGTCTGCGGCGAAGGCCTCGACCAGGGCTGCGACCGCCGCGTCGACGTCGCCGTGCGCTGCACGTCTCATCTTGAACATGGGAAATCCGTCGCGCGTGGAAAGCGAACCCGTAGCACGAGGTCGGGCAGAGTCCGCCCCGCGCTCATCGCGCCTGCGACGCGGCGATCATCGCCGCACGCTCGGCGGCGCTCAGGACCCGCCAGCGGCCCTCCGGCAGGTTGCCGAGGTCCAGCGGCCCGATCCGCACACGCAACAGGTCCATCACCCGCAGGCCCACCAGCTCGCACATCCGCCGGATCTGCCGGTTGCGGCCTTCTACGAGGGTGAAGCGCAGCACCTGGCCCTGGATTACCTCGACCTTCGCCGGTTGCAGCTCCCGCCCGTCCAGCTCCAGCCCGTGCCGCAGGCGGCCCAGGGTCGCCTCGTCGATCCGGCCGGCGACGCGAACGATGTATTCCTTGTCGAGCTGCGACTGCGGCCCGATCACCGCCTTGGCCAGCACCCCGTCATTGGACAGAATCAGCAGGCCGTGGCTGTCCAGGTCGAGGCGGCCCAGCGGCGGCAAGCTCATCCTCGCGTCCGGAATGGTCACGCTCTCGCCCACCAGCGCCGCGCGCGTCAGCAGCCGAACCGCCGGCGTGTACCCCGGCTCCGGCTGGCCCGAGACGAATCCCGTGGGCTTGTTCAGCACCGCGGTGAAGCCCTCCAGCCTCCCCTCGGCCTTGTCGGTGAGCGTCAGCGTCTGGCCGGGCAGGATCTTGCGGCCGGCGTCGTCCACCCGCTCGCCGTCGATATAGACCAAGCCCTCGCCGATCAGCGCCTCGGCCTCGCGCCGCGAACAGACCCCGCTCTGCGCGAGCCACTTGTTGACCCGCTGCGGCTCGGCGTCCTCGTAGGTCTTGGTCCAGGCCATCGCTGGTGCTTACACGGCCCCGAGGGCGGCGGACAACCGATGGTCAGAACCAGGCGCTTATCGGATGGCCGCGCTCGCCCCAGAAGACGTACCAACGGCCTGCGGTCCGGACGACATCAAGCTGTTCGTCAAACGGCAGGTCATCCTGCGCCTTTCGCCCCAAACCGAGCGCCGACAGGAGCCCTCGTTTCGGCGGCGCCTTGGGCGGCGGTCCCGCTGCCGCCGCTGCGTCTGCCGCTTCGAGAAGCGCGCGCCCGTAAGTCACCGCCTCGTCGGGGAACTTGTGCTCCCAGGCCTGGTCCGTGGTCCTCTTGTCGAGGACGTCGCTGCACATCTTGAAAAACGCGCCGCGGAAGCTCGTCTCGTCGACCTCGTTCGTCAGGCCGGCATGGCTGTATTTCGGCAAGCCGTCGGACTCGACGAGCTGCAGCGCGTAGTAGCCGGCGAAGTCCTTCAGGACCTGGGCGATCTCCTCCGGCGTGCCCGCCTGCCGCACTTCAATGATCCAGGCGTCCGCCGCCGCGTCCTGGCCAACACGGGGCGCGCCCACCTGCGCGTAAGGCGGAATGGTAATTTCCGCGAACCGGACCCTCTCCGCATCGCTCAGTTGGTCAGCGGCGAACGTCCGTTCGATGGTCCGCCGCCACTCGGCCTCGTGGCCAGGCTTGGCGCAGCTCTCGACGATAAGATCCAGGCCCAACTGAAATCTCGCGATGCGTGTGTACGGGTGGCGCACACTTCTCACGGCGAAGCTAGGCGGGCAAGAACAAATGACGAACGCGTTCGCCGCGAACATCATGTCGGGAGTGGCGCGCCCTGCAGGACTCGAACCTGCAACCGCCCGCTTAGAAGGCGGGTGCTCTATCCGGTTGAGCTAAGGGCGCGAAGGCGCGGCGGATACGCGTCAGTGCGTCCAGGGCGTTCTTCGGCCGAAGGCGAAGTTGTCGGCATAGGCCTTGATGATCCGCTTGGCCGGCGCCGGGTCGATCAGCTGGAAGGCGATCCCGTGGGTCTCGGCGTAACGGACGGCCTCGTCCTTGGTGGCGAAGGTCAGGCGCAGTTGGCTGGACTCGGTGTCGGTGGTCACCGTCCAGCCCATCAGCGGGTCCGAGCGGCGCGCGGCGCTGGGCTCGAACTCCAGCACCCACTCGGCCGACTTGGCGCGGCCCGACTGCATGGCGGTCTTGGACGGACGGAAGATGCGCGCGAGCATGCTCTCTCAAGACCCCTTCAAAATCCCGCCGGCTGGTCGGGGCGGCGTGATTCGAACACGCGACCCTCTGCTCCCAAAGCAGATGCGCTACCAGGCTGCGCTACGCCCCGAGGGCGCCGGCGGCCCGTCAATATGGGGGTTTCCGGGTTTCCGCAAACCTGACGGGCTCTGCGCGCCAAGCGAGGCTCAGAAATCCGTCTTCCCGTATCGGTCGAAGCCCTGGTTGACGCCCGGAGGGTCCAGCACGCTCACGTCCAGTTCGATCGGCGTTCCGATCCAGTTGGCCAGTGTCGTGTGGTCGGCCAGGTCGTCGTGGGTCAGCGGATGGACCAGGACGGTCAGCCCGCTCGCCTCCAGCACCGGGCGCACCGTCGGCAGGGCCTTCTCCGGGAAGTGGATCTCGAACTGCGAGATCGGATGCGGCCCGACCTTGCCCTCGCGCAGGACGCCGGCAAACAGGACGCCTGCAGTTCCCGCCAGGCGCTCGCGCAGGGCCTCGGCCGCCGCCCGCTCGCCGTCGCGAACGTAGATGTGCGCGTGGAAAGGCGCGTCGCTCACAGGGGCCGGTCCATCAGCTTGAACACGCCGGAGGCCCGCACGATGTCGACGCCGCGCACGTGCAGGCGGCCGTCGGCGAAGCCCACGTCGCGGGTGGCGCGGCTCATCCTGGCCTCGCCGATCACCCAGTCGCCCTTGCGGGCCATGTGCAGGAAGTCGATCGACAGGTGGATGGTCACCGCGATCTTGCCCGCCCCACGGCCCACCGCGCCGGCCAGCAGGCCGTCTGTGAAGGCCGACAGCATACCGCCGTGGACGATGCCGATGCCGTTGGTGTGCCGCGCCAGCGCGAAGAAGGCCTGCTCGACCGTCTCGCCGTCGCCGACCTTGTGGAAATAGGGCCCGTTCAGCGTCGAGAACTGGCCCCGGCCTTCGGCCCGGATGAAGCCGGCGGGCGGCTCCGGAATGACATCGTCGCTCATCGGGCGGCCTTCGGCTGGGTCAGCGCGATCTCGTAGAGGTGCGGCCAGTTCTTGCCGGTGACGAACAATCGATCCTTGCCCTTGTCGTAGGCGATGCCGTTCAGCACGGCCTCCTGGTCGCGGCGACCGCGGGCCTCGGGCAGTGCGCTCAGGTCGATCCAGCCGCGGACCACGCCGGTCCTGGGGTCGATGCGAGCGATGGCGTTGGTCTGCCAGATGTTGGCCAGGATCTCGCCCTTCACCCACTCCAGCTCGTTCAGGTTGGCCACCGGCCGGCCCTCGGCCGTCACCTTGATCTTGCGCACCGTCTTCAGCGTCTTCGGGTTAAGCACTCGCAGCACCGGCGTCCCGTCGCTCATGATCAGGTTCACGCCGTTCTGGGTCAGCGCCCAGCCCTCGCCCGGGTAGGACCAGCTGGACTTCATCGCCAGCGTCTTCAGGTCCCAGCGGAACCCCACCTGGTCGCGCCAGGTCAGGCTGATGATCTCGCCGCCCCAGTTGACGATGCCCTCGCCGAACATCGACGGCGCGATAGCCTGCGACTGCAGCACCGCCCCGTCGCTCAGCCGCACGCGGCGGATGTTGGACTGGCCGACCAGGCCGGTGCTCTCGAACAGCGACCCGTCGAGGTAGAAGAGGCCCTCGGTGTAGGCGCGGGTGTCGTGCGGATAGCTGGCCTTCACCGTGACGCCGTAGACCGGCAGGGCGGCTTGCGCGGTCGCCGCCCAGGCCAGGGCGGCCACGGCGAGCGCGATACGGAACGGTCGAAACAAGCCGGTCACCTCAAGCAGGACTGCCCCCATTTGGGGCAGGCTCCGGCGTCAGGCAAGCGCCATTCAGGCGAGGTTCGAGGCCTCGATCTCGGCCACCACCAGGCCCTTGGGCCCCTCGGCGAACCGCACCATGACGCTGTCACCGGGCTGGAGGTCTTCCATGCCCGCGCGGCGCAGGGTCTCGATGTGGATGAAGATGTCGCCCGGCTCGGCGTCACGGACCACGAAGCCATAGCCCTTGGCGCGGTTGAACCACTTCACCTTGGCGCCTTCCAGCGGCCCGGTGGCGGCCAGCGGCCGGCGCGCCGGCCGCGCGGGGAAGGCCCCTTCCGGACGGCTGCGCATCGCGTCGGGCCGTCGTTCCGTCGGCGTGGCCGACGTCTCGTCGACCAGGACAACCTCGGCCACCTGCCACCCCTTGGGCCGTCGCACGACGTCGCAGGTGATCAGCGAGCCTTCCAGGCAACTCTCGCGCCCCGAAGTCCGCAGGCTCGTCACATGGAGGAGGACGTCCTTGAGGTCGGTAAGACTCGGATCGTCCGGCACGATAAAGCCGTAGCCCTTGCCGGCGTCGAACCACTTGACCCGCCCCGAGATCCGCACAGGTGGCGGACCCTCGACATGTTCGAACTCGTAACCAGCCATTTGCCCCTCGGCCCGCTACCCCCGTCACCAACTGTTCAGGGCCGACTATAACACTGTTCTTGTAACATAAGAGGCGTCAATGGGGATTCGGCGCGCGCGAATTCTCAACGCGTCAAGCGCGAACACCTGAACGGGGAAATCGCGTGGCAGTCCCTAGGGGAGTCGAACCCCTCTCTCCAGGTTGAAAACCTGGCGTCCTAACCGATAGACGAAGGGACCGCAGGACGCGAAGGCGGCGTCTATAGCGGCCTTCGTTTGGGGGCGCAAGCGGGGTTGCGACGCCCTTCAAACCCGGCCCTAAACGCGACGGGGATCGGCCACGTCCTCGATCTCCAGCTGGACGCCTTCGCGGCCCTGCCAGTCGTCGGGCTTGAGCTTGCCGACCACGTGGATGGCGCCGCCCTCGCTCAGCAGCCGGCGTCCGGCCTCGGTGTCCTCGACCCGCCAGGCCACCGCCTTCAGCTTGCCGCCCGAGCCGTCGGTGAGCGTGCAGCGCACGTGGCCGCCCTTCATCGCCATGGGCCGCTCCACGCGGACGTCCGCGGCGGCGAACAGCGGCTCCGGATTGCCGGGCCCGAATGGGGCCAGGCGCTGGAAGTCCGTCCAGAGGGCGCGGTCGGCGCCGCGGGCGGTGATCAGGGCATCGATGTCCAGCCCGTCCTCCGCCGCGGCCACCTCCTGCTCGGCGGACATCCGTTCGTTCAGGAAGGCGCGCAGTTCGGGGATGGTATCCGGCCGCACCGACAGGCCCGCGGCCATGGCGTGCCCCCCACCGCTCAGCAGCAGACCCTCCTCGTAGGCGGCCTGCACGGCGCGGCCCAGGTTCACCCCCGGCTGCGAGCGGCCGGAGCCCTTGCCCACGTCGGCGGCGCGGTCGACGCCGATGACGATCACCGGCTTGCGGTAGCGCTCGCGCAGGCGTCCGGCGACGATGCCGATCACGCCGGGATGCCAGCCGTCGGCCGCGACCACGAGGCAACCGGCGTCGGTCTGGTTGCTCTCGCGCTCGATCTGGCGGACCGCGGCCTCCTGGACCTCCGCCTCGACCTGCTTGCGCGAGGCGTTGAGCGCGTCGAGTTCCTCGGCGAGCGCCGCGGCCTCCTCCGGGTCGTCGGTGGAGAGCAGGCGCGCGCCCAGGTCCGAGCGCCCGATCCGCCCGCCGGCGTTGATCCGCGGCCCCAGCAGGAACCCCACGTGGAACACCGAGGCCGGCCCTTGCGCCTTGGCCACGTCCATCAGCGCCTTCAGTCCGGGGTTGCGCCAGCCGGACATCACCTTCAGCCCCTGCGCCGTCAGCGCCCGGTTGAAGCCCCTCAGCTCAGTGACGTCGCAGACCGCGCCCATGGCGGCCAGGTCCAGCCAGGCCTTGATGTCGGGCTCGGCGACCTCGGCGTAGAGCCCGCGCCGGCGCGCCTCGCGGTTCAAGGCGGCCAGCAGCACGAAGCTGACGCCGGCCGCCGCCAGATGCCCCTGCCCCGAAGTGTCGTCGGGCCGGTTGGGATTGACCAGGGCCGCCACCGCCGGAACCTCGCCAGGCCGCATCAGGTGGTGATCGATGACCACGACGTTGAGGCCGATCTCGGCGGCGCAGGCCAGCGCGTCGTGCGCGGCTGCCCCACAGTCGACGGTGACCACCAGCTCGGCCCCATCGGCCTTCAGATGCCGGAAGGCGGGCGGCGAAGGGCCGTAGCCCTCGGCGATGCGGTCCGGCACATAGATGGCGATCTCCATCCCCATGGCGCGGAACCAGCGCACGATCAGGGCGGCTGACGACGCGCCGTCCACGTCGTAGTCGGCGAACACCACGACGCGGCGGCGTTCGATCAGCGCGTCCACCAGGATCGCGGCGGCCTTGTCCATGTCCATGAACGCCGACGGGTCGGGGAACAGCGCCCGCAGGGTCGGATTGAGGAAGTTGGTCCCGTCGTCGGGGCCGATCCCCCGCGAGGCCAGGGCGCGGGCCAGGATCTCCGACAGGCCCTGCTCCAGCTGGTGACGCCGCACGATCTCCGGGTCGGCCGCGCGCTGGCGCCACAGGCGGCCCGACAGGGACCGGGTGACACCGAGGTAGCCAGGATAGGCGCTTCCGTCCGCCATGGGCGCGATCATCCTCTAGGGCTACGTCACTTTCGGTCGTCGCACTATCGGGCGAGTCGGAGGCGCCGTGGCGCGCCGCAGGTAGAAACCGCGGAAAACGCAGATGACGCAGAAGGCGTCTTGGCGGCTGGTCCGCCCGGGCTGTTCTGCGTTCTCCGCGTTTTCCGCGGTTTGAAACACGAAGACCGCCAAGGGCACGAAGGCGCCGGAGAGGCGGCCTGCTTCGTGGTCTTCGTGGTCTTCGTGGTTGAATTGAGGGGCGCTTCGCGCCGGGGGCGCGGGCTTGACACCCTTGCCCTGTGGTTGAACCCTCACAGGCAGTGCGCATTGGGGCGCCACCTGTCCGCGGCAAGGGAGCCTGCTCCCACCCAGTTCTACCGATCCGAATAGCCGAACCCTTCTTCCGGCGTCGTTCAGCGGACCCAAGGCGCCTTCACGGAAGGAAGGTCCATGTCCAAGCGGCTGTCGCCGAAGAGCACCCTCGACACCCTGAGGACCGAAGCCAGGCGCCGCCTGAAGGCGATGCGCGACGCCGATCCGGCCATCACCCTGCGCGCGACTCAGCTGGCCGTGGCGCGGGACTACGGTTTCGACGGCTGGACGGCGCTTAAGGAGGCCCTGGCGGATATCGCCCTGGGCCGGCTGAGCCCTGACGAGCGCGCCGAGGCGTTCCTGCGCCAGTGCCGGTGGGACGGCGACACCGCCGCCGCCCGGCGCATCCTCGCCCGCCATCCCGAGGTCGCGCGCCACGACCTGTTGACCGCGATCGTCTGCGGCGATGTCACCGAGGTCGAACGGCGGCTGGCGGCGGATCCGGAGGCGGCGCAGCGTAAAGCCGGGCCGCTGGGGTGGGAGCCCCTGCTCTACCTCGCCTACGGGCAATTCGACGGCGCCAACGCGGTGACGATCGCCAGACGGTTGATCGACCTCGGAGCGGACCCCAACGCCAGCTTCAACGATGGCTGGGATAACGCTTTCACCGTCCTCTGCGGCGCTATCGGCCAGGGCGAGGGCGGCCGCGCCCCGCACCCGCAGGCCCACGCGCTCGCCGACCTGCTGCTGGCGCGCGGCGCCGAGCCGTTCGATACCCAGGCGCTCTACAACACCTCCATCGCGGGGGACGACGTCACCTGGCTTGAGCTGCTGCACCGCGCCTCCGTGGCGCGCGGCGATGTGTGGCGCTGGCGCGCGGTCGGCCAAGGCCTAGGCGGCGACTTCCCGGTCTCGGCGATCGACTACCTGCTTGGCAACGCCGTCACCCACGATCACCAAAAGCGCGTGATCTGGCTGGTGGCGCACGGCGCGAACCCCAGCGGGATCAACGCCTATAGCGGCCATCCGCACCACACCCAGGCGCTGTTGCAGGGGCTGACGGGGACCGCCGGCCTGCTGGCGCAGCGCGGGGCCAGGATCGGGGACCTGAAGGGTCCCCTCGCCTTCCAGGTGGCCGCCATGCGCCGCAGCCGCTCCCAGGTGATGGCATTGGCGGCGGCGGATCCGGAACTGCTGACCGAGCCCGGCCCGCTGATCCAGGCCGCCGCCCACGGCGCCGCCGATGTGGTGGCCCTGTTGCTGGAGGCCGGCATACCGCCGGACCTGGCGCAGCGCGACGGCCGCCGCGCCCTGCACAGCGCTGCCGGCAGTGGTTCGGTGGAGACCGCTCGCGTGCTGGTCGAGGCCGGCGCGGACGTCGACGCCCCCGGCACGCAATACGACGCCACCCCGCTCAGCTTCGCCCACGTCTTCGGCCGGCCGGCGATGGTGGACTACCTGACGCCGCTCACCCGCGACGTCTTCACCCTGGCGCTGGCCAACCGCGCCGAGCGGCTGGCCGAGGTGCTGACCGCGCAGCCGGAGCTCGCCAACGCGCGGCGCAGGAACGGCCGCACGCCCCTGTTCCACCTGCCGGACGACGAGGACGACGCAGTGGCGATCACCCGCCTGCTCCTGGCTCACGGCGCGGACCCAACGCTGACGGACAAGGCCGGCCTGACGCCCGAACGCGCCGCGCGCGAAGCCGGCCTCGACGAGGCGGCGGAGCTGATGCGGTCGGGTTAGCCCGTGACCAACCCAATTTTGATCGTCATCCCCCGGCTTGTCCGGGGGACCCATTCACACCGATGCCATCGGAATGGCCCGCGGGCGTTGACGCCCGAGCAATCACGACCTCACGTGGGACGGAGGCATGGGTACCCCCGGACAAGCCGGGGGATGACGTTCTTTGGTTTGCTGGGAGGCCTCGGCCCTAAACCGGCCGCTTCATCCGCACTTCGCGCACCGTGTGCGTCGAGGAGTTCATGACCAACGAGTGGGTGTGGACGAAGCCGTCCTTCACCGTCACGCCGTCCAGCAGCGCGCCCTTGGTCACGCCGGTGGCGGCGAAGATCGCGTCGGCGCGGACCATCTCGTGCAGGTCGTACTTCTTGTCGAAGTCGGTGATCCCCACCCGCTTGGCGCGCGCCTTCTCGTCGGCGTTGCGGAACACCAGTCGGCCCTGGAACTGGCCGCCGACGCACTTCAGCGCCGCGCAGGCCAGCACGCCCTCGGGCGCCCCGCCCTGGCCGACGTACATATCGACGCCGGTCTCGGGGTCGGCGGTGTTCATCACGCCCGCCACGTCGCCGTCGGTGATCAGATAGACCCGCGCTCCCACGCTGCGCAGGCTGGCGATGATGTCGGCGTGGCGCGGCCGGTCCAGGACGCAGACGGTGATCTCGCTGGGGTCGACGCCCTTGACCTTGGCGAGCGCGCGCACGTTCTCGTCCGGCGACTTGTCCAGGTCGATGATGCCGGCTGGATAGCCCGGCCCGCAGGCGATCTTGTCCATGTAGGTGTCGGGGGCGTTCAGCATGGTGCCCTTGGGCGCCCAGGCCATCACCGCCAGCGCGTTGGCCATGGCCTTGGCGGTGAGCGTGGTGCCCTCCAGCGGGTCCAGCGCGATATCGACCTTATGCTTGCCGCCCTTGCCGACCTTCTCGCCGATGTAGAGCATCGGCGCCTCGTCACGCTCGCCCTCGCCGATGACGATCTCGCCGTCGATGTCGAGGTCGTTCAGCGCCGTGCGCATGGCGTCGACGGCGGCCTGGTCGGCCTCCTTCTCGTCGCCCCGGCCCACCAGCTTCCAGGCGGCGATAGCGGCGATCTCGGTCACCCGGACCGCGTCCAGCACCAGCCCGCGATCCAGAACTTCAGAACTCATGTCAGTTTCCAACCCCAGCGGGCCTCTGCTTGGAGGCGCCTTGAACCTCAGATACGCGCGATCCGCAACAGCCGCGGGCGATCCAGCACGGCCGGCAACCCTGCGATGCGCTCGACTGCGGCCTTAAGCACCGACTCCGCCACCGCATGGGTCGTCAGCACGATCGGCACGCCCTCGGCGCCCTCCGTCGGCTTCTGCAGGAAGCTCTCGATCGAGACCCCCGCCTCAGCCAGTGTCTCGGACACCGCGGCGATCACGCCCGGCTCGTCCTTCACGAGGAAGCGCAGGTAGGCGCGGCCCATCATCTTCGACGGATCGACCGGGTCGAACGGCGCCAGGCTGTCGGCCGGCGCCTGGAACACCGGACGGCGGGCGCCGGCGATCACGTCGGCGATGTCGGCGGAGACGGCGGCCGCCGTCGGAGCGGCGCCAGCGCCAGGGCCCTGGATGAAGATCCGCCCGGTCCGCTCGCCCTCGATGAAGAGCGCATTCAGCGCCCCGCCGGCCTGGGCCAGCGGATGGTTCAGCGGCGCCAGCGTCGGATGCACCCGCACCAGCGCGCCGTGGATCGACCGCTCCGCCGAGGCCACCAGCTTGATCCGGTAGCCCAGGTCCTTGGCCATCCGGATGTCGAGCAACTCGACCTGCTCGATGCCCTCGATCTCGGCGGCCGGGAAGTTGGGCGCGCAGCCGAACGCCAGGGCGGCCAGGATGGTGATCTTGTGGGCCGCGTCGAACCCGCCGACGTCCATGGTGGGGTCAGCCTCGGCGTAGCCCAGCCGCTGGGCCTCGCCCAGCACATCGGCGAAGGAGCGGCCCGTCGCCTCCATCTCGGTCAGGATATAGTTGCAGGTGCCGTTGAGAATCCCCGAGATCGAGTGGATCTCGTCGCCGACCAGCGCCTCGCGCACGATCTTCACCGCCGGCACGCCACCCATCACCGCCGCCTCGAACAGCAGCGGCACGTTCATCGACTCGGCCAGGGCGGCGAGCTCGGCGCCGTGCTCGGCGATCAGGGCCTTGTTGGCCGTGACCACGGGCTTGCCGGCGCGCAGGGCCGCCTCGACGGCCGCCTTCGCCGGGCCGTCGGACCCGCCGATCAATTCGACGAACAGGTCCGTCGAGTCGGCCTGCGCCAGCGCCACGGGATCGTCGAACCAGGGCAGGTTCGAGATGTCGAGCGGTCGGGGCCGCGAGCGCGAGCGCGCCGAAACGCCGCTGACGAAGGCCATCCCGCCCGCCGGGGCGAAGGCGGGGTTGTCGGCCAGGAAGTTGAGCAGGCCAGCGCCGACCGTGCCGAGGCCCGCGACGCCGATGCCCCAGGGCTTGCGATCCATCGGCTCGCTCATTGCACGGCCAGGGCGTTGTGGGCCCGGCCGAGGATCTCGTCCGAGTTGGCCAGGAACTTCTTCACGTTGCGCGCCGCCTGGCGGATGCGGTGCTCGTTCTCCACCAGCCCGATGCGCACATAGCCTTCGCCGTATTCGCCGAAAGCGATGCCGGGGGCCACCGCGACGCCGGCCTCCTCGATGAGCAGCTTGGAGAAGAGCATGGAGCCCGCCTCCTCGAACTGCGGAGGCACCTTGGCCCAGGCGAACATCGAGGCCGGGGGCGCGGGGATGTCCCAGCCGGCCCGCTTCATCGACGTGACCAGGGTGTCGCGGCGGCTTTTGTAGATGCCGCGGATCTCCTCGATGCAGTCGGTGGGCCCGTTCAGGGCCGCGGCGGCGGCCACCTGGATGGGCGTGTAGGCGCCGTAGTCCAGGTAGGATTTCACCCGCGCCAGCGCCGCGCACATCCGCTCGTTGCCCACCACCATCCCGACGCGCCAGCCGGCCATGGCGAAGGTCTTCGAGAGCGAATTGACCTCGACGGCGATGTCCTTGGCGCCTTCGACCTGCAGCAGCGACGGCGGCGGGTTGTTGTCGAAGTAGATCTCGGAATAGGCGATGTCGCTCAGTACCAGCAGGTCGTGCTTGCGGGCCAGGGCGACGATCTCCTTGTAGAAGTCGAGGTCCACCCACTGGGCCGTCGGGTTCGACGGATAGCTGACGATCAGCACGCTGGGCGGCGGGGCCGAGTGCTTCACCGCCCGGCTGATCCCGGCCAGGTATTCCTCGGGGCTGCCCGCCGGCACGTGGCGGATGACGCCGCCCGCCATGATGAAACCGTAGGCGTGGATCGGGTACGCCGGGTTCGGGCAGATGATCACGTCGCCGGGCGCGGTCAGCGCCTGGGCCAGGTTGGCGAAGCCCTCCTTGGAGCCCAAGGTCGAGATCACCTCCCGCTCCGGGTCCAGCTTCACGCCGAAGCGGCGGTCGTAGTAGCCGGCCATGGCGCGGCGCAGGCCGATGATCCCTTTGGACGCGGAATAGCGGCCGGCCTTCGGGTCGCGGGCGGTCTCGACCAGCTTGTCGACGATATGCTTCGGCGTCGGCATGTCGGGATTGCCCATGCCGAAGTCGATGATGTCGGTCCCCTGCGCGCGCAGGCGGGCCTTGATGCGGTTGACCTCCTCGAACACGTAGGGCGGGAGGCGTCGGATGCGGTGGAATTCGGGTGTCATAGTTGAAGCTCTTATGCCGCCAATGCCCTTGCGCGGCTCATCTGCGAGCTGACGTCAGGCTTCGATAGACTCCGGGCGGGAGTCCGCCAAGCCGGGTTTCAGGTTTTTTGCCTCGCGCGGCGCGTCTTGGCCCGTCAGGGCTGGCGCGGCGGAGGCGGGGTAGCTCGCTCGCGCAGCGCCTTGGCGAAGGCTTCGGCCTCTGCGGGGTTGGCGGGCTCCAGGGCCGGGCCGGCATCCCGGCGGGCCTTCTCGGCGAACTGGTCCGTGGCCTGCAGGGTCCAGGTCGAGGGCTCGGTGGCGGCGATCAGCGCGTCGCCCGCCGAGGTCACGCTGGTGGCCGCGCGCCCGAACTGCGGGGCCGGCCGCACGTCGGTGGGCGGATTGGGAATGCTGGCGAAGGTGGGCAGCTTGCCGTTCTGGCGGCTCAGCTGGGTCACCTCGGCGGCGACCGGCGAGGCCGGGTCCACAGGGTGGCTGCCAAACGGATTGCCGACGCATCCGGCCAGCAGCACGCCACCCGAGAGGACGATCAGGCCGGCGGCTGACCTCGCGGCATTCGGAAAAAGCGGGCGCGACAGAGTCATTTGCGCCAAGGTCTTATGCGATGATCGAACAGGACGAAAGAGCGCGGCGGCGATCCGCGCCGTTCCGGAGGACCAGATGAGCGAGCAGACCGCGGGCCCGCCCAAGGCGAAGTCGAAGAAGAAGGCGGCCTCGAAGGGCGAGAAGAAGGCCGCGAAGGTCGCCCCGGCCGAGGCCAAGACCTTCAAGCCGGACCCGGCGTCCTCGCCGCAACCGCCGCCGGCCGCGCCGCAGATGCCCCCCTCGATGCCGTCGTTCGATCCGGCCGCCTTCTCCGCCGAGCAGCGCGCGCAGGTCGAGCAACTGTCGATGAACCTGGCCCGCGCGGCGCTGACCGCCCAGGGCGCGATCGCCGAGATGGCGCTGCGCCAGGCCGATCGGCCGGCCGCGCTGTCGCCCGACCCGTTCCACGTCGCCCCGGCCCTGACCCAGGTGATGGGCCGCCTAGCCGCCCAGCCCGACCGGATGATGCGGGCGCAGGCCGACCTGTTCTCGCGCTACCTCGACCTCTGGCAGACGACGGCGCGCCGCGCCGGCGGCGAGGCGGCCGATCCGGTCGTCACCCCGGCCAAGGGCGACAAGCGCTTCGCCGACCCGGACTGGAGCGACAATCCGGTGTTCGACGCGATCAAGCAGTCCTACCTGCTGACCGCGAACTTCCTGAACGGCCTGGTCTCCGACGTCGACGGCGTCGACCCGCTGGAGAAGCGCCGCGTCGAGTTCTTCATGAAGATGCTCACCGACGCCTTCGCGCCGTCCAACTTCCTGGCCTCGAACCCCACGGCGCTGCGCGAGGTGATGGCCACCGGCGGCCAGAGCCTGGTCAAGGGCATGGAGAACTTCCAGGCCGACCTGCAGCGCGGCGGCGGGGCGCTCTCCATCGCCCAGACCGACTACGAGATGTTCAAGATCGGCGAGAACGTCGCCACGGCGCCCGGTAAGGTCGTCTTCCGCAACGAAATCATCGAGCTGCTGCAGTTTTCTCCGTCGACCGATCAGGTCTACGAGATCCCGTTGCTGATCTTCCCGCCGTGGATCAACAAGTTCTACATCATGGACCTGCGGCCCGAGAATTCGCTGATCCGCTGGCTCGCGGCCCAGGGCTTCACGGTCTTCGTCGCCTCCTGGGTCAACCCCGACGCCAGCCTCGCCACCAAGACCTTCGAAGACTACATGCGCCAGGGCATCTACGAAGGCGTGGCCGCCGCGAAGACCCAGGCCGGCGTCGAACACGTCAACACGGTCGGCTACTGCATCGGCGGCACCCTGCTTTCGGCGACCCTGGCGCACATGGCGGTGAAGGGGGATGCGTCGATCGGTTCCGCCACCTTCTTCGCCGCCCAGCAGGACTTCTCCGAGGCCGGCGACCTGTTGCTGTTCACCAACGAGGAGTGGATCAAGACCCTCGAGGAGAAGATGGACGCCGGCGGCGGCGTGCTGGACGGCCAGACGATGGCCGACACCTTCAACGCGCTGCGCGGCAATGACCTGATCTGGTCGTTCTTCGTGAACAACTACCTGCTGGGCAAGGAGCCGAAGCCGTTCGACCTCCTGTTCTGGAACTCCGACCAGACCCGCATGCCCAAGACCCTGCACACCTTCTACCTGCGCAAGTTCTACGGGCAGAACGCCATGGCGAAGGGCGAACTGACGCTGGACGGCGTGCAGATCGACCTCGGCAAGGTGAAGGTGCCGATCTATGTCCAGTCTTCGAAGGAGGACCACATCGCCCCGGCCCGCTCGGTCTACAAGGGCGCCAGGCTGTTCGGCGGGCCGACCACCTTCACCATGGCCGGCTCCGGCCACATCGCCGGCGTCATCAACGCCCCGGTGGCCAACAAGTACCAGCACTGGACCAACGACGCCCTGCCCGCCTCGCTCGAGGAATGGCAGGCGGGCGCGGTCGAGCACCCCGGCTCCTGGTGGCCGCACTGGTCGGCTTGGCTGGGGGCCCGTTCCGGCAAGCAGATCCCCGCCCGCGATCCCGCCAAGGGGCCGCTGAAGCCCCTGGGTGACGCCCCGGGGACCTATGTGAAGGTGAAGAGCTAGCCCTTAGAGCCTTGCCCTTCCCGTTCACGGGAAGGGGGACCGTTCGCCGAAGAGCGAACGGTGGGAAGGGCGAGCGGTCGCACTGCGGGCGGCCCGGTCGATTCACTGCGTCTGAGGCTTGCCCTTTCCACCACCGACTCTTTGCTGCGCTCGGCCGACGGTCCCCTTTTCCCGCAGGCGGGAAAGGTAAGACGTGATCGCGCTGAACTTTACTAACGTTTAATGCACGGTACCTTGCACCACTCACTACCTTGCCGTAGCTAATGGCTCGACAAGGAGGCGCATCCGGTGCCCGAAGCCATCGAGATACAGCTGAAGAAAGGGGCGCTGGAACTCTGCGTTCTTGCCCTGCTCCACCAGCACGACAGCTACGCCTACGAGATCGCCAGCCGCCTGGCCGACGCGATCGGCATGGGCGAAGGCACCATCTATCCGCTGATGCGCCGGCTGCAGGCCGACCATCTGGTCGAGACCTACCTAGTGGAGAGCACCGAGGGTCCGCCGCGCAAGTACTACCGGCTCTCCGAAGCCGGGAAGAAGAGCTTCGAATCGCAACAGGCGTCCTGGAAGTCGTTCTCCGGCGCCGTCGAGACCATCCTTGGAGGGGTGCAATGACACGCCAGGCTTTTCTGGCCCGGCTGCGGGAGGGCCTGCGCGGCCTGCCCGCCCAGGCCATCAGCGACATCATGGCCGACTATGAAGCCCATTTCGCCGACGGCGCCGCCGCCGGCCGCAGCGAGGACGAAGTGGCCGGCGCGCTCGGCAATCCCGACCGCCTGGCCCGCGAGATCCGCGCCGAATCCAGCCTGAACCGCTGGCGCGAGGAGCGCAGCCCGTCGGCCGCGGCCGGCGCGGTGTTCGCGGTGCTGGGCCTGGGCGCCCTCGACATCCTGATCCTGCTGCCGATCCTGATGAGCATCGTCATCACCCTGATCGCGCTTTTCGTGGTCGCCGTGGTGATGTTCTTCGTCGGCGCCTTCGCGCTGGCCGCGGGACCGTTCACCGACCCGCCGGGCGGCCCGGCCGCGGCGGTGCTGCTGGGCATTGGCATCATGGCCGGCTCGGCCTCGGGCGGCGCGATCCTGACGATCGTCTCGATCGGCCTGATGAACGCGCTCGTCTGGTACGGGCGGCTCCACTACCGGCTGCTGAAGCCGGCCCTCGAACCCTAAGACAACTGGGGCAAGTCGCATGATCCGCGCTCTCACCATGATCGCCATCGCCGGCTTCGTGCTCTGCGTCGGCTCCCTCGCCGCGGCGGTGGCCGTCGGCGGACCCGATGCGCTGGCCCGCGGCAGCTGGGCGTTCGCCGACGACAGCGACTGGGGCTGGGGCTGGCGCTCGCACGGCCATCACCGCGACCGCGACGAGCGCTGGTCCGACGGGGCCGGCCCGACCGGCAGCCGCACCCTGGCCTGGAGCGGCGCCCACGCCCTGGACGTCGGCCTGCCCGCCGACGTGCGTTACGAACAGACCGCGGACGGCCGCGGCTCGGTGGAGATCACCGGACCCGCGCGGGCCCTGGAGCACGTCGTCATCGAGGGCGACAACCTCCGCTACGACTCGGAGTTCCGGCACAACTGGGGCAACAAGCTGACCGTGGTGGTCCGCGCGCCCGATATCTCGGAGTTCGAGGTCTCGGGGGTCAGCCGGCTGGAAATCGCCGACTACCGGCAGAGCCGCCTGGCGCTGCACGCCTCGGGCGACAGCGAGATCTCGGCCGCCGGCGAGGCGGACGAACTGGACCTGCGGGTCTCAGGGACCAGCGACGCCGATCTCGGAAAGCTGCGGCTCAAGCACGCCGAGGTGGACGTCTCGGGCTCCGGCGACGCGACGATCGCCCCCACCGAGTCGGCCAGGCTCGAGGTCTCCGGCGTCGCCGACGTCCGGCTGCTGACCCGCCCCGGCAAGCTGGAGACCGACGTCAGCGGCGCCGGCAAGGTGCGCATGGACGACGCTTCGTCGGCCAGCCCCTCGCCCTCCCCCTCACCTACGCCGTCCCCGGCCGCGCCCAAGAGCAAGACCTGAGACGGCCCTGGCGCCGGCCGTCCCCAAGCGGGCCGGCGCCAGGTTCCTTCATCTCGATCATCCCACATTTGATCGTCATCCCCCGGCTTGTCCGGGGGACCCATTCACACCGAATC
>CBHTUE010000051.1:0-23659 GCA_966096115.1 uncultured Phenylobacterium sp.
AACAGGCCGACCAGGTGCGCGAGGTGAAGCGCTACGAGAGCGGCATGGTCATCAATCCGCTGACCATCAACCCGGACACGAAGCTCTCCGAGGTGCTGGCGATCAAGGCACGGCGGAAGATCTCCGGCTTCCCGGTGGTTGATCCGCAGACCGGCAGGCTGTGCGGCATCCTCACCAACCGCGACATGCGATTCGAAGGCAGTGGAGATATCCCCGCCAAGGAACTGATGACTAAGGACAATCTCGTCACGGTAAAAGAGGGCGTCAGCCAGGCCGAGGCCCGCGATCTGCTGCGGCGACACAAGATCGAACGCCTGATCGTGGTCGACGACGACTACCGCGCGGTCGGCCTGATCACCGTCAAGGACATGGAGAAGTCGCAGGCGCACCCCGACGCGGCCAAGGACGCCCAGGGCCGGCTGCTGGTGGCCGCCGCCTCGACGGTGGGCGACGCGGGCTACGAACGCTCGATGGCGCTGGTGGACGCCGGCGTCGACGTGGTGGTGATCGACACCGCCCACGGCCACAACGCCACCGTCGCCGAGGCCGTGCAGCGGGTGAAGCGAGAGAGCAACCGCGTGCAGATCGTCGCCGGCAACGTCGCGACCTATGACGGCGCCCGCGCTCTGATCGAGGCCGGCGCCGACGCCGTGAAGGTCGGCATCGGTCCCGGCTCCATCTGCACCACCCGGATCGTCGCCGGCGTGGGCGTGCCGCAACTGACCGCCATCGCCGATGCGGTGCGCGCGGCCCAGGGCTCCGACGTGCCGGTGATCGCCGACGGCGGGATCAAGTACTCCGGCGACCTGGCCAAGGCGCTCGCCATGGGCGCCTCGGTGGCCATGATGGGCGGGGTGTTCGCCGGCGTCGACGAAGCCCCGGGCGAGGTGTTCCTCTACCAGGGCCGATCGTACAAGTCGTACCGCGGCATGGGCTCGCTGGGGGCGATGGGGCAGGGCTCCGCCGACCGCTATTTCCAGAAGGACGTCACCGACGCGCTGAAACTGGTGCCGGAAGGCATCGAGGGACAGGTGGCCTACAAGGGCCCGCTCGCCCCGATCCTGCACCAGATGGTGGGTGGTCTGCGCGCGGCAATGGGCTACGTCGGCGCGCCGACGCTGCCGCTGTTCCGCGAACGGGCGCGGTTCATCCGCATCACCGGCGCCGGCCTGCGCGAGAGCCACGTCCACGACGTGATGATCACCCGCGAGGCGCCGAACTATCCGAGCGCGGTCTGACGCTGGGGCGATGAACCGGGGGAAGGTGTGATGCACAACGGCGTGGCGATCGAACTCCAGGCCCTGATGGGCGCCGTGGCGCTGGGCCTGTTCCAGCTCCTGTGGGCGGCCGGGGCGGCGAGGGCTCAGCAGGACATCGCCTGGGCCGCGGGGCCCCGTGACACGCCGATGCCGGTCGGCGGCATGGCGGCGCGGCTGGAGCGGGCGTTCTGGAATTTCGCCGAGACCTTCCCGTTCTTCGCCGCCGCCGTGCTGGCCTGCGCGGTGGCCGGCAAGCTGGGCACGCCGCTGACGTTCTGGGGCGTGCACCTCTACCTCGGCGGCCGCATCCTCTACGCGCCGCTCTATGCGTGGGGGGTTCCGATGGTGCGGACCCTGGTGTGGTTCGTCGCCATGATCGGCCTCGTCATGGTGATGGCGGCCCTGTTCCAGGTGAGTTGATGCGCGACGGCGGACGTCTGACGGCGGCCATTGAGGTTCTGACCGAGATCGAGACGCGCCACCGGCCCGTCCGCCTCGCGCTGAAGGCCTGGGGCGAGGGCGCCCGCTATGCCGGCTCGAAGGACCGCGCCTTCATCTCGGGCCTTGTGCTGGACGTGCTGCGGCGCAAGCGTTCGCTGGCCTGGCGCATGGGCGAGGAGACGCCGCGGGCCGCGGTGTTGGCGACGCTGCACCTGCTGTGGGGCTGGCCGATCGATCGCCTGGCCGATGCGGCCGGCGACGAGGTGCACGGGCACGGGCTTCTCACCGAGGCCGAGCATCAGGCCCTGACCGCGCCGCGGGACCTGGCCGACGCGCCCGCCGCCGTGCGCGGGGACTATCCCGACTGGCTGGAACCCTCGATGGTCCGCGTGTTCGGCGACGCGAGGGCCGAGGAGATGGAGGCCCTGGCCGAGCGGGCGCCGGTGGACCTGCGGGTCAATGTGCTGAAGACGGACCCGGCGCGGGCGCTGAAGGCGCTCGGCCCCGTGGACGCCCATCCCGCCGGCCTGCTGCCCAACGCCCTGCGCATCGCCGCCCCCGCCGCCGCCGACCGCAGCGGCGCCATAGAGGCGATCCCGCAGTTCTCCAAGGGCTGGTTCGAGGTGCAGGACCTGGGCAGCCAGGTCGCCGCCTCTGCGGCCGGCGAGGTGAAGGGCAAGCAGGTACTGGACCTGTGCGCCGGCGGCGGCGGCAAGACTCTGGCGCTGGCCGCGGCCATGGGCAACACCGGCCAGATCTACGCCTACGACAACGACGCGCGCCGCCTGACCGACACCATCCGCCGCGGCGACCGCGCCGGCGTGCGCAACCTGCAGATCCGTACGCCCTTGAACCCCGATCCGCTGAAGGGCCTGGAGGAGCGCATGGACGTGGTCTTCATCGACGCGCCTTGCAGCGGCACGGGCTCGTGGCGCCGCCACCCCGACACCAAGTGGCGCCTGACACCGGAGACCCTGGCCCGTCGCCAGGCCGACCAGGACCAGGTGCTGAACGACGGCGCGGGCTTCGTGAAGCCGGGCGGGCGGCTGGTCTACGTCACCTGCTCGGTGCTCCCGGAAGAGGACGAGGACCGCGTCGCCGCCTTCCTGAGCCGCCACCCGAACTTCACCCGCAAGCCGGCGACGGACGACCCCGAACTCACGCGCTTCCTGATCGACCAGGGCGACCTTCGCCTGACCCCTCTCAGCGCCGGAACGGACGGCTTCTATGTCGCCGTGCTGGAGAAAACCCACTAACGGAGCCTCATGCCGCAAACCGCCCACGAAAAGGTCCTGATCGTCGACTTCGGCAGCCAGGTGACTCAGCTGATCGCGCGCCGGCTGCGCGAGGCGGGCGTCTATTGCGAGATCCATCCCTACGACAAGGTCGAGGCGATGCTGGAGGCCTACGACCCCAAGGCGATCATCCTCTCCGGCGGCCCGGCCAGCGTGCATGAGGCTGAGAGCCCGTCCGCGCCGCAGAAGGTTTTCGAACTCGGCGTCCCGGTCCTCGGCATCTGCTACGGCGAGATGACCATGTGCGCCCAGTTGGGCGGCGCCGTGGAAGGCGGCCACGACCGCGAGTTCGGCCGCGCCGAGATCAAGCTGCATCGCGAGAGCCCGCTGCTGGAAGGCCTGGGCGACCTGGGCCACACCGAAACCGTGTGGATGAGCCACGGCGACAAGATCACCGCGATCCCGCAGGGCTTCGAGGTGGTCGCGACCTCCGAGGGCAGCCCCTACGCCGTGATCGCCGACGAGGGCCGCCGCTTCTACGGCATCCAGTTCCACCCAGAGGTCGCCCACACCCCGCGCGGCGCCCTGATCCTGCGCAACTTCACCCACCGGATCGCCGGCCTCAGCGGCGACTGGACCATGGCCTCGTACCGCCAGGAACAGGTGGCCAAGATCCGCGCCCAGGTCGGTGACGCCAAGGTGATCTGCGGCCTGTCGGGCGGCGTCGACAGCTCCGTGGCCGCTGTCCTGATCCACGAGGCGATCGGCGACCAGCTCACCTGCGTGTTCGTCGACACCGGCCTTCTGCGGAAGGATGAGGCCACCCAGGTCGTCACCCTGTTCCGCGACCACTACAACATCCCGCTCGTCCACGTTGATGCGGCTGACCTTTTCCTGGGCGAGCTGGCCGGCGTCACCGACCCGGAGACGAAGCGCAAGACCATCGGACGGCTGTTCATCGAGGTGTTCGACAAGGAGAGCGCCAAGATCGAAGGCGCCGCGTTCCTGGCCCAGGGCACCCTCTATCCCGACGTGATCGAGAGTGTTTCGGCCAGCGGCGGCCCCTCGGCGGTCATCAAGAGCCACCACAACGTCGGCGGCCTCCCGGACTATATGAAGCTGAAGCTGGTCGAGCCGCTGCGCGAGCTGTTCAAGGATGAGGTGAGGGCGCTGGGCGTGGAGCTAGGCCTGGCCCCCGCCTTCGTCGGCCGCCACCCGTTCCCCGGCCCGGGCCTGGCCATCCGCATCCCTGGCGAGATCACCCGCGAGAAGGTCGCCGTCCTCCAGGCCGCCGACGCCATCTACCTCGAGGAGATCCGGAAGGCCGGCCTCTACGACCAGATCTGGCAGGCCTTCGCCGTGTTGCTACCGGTGAAGACCGTCGGCGTCATGGGCGACGCCCGCACCTACGAGGACGTGCTGGCCCTGCGCGCCGTCACCTCCACGGACGGCATGACCGCCGACTTCTTCGAGTTCCCCTGGGATGTCCTGGGCCGTTGCGCCACGCGGATCATCAATGAGGTCCGCGGCGTGAACCGCGTCGTCTATGACGTGACGAGCAAGCCGCCCGGCACGATCGAGTGGGAGTAGGCGGCTACCCCGCCGCCCGTGCGCCGCGGCTCTCCCGCTCCGCCACCAGCGCCTTCACCCGTGGGATCAGGTCGCGGCCGTAGGCTTCGCAGTCCTCCAGCGGGTCGAAGCCGCGGATCAGGAAGGTGGTCACGCCCAGGTCGTAGTAGTCGAGCATCGCTTCGGCCACCTGGTCTGGCGTGCCGACCAGGCCGGTGGAATTGCCCTGGGCGCCGGTGACGGCGGCCACGCCGGTCCACAGGCGCTTGTCCAGGCGGACGCCCTGCGCCGCGGCGTCCAGCAGGCGCTGGGAGCCGGCGTTCGGCGGGGCGTGGCCGGCGGTCTTAAGGCCCAGCTTTTCGCGCAGCGCGATCGTCTGGGCGACGATGTCGTCGGCACGGCGCCAGGCGGCCTCCTCGGTGTCGGCCAGCACCGGCCGCAGCGACAGCGAGAAGCGGATCTGGCGGCCGTGGCGGGCGGCGGCGTCGCGCACCCGCGCGATCGCCTCGCGCACCTGGGCGTGGGTCTCGCCCCACAAGGCGTAGATGTCGGCGTGCTTGCCGGCCACCGGGATCGCCTCGTCCGACGAGCCGCCGAAATAGATCGGCAGGTGCGGCGACTGCAGCGGCTTGATCGCCCCGAACGCGCGCGTGACGTTGTAGTACTTGCCTGCGTGGTCGAACGGCTTCGGGCTGGTCCACTCCTGGCGCAGGATCTCAAGGTACTCGTCAGTGCGGGCGTAGCGTTCGGCCTTGGTCAGGTGGTCGCCGTCGCGGGCCATCTCGTCGTCGGCGCCGCCGGTGATGATGTGCACGGCGATGCGGCCGCCGGTGAAGTGGTCGAGGGTGGCCAGCTGCCGCGCCGCGACGGTGGGCGCGATGAAGCCGGGCCGGTGGGCGATCATGAAACCCAGGCGCCGAGTCACGCTGGCGGCATGAGCGACGACCATGGTGGCGTCCGGCAGGGTGGAGCCCACCGCCACCAGGGCCCGGTCGAAACCGCCCGCGTCGTGCGCCCGGGCCATGCGCTCCACATAGCCGACGTCGAGGATGGGACCCGTGTTCGCGTGTGTCTCGGACGCGCCGTTCGTCCCGATGAAGCCGATGAATTCCACAGGCATGACGCGCTCCACCAGGGTCGCTGGATCCGAGACCCCAGCATGCGCCGTGATCGCGACCGCGCCAACGCCCACGAGACGCCGACCCCGCAGAACGGGGCCGGCGCGCCGCGGATCAGAACGACTTCGTGACGCCGACCTTGAGCGTCCGGCCCAGCGGGTCGGCCGTCAGGGCGTCGTAGTTCACGTCGGTCCGCGCGAACGGCGGATCCTTGTCGAAGATGTTCGTGACCGACAGGCTGATCCGCGTGTCGTAGGGCGCGTTCCACAGAACGGTCACGTCGTTCAGCACCTGGTCGCGGATCTTCGCCCCGCGCGTGACGAGGCCGGTCGGATTGGTCGGCGTCACGTAGATCGGGTTGAAGTTGAACAGGCCGGTCCGCTGGTCGATGTAGGAGTCGATGTAGCGGAGCTGCCAGCGCACGTTGAACGGCCCGCGCTCATAGTTCAGCGCGAACGTCCCCTTGAAGCGCGGGATCGGGTAGGCGATCTGGCCGGAGTTGAATTTGTGGACGGCGTGGAACGCCGGGATCGTCACGGTTCCGATCTTCAGGGCGCCGACGTTGTACTTGTCGACGTAGGTGAACAGCGCCGTGGCGGTGAGCTCGCCGCCGAACGCCTCGGGCCAATGGTAGCTCAGGTCGACGTCGACGCCCGCGGTCTTGACCCGCGGACCGTTGATCGCCTGCAGCAGCACCGCGACCACCCCCGGACCGCAGGCCCCGGAGAACACGAGGTGGGTGGAGATGAAGCCGGCCAGCGCGGCGTTACCGCAGTTGTTCGCCCCGCTGGCGCCGTTCGGGAACACGGCGTTGATCACCGGCGTGAGCGGCTCGGAGGTGAGCACGTCCTTGAAGTTGTAGTTCCAGTAGTCGACGCTTCCGCGGAAGCCGCCGACCGAGACGATGGTCCCGACACTGTAGACCGTCGCCTTTTCCGGATTCAGCTTCGGGTTGCCGATGGTCGACACCGGGATGAACGTTCCCAGCACCTGTTGCAGATTGGTGGTCGGGTTGGGGATCAGCGAGCCCTGCGGCGGGGCGCGGAAGGTGGTGCCGACCGAGCCACGGAACGCGAGCCACTCCATCGCCTGCCACTTGCCGCGCACCTGCGGATTGAAGGTGGAGCCGCCGTTCTTGCCGTAGTCCTCGTATCGGGCGGCCAGTTCGATGAAGAAGCTGTCCGTGAACGGCACGTTGAGTTCGCCGAAGCCGGCATAGATGTTCTGCTTGATGTCGACGGGAATGGAGACCGGTCCGAAGACGTTCGGGCCGGTGCCGGTGGTGACCGCCGGGTTCGGATTCGACGGGAAGATGCAGTCATCGCGGTCGACCGGGGTCGGCGAGTTCGAGCAGGGCGAAAGCAACTCGTTGCCGAACTCGCTGTATTGGGTCCGGTAGCTGTTGTGCCGCCACTGGAAGCCGCCGGCCCACTTGATCGTGCCGCCGCCCAGCGTCCACCAGGGGAAGTCGCCTGACAGCACGGCGTTGAATTCCGTGTCCTGGAACTTCGTCCGGCCCGTCTGAATGGGCATGATCCAGTCGGCCAGCGCCGCCGTGTTGGCGAGCGACGACACGAACCCCGGATTGGTCAGCCCGCGGTTGGGCGCGCCGGGAATGGCGTTGGAGAACGGATTGAGCCACTGGCATCCGCCGACGCCCGGCGTGCCCGTCTGGTAGTTGCAGTTGGGACCGCCAAGTCCGCGCAGCGCCAGTTCCAGCCGGTCGGTCAGGCTGTCGCGGCCTTCGGCGTACGACTTGTACTGCCCGTAGCTGAAGTTGACGTCGTACTTGATGTCCGCGGTTACATCGCCCTTCACGCCGGCGTTGAGCACTATCTGCTTCTGGTAGTAGCGGCCGCCGACGCCGTGCTTGTAGTCGTAGAGCGGGTTGCCCCCCGTGAGGTACGGGCGGAACGTGCCGATGGTCATGAGCGCCCCGCCGGTGGCAGCCGGGAATTGCCCCGGATTGGCGGCGATGTAGGCGGCGAAACCCGGGTTGGTCGCGGGCACGAAGTAGAACAGCGAGGAGAGGGGCGGCCCTGCGATCGACAGGTTCGGGAAGCCCGCGGGCAGGACCTGGTTTGGCACCGGCCGCGTCGTCACGTACGAGGGCGACGACTTGAAGAACGGCAGGTTCGTGTAGCCATAGGAGGCGTCGAGGTGTAGCTCGTGGCCCTCGGCGAACTTCCAGTTCACCTGGGCGAAGCCCTGGTAGCTGTCCTCCTTCTCTTCCAGGTTGTCCCAGATCGAGTACTGGCCGCGGCAGCTGGTCCACGGCAGCAGCGGCGCCGCGTTCGCGTTGGCGGTGGTGAGCTGTCCGCCCAGCGCGGTGCAGCCGAGATCCAGCCGACTCCCTGCGATGATCGTGCCGCCCGCCGTGGTGGGGATGAAGGCTTCGGGGTTGCCGCCGCCGGTCCAGCCGCCCTCGGGGTTGCGGTCATAGGCCTGGTGCGCCCAGTCCTTGCCCAGCACCGGCAGTTCGGAACGATGGTGGTACTCGGCCGACGCCATCACGTCGAAGTCGCCGAACACCTTTCCCCAGACCGCGCTGGCCCCGTAGTCGTCGCCCTTTGAGCCGTCGATGTACTTATAGTCGCCGCTGATCTCGAGCCCGTCGAACGAGCGCCGGGTGATGAAGTTGACCACGCCGCCGATGGCGTCCGATCCGTAGGTGGCGGCCGCGCCGTCCTTCAGCACCTCCACGCGGCCGATGGCCGCCAGGGGCAGCTTCTTAGGGTCTGGCGAAAACGCGAAGGCGAGCGGCAGGCGGTGGCCGTTGAACAGCGTCAGCGTCCGCTCGGGCCCGAGGCCGCGCAGGTTGACCGTCGAGGTGCCGTACTGGCCCTGGCCGCGGCCGCCGGCGACGAACTGGTTCGACTCACCGATCACGCCGGAGGATTCCGGCAGTTGCTTGATGATCTCGATGACGGTTGGGGCGCCTTGTTTGCGCATCTGTTCCTGGGTCACGACGTTGACCGGCAGGGCGGCGTCCTGTGACGTCCCGGCGATCAGCGACCCGGTGACAACGACTTCGGTGACTTCGTTGGCCGGCGCGTTGGCCCGGGCCTGGGCGAACGCCTGGCCGGCGCAGCCGACACTCAGCGCAACGGCCACGACCGATACGCTGCAGAAGAACCTGCTTTTCATGATGGTCTTCCTCCCGGGCAGGCTCTTTGCGGCCGGCCTCACAGGCGGATAGTGGCGCCTAATATTTCAGGCGCGCCACATATATTCTCACGTTGGGCGAACAACGGAATCCATGCGGCGCAAGCGCCACAGTTGATCATCCGGGAACCGCCGGCCCCGCGGGTGCGAGGCCGGCGCTCCGGGGTCTAGAACTTCTTCCGCGCGCTGATCTTGAACGTGCGCCCGTACGGATTGCCCGTGAAGGGGTCGTAGTTCAGGTCGAGACGGGCGAACGAGGGATCGCGGTCGAAGATGTTGTCGACCGACAGCGTCATCGTCGTGTCCCAGGGCAGCTGCACCCGGTAGTCCAGGTCGACCAGGATGGTCGACTTGATGTTCACGCCCTTGGTGTTGACCAGCCCGGTCTGGGCGTTGGGCACGAGGATGCCGGCGCCCGCCACGTCGCCGCGCTGGTCGTGGTAGCTGTCGATGTAGTTGGCCGTGAGCCGCACGTTGTGCCGGTCCAGGGTGTACTCGACGTAGCCCTGGCCCTTCCATTCCGGCAGCGGGGTGGCCGACAGCTGGTAGTTCAGGAGCCCGACGGCGTTGTACGCCTTCTGCACGCTCACGCCGCCGACCTGGAAGTCGCCCAGCTTGTAGTCGATCGTGTAGGTGGCCGACGCGCCGACGTGCACGCTGCCCCCGGCAAAGACTTCGCCGAAGTCATAGTCGGCCAGGAAGTCGATCCCGGACGTCTTCAGCTTCGGCCCGTTGACCACGAAGCTGGACACGCGGCTGATGTTGGCCAGGCCGCAGGCGCCCTGGAACGTGAACCGGGCCTGCAGGCCGGCGAAGGCCGCATTGCCGCAGTTGGTGTTCGCGTTGCCCGGGAACATGGTCGCCACCATCGCCCCGGAGGGCTCGGCGACGATCTGCTTGTGGAAGTCGAACCGCCAGTAGTCGACCGTGGCGCGCAGACCACCGACCTTGAACACGGCGCCCGCGGTGTAGTTCTCCGCCTTCTCCGGCTTCAGGTTCGGGTTGCCGGTGAAGTCGATGGCCCGGAACGATCCTGCGATGAAGCTGAAGCCCGTGCCGGTGGACGGGTTCAGCGACGCCAGCGGGGGCGCCCGGAAGGTGCTGGCGACACCGCCGCGCAGGGCCAGCCAGGGCGTGACCTGCCAGCGGATATTGGCCTTCGGGTTGATCGTGGAACCGACGCGGCCGTTGTAGTCCTCGTAGCGGATCGCCAGCTGCGCCTGGATGGCGTCGGTGAAGGGCACCGACAGTTCGGCGAAGGTGGCATAGACCTGCTGGTCGAGGTCGGCGGCGCTGGCGTCGGACAGGAACAGGAACGCGCCCGCCCGACCGGGGCAGCTGGAGTCGCCGTTGATCACGGTGTCGATGCAGGGCGTGACGTCGCGGTCGCCGAAGCCGTTGTAGTGCGCCTCGAACACGTCGTTGCGGAACTGCACGCCCGCCGCCCAGGCCACGTCGCCGCCGGCCAGGGTGATGCCGGTCTTGCCGGTCAGCACCGCGTCGCCGACGAACAGGCGCTGGGCCTGCTTGGTCGAGAGCTGCTGGAAGAACCAGCGGACCACGTCCGGGTTGTTCGCCAGAGCGGCGTTGAAGCCCGGGTTGGTCTGCCCGGTCACCGCGTTCGCCTGGATCGAGTTGGAGAACGGGTTGAAGAAGTAGCAGCCGAGCGCGTTGTTGCCGGCGTTGGTGGTGAAGTTGTTGGTCTCCGCCGCCGTACAGCCGCCGGCTAGGCCGGCCTGGGTGCTGCCGTAGCCGCGCAGGGCCAGCTGCAGGCGCCCGACCAGGGTGTCGTAGCCGGTCCGGCGGGCGATTTCCTGGCTGTACGTGGCGGCGACGTCGTAGTCGATCCCCCAGCCGAGTTCGCCCTTGAGATTGGCCGACACGCGGTAGAACTCGTACTGCCGCAGGCCTTCCGACGGCCGTCCGTCGTCGCCGAAGATCGGGTTGCCCTGGAAGGACAGCGGCCGATAGCGGACGCCCGGGATGTGCACGCCGGTGGCGAACGCCGGGATCTGCGTCGGATTGGCGGCCCGATAGGCGATCAGGCCCGGGTTGTTGGCCGGCACGAAGAAGCCGGAGAGGACCGCCGCCGTGAGCGCCGTCGACGGATTGCCGGTGACCGTCGGATTGGTCAGCCCCGTCGGGGTCTGCAGGGCCAGGTAGGACGGCGAGGTCTTCCAGCGTGGCATGTCGGTCTTGGAGTAGAGCGCCTCGATGTGGAGGTGGTGCTTCTCCGAGAGGTCGGCGTTGGCCTCGCTGTAGATCTGGAACTTGTTGTTGTGCTCGATGAGGTTGTCGTACTCGGAGAAGTGGAAGTTACAGGCGGGTAGGGCGCCGCCGATCGCCACTCCGCCCAGCGGGGTGCAGCCGGTGTCCAGCGCGAAGCCGGCCGCCGGCACATAGGCGCCGGTCGCGGTCTGCGTGATCGGGATGAACGCCGTGACGCTGGAGCCGCCGGAGAAGCCGCCGACGTCGTTCTCGGCGAAGGTGCGGTCCGCGAAGCTGCGGTCGGTCACCTTCAGTTCCGACTGGTGCTGGTAGCCGCCGGCGATCAGGAAGTTGCCGTTGTCCCAGACCTTGCCCCAGATGGCCGACGCGTCCCAGTCGCCCTTGGAGCCGTCGAGGTGCTTGTAGCTGCCGCTGACCTCGAGACGGTCGACCTTGGTGCGGGTGATGAAGTTGACCACGCCGCCGATCGCGTCCGATCCGTAGGTCGCCGCGGCGCCCTCCTTGAGGACTTCGACCCGGCCGATCGCGGCGACGGGCAGGACGTTGGTGTCGACGATGCCCGAGGCGCCTTGCCCGAACGGGTTGGCGGCCATGCGGTGGCCGTTCATCAGCACCAGCGTCCGCTGGGCGCCGAGGCCGCGCAGGTTGATCGAGCCGGAGCCTTCCGAGCCTTGGGCGCGGGTGTCGAACTGGTTGGTGTCGCCCAGCACGCCGCTGGAGACGGACAGCTGCTTGATCAGTTCGACGGTCGAGGGCGACCCCTGTTTCTCGATGTCGTCGGAGCTGATCACGTCCACCGGCAACGCCGCGTCCTCCGGCGTCCCCTTGATGAACGAGCCGGTCACCACGACCTCGCTGACCTCGTTCGCCGGTGCGCTGGCCTGGGCTTGTGCGAGCGCCTGGCCGGCGCAGCCGACTGAAAGCGCGACCGCCACGACCGACGCGCTGCAGAAGAACCTACTCTTCATGATGCTTTTCCTCCCGGGGCGGGCTCTTCGCGGCCAGCCTCACGCAAGGATAGTGGCGTCAATTGTTTCGGCCGGGCCACACATATTCTGGCGTTATTGGAACGACGTGATCCCTGCGGCGCGAACGCCACAGGTTGTCACCTAGCGGAAACCTGAACGCACAACAGCTTCGCCCTTCCCCGACGTTAACATTTGCGAATCCGAGTTCGCGGAACAAGGATGGTGTCGTGCCCAGGTGAATGACATCCTGGGTCATCAAAAACCCGCGCCGACGACTTCAAGAATACAGGGCGCGAGCACCAGGGGAGGAAAGACCACATGATGAAAACTAGTTACCTATGCGGCGTGTCTGCCGTGGCCTTCGTCGCGGCTGTCGCGACCGGAGGGTTGGCGAACGCTCAAACAGCCGCCAACGCGCCGACTTCGGTCGAGGAAGTCGTCGTCACCGGGTCATTTATTGCCGGGACGCCAAAAGACACGGCGATCCCCGTAGCCGTCCTGAGCCAGGCGGAAATCGAGCGGCGCGGGTCGCCGTCCGTGCTCGAGCTGATCAAGACCCTGCCCATCAGCGGCCCGGTGCTGGGCGACTCGAACCAGTTCAGCGCGGCTGCGCAGGGACGCTCGGGCGGTGGCACCATTAACATTCGCGGCCTGGGGGCGCAGCGGACCCTGGTGCTGCTGAACGGCCGGCGCTTCTCCGGCTACACGGCCGACACCAACCTGATCCCGCAGGCGGCGATCGGGCGCGTGGAAATCCTTAAGGACGGCGCCGCGGCCACCTATGGCTCCGACGCCATCGCCGGGGTCGCGAACTTCATCACTCGCAAGAACTTCACCGGCGTCGAGACCCAGGCCGACTACCGCTATGTTCCGGGCTCCAAGGGCGACTACAACGCCAGCGTCCTCTACGGCTGGGCCGGCGACACGTCCAACCTGCTGATCAGCCTGGGCTACCAGCACCGTTCGGAGCTCAGCGATACGGATCGCGGCTTCGTCAAGACGCCCTATCTCGAAAACCCGTCCGGCTGGTCCGTGCTTGGCAACCCGGGCGCCTGGACGATCCGCGGCGGGCCGACGGGCACGTCGACGGTCGGTTTCGCGGTCGACGCGAACTGTACGGCGGTCGGCGGCTTCGCCGGATTCACCGGCACGACACCCGCCTGCTACTTCAGTTACCTGCCGTTCGACAACCTGGTCGAGAAGGAAGACCGCTACCAGGCGTACGGTGAGTTCAACGCCGACGTCGGCGCGTCCTCGAAGTTCCACGTCGAGGCCCTCTACACCCAGACCTCGATCCCCGGGATCCGGTTCTCGCCCGGTTACCCGCCGACGTCGGGGCCGAACGGTCCGGGCAGCGTGAACGTCTACAGCGTTCCGTCCACCAACCCCGGCTTCAACACCTTCCTGCAGCAGACCAACAACACGGCCCTGATCGGGGTGGCCAACAATGCGCTGGCGACCCTGTGGCGTCCGTTCGCCAACGGCGGCAACAACACCACCGGCGGCCTCGGCGGACAAAAGGGCAGCCGCAAGTACGAAGAGTTCCGCATCTCCGCCGACCTCAAGGGCGACACCGGTTTCATGGGCGTCGGCTACGACGTCGGCGTCACCTACATTCGCGAACTGCAGGACCAGCAGACGACCGACATCCTGATCGATCGCCTGCAGCGGGCCCTGAACGGCCTCGGCGGCCCGAACTGCACGGGCAACACGCCCGGCGCCAACGGGTGCCAGTACTTCAACCCGTTCTCCAACGCCTACGCCGGCAACCCGGCGCTGGGCCTGACCAACCCCGGCTTCGTCTCGGGCAATGCGAACTCCAAGGAGCTCGTCGCCTCGTTGTTCGATCGTCAGCGCTTCGAGGGTGAGCAGAACACCTTCGTCGTCGACGCGGTGCTGAACGGCAAGCTGCCGATCACCCTGCCGGGCGGCGACATCGGCTGGGCGGTCGGCGGCCAGTACCGCCGGCTGACGTTCAGCCAGGCCATCAGCCCGAACACCTACAATCGGGATGTCGTGCCTTGCCCGATCGTTACCTCGAACACCTGCACGTTCCGCACCGGCCCGTTCATCTTCCTGGGGCAGAACTTCCCGCAGCGGGTCGAGCAGCACGTCGTGGCCCTGTTCGGGGAGTTGAACGTCCCGGTGACGGACGCCATCAACGCCCAGCTTTCCGCGCGCTACGAAGACTACGGCGGCCAGACCGGCTCGACGTTCAACCCGGAAGCCCGCGTCAAGTGGCAGGTGATGGACAAGTTCGCGCTGCGCGGCTCGGTGGGCACCTCGTTCCGCGGGCCGACGGCCTTCAACGTGGTTCCGACTGGCGGCACCAGCCTGTCCGGCATCGCCGCCGCGGGGAACAACTTCAAGTCCGTCGACAACTTCGGCAATCCGAACACCAATCCGGAAAAGGCCTTCACCTTCAGCGTCGGCGCTATCCTGCAGGCCGGCAACCTGACCGCGACCGTCGACTACTGGTCCTATCGCCTGAAGGATCAGATCGTCTCGGTTCCGGCCAACATCGTCGCCACCGCCGTCGCGGGCGTGGGCAACGGCAGCCAGACGGTCAACTGCGCCAGCCCGCTGCGCAGCCTGATCACCTTCAACAACGGCAACGCCTGTACCCAGGGCGTGACGGTCGGCAACGACATCGCGCGCATCCGTGCGGACACCACCAATGGGCCGACCATCAAGACCACCGGGGTCGATTTCGACGTGACCTACCGGTTCGACGAGGTCTTCGGCGGTTCGCTCGATGTGGGTGCGAACATCAGCTACGTCTTCAACTACAAGCAGGCTGCGTTCGTCTTCGGCGGTATTACCGTGTCGCCGGCCTACGACGCAGCGGGCTTCGCGAACTACGACCGCCTGCCGTTCACGATCCCCGACTGGAGAGGGCAGTTCTTTGCCGACTACACGTGGGGCGAGCACAACCTGCGCTGGACGATCAACTACATCGACGGGGTGGACGACAACCGCGGGCCCACCACGGTGCAGACCGGCGCGTCGTCGAACTGCAACGTCGCCAATGCGACCGCGGGCACGGCGACGAACTGCAAGCTCACGACGTTCGGCCTGCGGGTGCATTCGTTCATCACCCATGACCTGACCTACCGCTGGGCGATGCCGAACGACCTGACCCTGACGGCCTCGGTGCTCAACGTCCTGGATGAAGATCCGTCGGGCGCGCGCCTTGAGCTCAGCTACGACCCCTTCATCGGCAACCCGCTGGGCCGCACCATCAAGGTCGGCGTGAAGAAGAAGTTCTAAGGGCGGTTCCTCCCGCCTCGATCTGGCGCCGCTTCCGAAAGGGGCGGCGCCTTTTTCGTGGCCGTTGACAGTCATAGCGCGTGGAGGTTGTGTTTGTTCGAACGAACCATGAATGATTGATCGTCGTGCACAGGTACTTCTTCGCGCTGCAGCCGCCGCCGACGGCGCGGCGTGAGATCGGCGTTCTGACCCGGACCTTGATGGGCGAGCGCCCGGGCCTCGGCCGGCCGATGGCGCCAGCCCGACTGCACATCTCGCTGAAGAGCCTGGGTGTGGTGCGGACCTGCCGGACCCCGATCTGCAGCGGGCGGCCGCCGCAGCGGGCCGGGTGCGGCGGCCGCTGTTCCGGGTGGCTTTCAACCGCGCCGCCGCGTTTGGGCGTGGCCGCGAGCGCGTGCTGGTAATGCGCGGGGACGAGGGCGTGCTGGGCGTGGACCTGCTCCAAGACGAGGTCCACGTCGCGCTCGCGTCCGCCGGCCTGGCCGCGCCCCGTCCACGGCCGTTCGAGGCGCATTTGACCCTCGCCCGGGGATGGGACGCCGCACCGGAGAGGTTCATCGCGCCGATCGCCTGGATCGTGCGCGAGTTCGTGCTGATCCACAGCTATGTCGGGGAGGGCCGTTACGAGATCGCCGCCAGATTTCCGCTGGCCTAGAGCTTCACCGCCTTCTCGATGCCGTAGATCGCTTCGCTGACCTCGTCGGCCTTCTTCGAGACCACCGCGCGGGCGTCGGCGAGACCCTGGTTGTAGTAGAAGGGCCCAAGGCGCTCGGTGATGAAGTCGACCAGGAAGACGGCGTCGAAGCCGCCGACCTCGACGTCCAGCTCGGCCTTGAGGTACTTCGAGAGCGCCTTGGCGGCCGCGTCGGCGGCTTCCTTGGGAAGTTCGATCTTCGACATGAGGGCACGATGACGGCCAGGCTCTACGGCATCAAGAACTGCGACACGATGAAGAAGGCCTGGACCTGGCTGGACCAGCACGGCGTCGCCTACGACTTCCACGACTACAAGAAGGCCGGCGTCGAGCGCGCGACCCTGGAGGGCTGGGCGAAGCAGGTGGGTTGGGAGGTGCTGCTCAACCGCGCCGGCACGACCTTCAAGAAGCTGCCCGACGCCGACAAGCAGGGGATCGATGAGGGCAAGGCGATCGCCCTGATGCTGGCCCAGCCCTCGATGATCAAGCGGCCAGTCCTGGACGTCGGCGGCAGGCTGCTGGTGGGGTTCAAACCCGACGCGTACGAAAAAATCGCATCCTGACGCGCGGGCTTGCATCCGGGGACGAGGTCGGCGGCGACTAGGGGGCGAAAGGAAGGCGAGGACGGCCTCGGCTTCAGGTTCGGAGCTTCCGCGATGGAATCGTTCTTCTTCAGTTTCTGGTGGCTGCTGTTCCCGATCGGCTTCTTCATCTTCGGAGCCTGGGACCGCTGGCTGGCCTATCAGCGCAGCAAGGATCGGCTGGAGCTGCTGCGCACCTACACCGCCCAGGGCAAGGACCCGCCGCCGGAGCTGGTGAAGGCGCTGCAGGGCGAGGAGGACCTGGACGATGACCGGGGGCCGCCGCCGTTCGACCGCTATGACCGCTACAGCCGCCGCGCGGCGCGCCGCTACTATCGCTATCGCTGGGGGGCCAGCCCCTACTGGGCGTGGCGCGGGGCGATCGTGACCGGCGCCGTGGCCGCCGGGTTCTGGTTCGCGTCTGAGTACGCGGACATCCCGGGGATCGACTGGCCCTTTCGTCTGGTGGCGATCATCATGACCTGCGTCGCGGCCGGCAACCTGATCGCCGCGATCTTCTCCACCGTCTTCCGGGATCGATGAGCCCCCAAGGCCTCGACACTGCGCCTGGGCGCGGCCTTCTGGGGCGCGCCCAGGCTCTTTTTGCGTCCCGCGCCGGGGCGGGCGAACCCGCGCCGCTTTCGCCGGACGCTGTCCTCGTCGAGGCCGCCAAGGCGGGATCCAGCGGGGCCTTCGCCCGCCTGGTCGAGCGGCACCAGCAACCCCTGCGGGCCTTCCTGAGGCGCACCTGCGGCGACTGGGCGATGGCCGACGACCTGGCGCAGGAGACCTTCCTGACCGCCTGGGAGCGGATCGGCCGGCTGCAGAGCGGCGCCAGCGTGCGCGCCTGGCTGTGCGGGATCGGCTACAACAAGCATCTGACCGCGATCCGCTCGCGCGGCCGGGATCGTGCCCGGGAGGCAGCCTACGAGGCCGAAAAGCCGCCACCTAGAGCGCCCATGACCGAGGAGCGGCTGACCCTGGAGGCCGCCATGGCCGAGTTGCCGTCGGACCAGCGGGCCTGCGTGGCGCTGTGCCTGGCGGCGGATTTCAGCCACCAGGAGGCAGCGGACGCGTTGGGCCTGCCGCTGGGCACGGTGAAGTCGCATGTGACGCGGGGCCGGGCGCGGCTGCTGCAAGTGTTGGGAGTATCGGAATGACGCAAGCTCACGATGACCGGCTGAAGGCGCTGTTCGCGCAGGACGAGCCGCCCGCCCGCGACCCGATGTTCTCCGCCGCGGTGATGGCGGAGATCGCGCGGCGTCAGTTCCAGGACGACGTGGTGCTGCTGTCCGGCGTCACCGTGGTCGGCGGCGTGATCCTGTGGGCGCTCTGGCCCAGCCTGACGCCCGTCGTGACCTCGCTGTCGCAGGGAATGGCCCCGGTGGCCGCCTGCCTGACCCTGGCGGCGATCGTCATCCGGCTGGCCGGCGGACGCCCGGAGGCGGCGCTTGGTTTCGAACATGACTAAGGTTTCATCCGGTGTTCTGCATCTGATGGCGAGGCTCTAAGGCTCTCACCATCAGAAACGGGCCAATATCGCCCGCTGGACCTGGAGAGGAGAATTCCATGAAGGACGTTCTGATTGTCCTGATCATATTCGGCAGCATCCCGTCGATCTTCATCGCGATGCGCTACTTCAAGAGCGTCGAGCGCCAGCGGATGGCCGAGACCCTGAAGCTGGCGATCGAGAAGGGCCAGCCGCTGCCCAGCGAGATCATCGATGCGATGTCCAGCAACGTCCGGACCCCGGGCCTGCCGCCCTCGCCGCAGCGCGACCTGCGCACCGGCATCGTCTGGCTGGGGGTCGGCATCGGCTTCGGCGCCCTGGCGCTGGCGCTGAGTTTCGAAGAGCCCGATTTCCTGTACCCGCTGCTGGGGCTGGCCGCGTTCCCGACCTTCATCGGCCTGGCGTTCGTCGCGCTCGGCCTGCTGAACAAACCCAAGGCTTAAGGCTCCGGCGGGGGATCAAGCCCATGTCGGGCGCTAACCAATCGAGCTTCGCCAGCCTGCACGACGTGGAGCTCTGCTCCTACGCCGCGGCCGGGGAGCGGCGCGCCTTCGGAGAGCTGGTGCGCCGGCATGGCTCGGCCGTCCGGGGACTGCTGCGCCGCATGGGCGCGCAGGCCGCCGAAGCGGACGACACCGCCCAGGACGCTTTCCTCGCGGCCTTTGAGCGGATCGCCGAGTTCCGGGGCGAGGGGACCTTCGCGGGCTGGGTGAAGAAGATCGCGGCGCGGCAGTATCTGCGCCGCCTGCAGCGGGACCGGAAACTCACCGCCTTCGCCCAGGAGGATGTTGAGGAGGAGGCCGACGTTTCGGCCGGAGACGCCGATCACCGCATCGACCTGGACGAGGCCCTCAAGGTGCTCTCGGCCGCCGAGCGGGTCTGCGTTTCGATGTGCTACGGGGCAGGTCTTTCCCACGGGGAAGCGGCGGAGGCCTTGAACCTGCCACTTGGAACGGTCAAATCACATGTCAAACGTGGTCTGGAAAAGCTCCGAGCGCGACTGGCGCCGCCCCATGACGCAAAGGGCGATGGCGTCGCTGTTGAAGGGAGGCGGGGTAATGGCTGAGCTCGATTTCGAACGCCGCCTCGAGCGTCTCTTCGGTGAAACGCCGCATATGGACGATTCCGGCGCCTTCGCGGAGCGCGTGGAGCGGCGGCTGGACCGCGGCTGGACGGCGCGGCGCTGGCTGATCGGCGCGGCCGGCGGGGCCGGCGGGATCATCGGCGCCAGCCAGCTCCTAATGTCCAACATATTCGAGCGCGTCCAGACGGCCGAGCAGTCGGCCCGCGTGCTGGGCCAGGGTCTTTCGCGTGTCACGCCCAGCTCCGACATGGTCTCGGCGCTTTCCGGCGGCTATGGGGTGTGGATCGCGGTCGGTCTGGCGGTGATCACCATGGGCTTCGCCGTCTCGCGGGTGATCGAGGAGATCTAGCTTTGTCGAGCCAGCGTCAGGAGACGGTCCGGCGTGTCGCCGCGCCGGATATCGCCGCGCGCAAGGGCGGCGTGCCCGTGGTCTGCCTGACCGCCTACACCGCGCCGATGGCCGATCTGCTGGACGAACACTGCGACCTGCTGCTGGTGGGCGACAGCGTGGGCATGGTGGTCCACGGGCTGCCGAACACCGTGGGCGTCACCCTGGAGATGATGATCCTGCACGGCCAGGCGGTGATGCGCGGCTCGCGCCGCGCCATGGTCGTGGTCGACATGCCGTTCGGCTCCTACGAGGGCGCGCCCGAGCTGGCCTATGCCAACGCTGCCCGCGTCATGAAGGAGACCGGCTGCAGCGCCGTGAAGGTCGAGGCCGGCCCGGCCGTGGCGGCCAACATCGCCTACCTGGTCCAGCGCGGCATCCCGGTGATGGGCCATGTGGGCCTGCGGCCGCAGGCGGTGATGGTCGACGGCGCCTTCAAGGCCAAGGGCCGATCCGGGGACGAGCGCCAGCGCATCCTTGGGGAAGCCCACGCCGCCGCCGACGCGGGCGCGTTCGCCGTGGTCGTCGAAGGCGTGGCCGAGGGGCTCGCCCGGGAGATCACCGAGGCGATCGCGGCCCCCACCATCGGCATCGGCGCGTCGGCCGGCTGCGACGGCCAGATCCTGGTGACCGACGACATGCTGGGCCTGTTCGACTGGACGCCCAAGTTCGTGCGCCGTTACGCCGACCTGCGCGGCGAGATCGGTCGCGCCGTCGCCGGCTACGCCGAGGACGTCCGCCAGCGCCGCTTCCCCGGCCCCGCCGAGATCTATTTCGCCAAGGCGGGGTAGGGGCGGCGCGTCAGGCGTTGAACGCCAGCTTGAGCCCGGGCCGCGGCCAGCGGGCCTTGTAGAGCTTTCCCGTGCCAGACGCCGTGATCCACGCGGTGCGCATGTCAGGGCCGCCGAAGCAGATGTTGGTGATCAGCGGATCGGGGAAGGCGGTGTGTTCGAAGCCGCCGGCCGGGTCGAAGGCGGTGATGCCGCCGTTCACCAGCGTGGCGCAGCAGACCTTGCCCGAGGCCTCGACCGCCAGGCTGTCCAGTAGCTGGTAGCCGGGCAGAGGCCCCAGCACCACGCCCGGGGTCCAGAGGTTCGGCGGCTGTTCGATCTCGCCCGGGCCCACGATACCGAAGCCCCAGACGCGGCTGGTGTGGGTCTCGCAGACCCAGACCGTCTTGCCGTCGGGCGACAGGCCGACGCCGTTCGGGGTGATCATCCCCTCGCGCACGCGCTTGATCATCGAGCCGTCGGCCTTGGCGTACAATAGATGGCCCATATGCATACGGTCGCCGTCGGACTTGCCGAGGTCGGTGAACCAGAAGCCGCCGGCGGCGTCGAAGACGATGTCGTTGGGGCCGCGCAGGGGCCGGCCGTCGCAGGCGTCGTAGACGGTGGTGACCGCGCCGGTCGTCAGGTCCACCCGCTGGATGGAGCCGGTCTTGTAGTCGTCGGGGACCCCGTGCGGGGTGGTCAGGCCGCCGGCTTCGGCCCATTGGAAGCCGCCGTTGTTGGTGATGTAGACGGCGCCGTCGGGGCCGACCGCCGCGCCGTTGGGGCCGCCGCCCAGTTCGGCGATGACCTCGATCGCGCCGTCGGGCTTCACCCGGCTCAGGGTCTGGCGCTGGATCTCCACCAGAACGACCGAGCCGTCGGCCATGGCGATGGGACCCTCGGGGAACTTCAGGCCCTCGGCTGCGAGTTCGAAGTCCATGGTCGTCTCCCGTGCGGTTCGGCGGCGGTAACTTGTTATAGTAATTTGCCGGGCGTCAAGGCAGGCTGGCGCGACAGTATGGAGGCTCCCATGAGCGACGGCGCGAGGCCCTGGCCGGCGATCAGCATCGACAACGTCTACCGCACCCTCACGGCCCCCGGCGCGCCCTTCGAGATGGAGGAGGTCGAGGTCCGCGGCCGGCGTGTGCGCGCCTACAAGAACGCCCGTCGCGGCCTGCGCGAGATCTTCGACCTGGGCCGGTCCTGGGGGGCGCGCGAGTTCATTGTCTACGAGGGTGAGCGCCAGACCTACGACGCCCACTTCCGCGCCGCTGGCGCCTTGGGCCGGCTGCTTGCCGAGCGGTACGGCGTCCGCAAGGGCGACCGGATCGTCATCGCCATGCGCAACCTTCCGGAATGGTCGCTGGCCTTCTGGGCAGGGCAGTCGATCGGGGCGGTGGTGGCGCCGCTGAACGCCTGGGGCCTGGGCCCCGACCTCGTCTACGGCATCCAGGACTCCGGCGCGAAGGTCGCCATCGTCGACGGCGAGCGGCTGGAGCGCCTGGCGCCGCACATCGCCGAGGTGAGCCTGGCCGGCCTGATCGCCGTGCGCGCGCCCCAGGGCGCGGTCGCCGGCGCGGTGATGCTGGAGGACCTGATCGGGCCACCGGCCGGCTACGCCGACCTGCCGGACGATCCGCCGCCGGACCCGGGCGTTGGTCCCGACGACGACGCGACCATTCTCTACACCTCCGGCACGACCGGGAAGCCGAAGGGCGCGCTCGGCACCCACCGCAACGTGATGTCCAACCTGACGAGCCTGGGATTCTCCGGCGCGCGAGCCGCGCTGCGCCGCGGCGAACCCCTTCCCGAGCCCGACCCCAACGCGCCGCAGCGGACCAACCTGCTGCCCGTGCCGCTGTTCCACGTCACCGGCACGAACTCGATGCTGGTCCCGACCGTGGCTTCGGGCGGCAAGCTGGTGCTGATGCACCGCTGGAACCCGGAGCGGTTCCTGGAGCTGATCGAGACCGAGCGGGTGAACGGCACCACCGGCGTCCCGGCCATGGTCTGGCAGGTGCTGGAGAGCCCCGACTTCGGGCGGCGCGACCTTTCCAGCCTGGACTCCTACGGCTACGGCGGCGCGGCCGTGGCGCCGGAGCTGACCCTACGCTTCGCCAAGCTGTTCCCGCACATTCCGCCGGGCCAGGGCTACGGCGCCACCGAGACCTCCTCGGTCTCCACCAGCAACAGCGCCGAGGACTATCTGAACCGGCCGGACAGCGTCGGCATTCCCGTCCCATGCTGCGACGTGCGGATCATGACCCCCGAAGGCGTCGAAGTCCCTACCGGCGAGGTGGGGGAGATCTGGATCCACGGCCCCAACGTAGTGATGGGCTACTGGAACAAGCCGGAGGCCACCGCGGCCGCCTTCACCGACGGCTGGTACCACACCGGCGATATCGGCCGACGCGACGACGAGGGTTTCGTCTACGTGCTGGACCGGGTGAAGGACATGCTGATCCGCGGCGGGGAGAACATCTACTGCGTCGAGATCGAGGATGTGCTGGTCGCCCATCCGGCGGTGATCGACGCGGCGGTGATCGGCCTGCCCCACCGGATCTGGGGCGAGGAGGTCGGCGCGGTCGTGCAGCTGAAGCCCGGCGAGAGCGTCTCCGAGCCCGAGTTGGTCGCGCACGCCACGCGGCTGCTGTCGCCCTACAAGGTCCCGGTGCTGATCGAGGTGTGGACGGAAGAATTCCCGCGCAACGCCAGCGGCAAGACCCTGAAACCCCAGCTGCGCGAGGGAGTGCTCGCCCGGCGGACCCCGGCGTGACCTCGCGCTGCAGCGCAGCTATGACGGCCGTCGCCGCCGTTCCTTTGGAGTGATGTGAACTTGACCGAACGGATGGGAGCCGCCGCGGTCAGCCGGCGCGAGGCGGGCAAGGCCGAGCGGCGCACGCGCATTATCCATGCCGCCCGCGACCTGATCCGCGAGACCGGCAACGTGGGCCTGTCGATGCGCGCGCTGGCGGCTCGGGCGGGCGTGAGCCTGGCGACGCCCTACAACCTGTTCGGATCTAAGCGGGCCATCGTGCTGGCCGTGCTGGACGACGTGCGCGCGTACCACGACCGGTTCGGCCACCTGCGCTCGACCGATCCGCTGGAGCGCCTGTTCGGAGCGGTCGACATCGCCATCGACTTCTACGTGGACGACCCGCGCTTCTACCGCACGCTCTGGGCGGCGGTGTCGGACGCCTCCGACGACCTGCGGGGGCAGATCTACAACCAGAAGCGCAACGACTTCTGGCGCAGCCTGGTCAATGAAGCTGCGAGCGCCGGTGTCGTTGGGGCGAACGTCGACGCCGAGCTGCTGTTCCACGCCCTCGACCGCACGTTCGGCGCGGCGATGCTGGAGTGGGTGGTGGGCGAACT
>CBHTUE010000052.1:0-23626 GCA_966096115.1 uncultured Phenylobacterium sp.
GGCGGGCCCGGGCGTCGCTACGGCCGGAGCGGCGGGCTGCGCGGCTGGGATCGCCGGAGCCGCGGGCGGCAGTCGGAACCGCTCCGGCGCATAGATCTGCAGCGCGGCCAGGGCTGTCACACCCGCCACGCTGGCGGCGGCCAGCCAGCCCCCGAGCGCCCAGGCGGGACGCCGCTTGGAGGGCGGGGCCACCGTGGGTGTCGACGCCGGCTCAGCGGCGACGGCGGCGACGGCGGCGAGGACGCGCGCGCGCCGCGCCGCGCGGGCGCGCTCGTCGTTCAGGACGGCCTCGGCCTGGGCATAGGCCTTGTCCATCGGATCGGGCTGGGCGTCGTGATCAGACATGGGCCGACCTCTCCCCCGCCAGCGACTGTCTCAGCTTGGCGCGGGCATAGCGCAACCGGCTCTTGGCCGTCTCCACCGTCACGCCGGTGACCTGGGCGATCTCCTCCAGCGAGAGCCCTGCGTGCGCGAACATGACGAAGGCGCCGCGCTGCTCCAGCGGCAGGGCCTCGACCGCGCTGACGATCTCTTCGGCCATCTCGCGCGACTGCACCTGCTCCAGGGGTGTCTGGCCGGGGTCGGGAATCAGCATCATCGCCGTGTCGTCCTGGGCCGACGCGAGCACGGCGACCTTCTGCCGGCGGAAATGGTCCCAGGTCTTGTGGCGCGCGATGGTGAAGAGCCAGGCGGCAAAGCTGGCCTTGCCGGCGTCGAACGCCGCCGCATTCCTGGACACGGCGATCCAGGTCTCCTGATGCAGGTCCTCGGCGGCGTCGCCTTGCGCGGGGCCCAGCAGCCGGCGGATGAACCGAAAGCAGGGGCCGTCATAGCGGTCGTAGAGCCGCGCGAAGGCGTGCGGATCGCCCTCGGCGTGGGCGCGCAACAGATCGGCGTCGTCTGTGGCGTCCGGCTCCATCAAGGCGAAGCCTAGCCGCTGCATGGCCGGCTGCGCAAAGGCCTACCGCCCACCCGGCGGGTCCGGCACATATCCGCCCCCATCCGGGGTCGAGGGAAACGGCCGGGGCGGGCGGCCGGGCCCCCACGGCGGGCGGATCACGCCGGCGGCGACCAGGTTCTCATAGGAGTCGTACTCGATGCGGCGGACGAGCTGCGGATAGGCCGTCGCGCGCTCGAAGGGCACGGACGTCACCGCCGACCACTCCCGCGCCCCGTGGCCGGTGCCCAGCTTCTCGGTGCGCCGTTGCGCTGTCACGATGGCCTGGTCGGACGGTCTGGCCATCGGCGGCGGAACCGCGGCGGCCCGCCCGGCCGAGGGCTCCGCGCGCGTCGCGGGCGGCGGCGCCGGGACGGGGGACAGTGGCGCGACGCGTTCGGAAAGCTCGGGCGCTCGCCGCCGCTCCCACCTCGGCATCGGCGCGACCGCGACGGGCGCGGCGACCCGTTCCCGGAAAGCGGCTATGCCGATCACGCCGACGTCGCCGGGTCGGCCCGTGCGGGCGGCGTAGGACTGCGGCAGCGGCGCAAAGGTGAAGGCCGCGACCTCGCTGTCGGACTTGCGCCAGCCCCTGACGTCGTAGGCCTCGTACGGCCGGAACACATAGCCGCTCTGGTCGTAGCCGGCGGTTTCCCCGGTGAGGATGTTCACCCCGTCGACCGACATGACCACCATCACGCGCCCGTCGGTGTTGTTGGCCACGCGCAGGCTGTAGCGCGCCCCGGGCCGGCCCGCGACGAACAGCCGCCCGCCATAGCGCCACGCCCGCAGGGTCTCGCCCGTTTCGCGATCCACCACGGTGAGGTTGACGAGGTCCGCTGCGGACGCCTGGGTCCTCGTCGCCGCGGCGAGCCCCACGGCCGACGCCGCCATCGCCAGCAGCGTCCGGCGCTGCAGGGTCGTTCCGGGGTGTTCCGGCGCCGCCATGTGAGCCTCCCTTGGGCCTTACATGACGAGCTACGCGGCCAGGCGGCGAACGGGGTTAGCGTGCGGCCGATTTTCCGGAAGCGGACGCATCGCCCTGGGCGCCCGGATGGAAAGGAAGGATCAGGCGGCGCCCGTCGGGAACGCCCCCGCGCGGCTGACCGAGGCGGCGGGCGACTTGCCCACCAGGCCGGACGCCCAGTTGCCCAGCTCGATCAGTTGGCCGAGGTCGTATGTGGTCTCGAAGCCGGCGCGCTCCAGCATGTAGACCAGGTCCTCGGTGCCGATGTTGCCGGTGGCGTTCGGGGCGAAGGGACAGCCGCCCAGACCCCCGATCGAGGCGTCCAGGATGTCGACCCCGGCCTCGACGCCGGCGAAGGCGTTGGCCAGGCCCGTGTTGCGGGTGTCGTGGAAGTGCAGGCGCAGCGGGATGTCGCCCATCACCTTGCGCGCCGCCTCGATGCGGCGGCGCACCAGCCAGGGGTCGGCCACGCCGATGGTGTCGGCTAGCGCGATCTCATCGACCTTCGCGTCGGCGGCGGCCTTGACGATCTCGACCACGCGGGCCTCGGGCACCTCGCCCTCGAAGGGGCAGCCGAAGGCGACGCTGACGGTCACGGAGATCGGCGGGTCGCCGGGCTTCCGGGCGGCCACGATCTCGGCCATCGCCGCCACCTGCTCGGCGGACGAGGCGCCCTGGTTGCGGATCCCGAAGCCGTCGGTGGCGCAGACCACCACATTGGCCTCGTCGCACCTGGCCTCCACGCAGCGGTCCCAGCCGCGCATGTTCAGCACCAGCCCGATGCGCGAGCGGCCGTCGGTGTGGGGCAGGGCGGCCATGATCTCCTCGGCGCCGGCCATCTGCGGCACGCGCTTGGGATTGACGAACGAGACCACTTCCATCCGCCGGGCGCCCGCGGCCTCAAGGCGGCGGATCATCTCCAGCTTCTGGTCGACCTCCAGCAAGGTCTTCTCGTTCTGCAGGCCATCCCGCGGCCCCACTTCGACGATCTCAATCCGCCGGCTCATTGCTCTGCCTCGCTCACTTCGGGCGCCACATAGACCCGCAACGTCATCGCGTCGCCCTTTGAGTAGTTGATCCCGTCGACCCGGGCGACCTCGCGGGCCTTGCCGCCGCGGGCCTTGAGGGCGGCGTGGAAGGCGGCGTCCTCGCGGGCCTCCACGATGGCCGGGCGGCGCTCGACCACCGCCTGTGCGGCCTGGTCGGGGCCGTCGAGCCCGGTGGTGGTCCCCAGGGCGAAGACCAGGCTGGGCTCGGCGTAGCCGGCCACTTCGACGGGCGCTTCGGCGACGCCCTGACGGGGCAACAGTTGGGCCTTGTCCATGGCCCGTTCAAGCCGCGCCGACAGCCACAGGGGCTGCAGCTGCGGCACGAAAGCGGCGGCCAGCAGGCCATGGCCCAGCACCGCCAGCCCGAGGGCCACGGCCACGGCCGGGCGGGGCGCCTGGCGCAGCAGCAGCACCGCGCCCGCCAGGCCCGCCGCGGCCAGCATCGCGGCGGTCAGCGTCGCGGCCCAGGCGTCGGCGGCGTCGCCATAGAGCGACAGCAGGTAGACCACGCCGCCGGCCAGGGCGACGCCGACCAGCGCCGTCAGGCCCGCGCCCAGCCAGCGGGCCAGGCGTCCGATCGGCTCGGCCAGCGCCCGCGCCGCCAGCCAGGCCAGGGCGCCGTAGGCCGGCATCAGGTAGTGGACCAGCTTGGTCGGCAGCAGCTCGAAGATCAGCCAGGTGGGGATCAGCCAGGCCAGGGCGAAGCGCACCCCCGGCTCGTCCCGGTGACGCCACGCGGCGACCGCGGCCGCGGGCAGGAGTAGCGTGATCGGAAAAGCCAGGATCGGAGTCAGCAGGGCGTGGTAGCCGAACGGCGCGCCGTGGCTCTCCTGGCCGCCGGCCAGTTTCGGCGCGAGGTCGCCCGCCACCGCCTGGGTCCAGAACGCGCCGTCGGTGGCGACCGTCACCGCCCCCGCCCACGGCCCCACGACCGCCAAGACGATGATCAGGCCCCAGTACCAGCGAAGGCCCGCGAGCCAGGCCGTGCGGCGGTCCCAGACCGCCAGCATCAGGATCGCCGAGAACGCGATCATCGGGCCGACCGGGCCCTTGATCAGGATGCTGGCGGCGATCGCGCCCCAGAAGATCCACACCGTGCGGCGTTGCGCCGGCGGTCCGTCGCGGGCGGCGGCGTAGAGACGGGCCAGGGCCGCCATGGCGAGCGCCACCGCGCCGGTCAGTGCCGCGTCGGTCTTGGCGATGAAGGCCTCGGTGGACAGCAGCAGGCTGGCGCCCAGGAGAGCCCCGGCGATGAGCCCGCCCTCCGCCCCCAGGAACACGGCCGCGCCCCAGGCGCAGGCGGCCGCGGCCAGCATCGCGCCCAGCAGCGAGGGGACACGATAGGCCCAGATCTGCCGCGCTTCGGGGCTGGAGAGGCCGCGCACGCTGGCCGCCTGCAGCCAGTGGATGCCCACCGGCTTCTTAAACCGGGGCCCGTCCTGGAACCGGATGACGACATAGTCGCCGCTTTCCAGCATCTGGGCGGTGGCTTCGGCGAAGCGGGACTCGTCGCGGTCGAGGGGCGGCATGGCGACCAGGCCGGGCAGCCCCGCGAGGAAGGCGATGAACGCCGCCACCGCCGGGCCGCGCCAGCCCGCGCTCCACTTCGCAATCGCGCCGTCCAGCGTCATGCGGCGGTGATAGCATGATCCTTTCGCGCGCCACCTTTTCCGCTATGAGCGGGCGGGCATGGTTTTGACGCCCGACATTTCCGTGGTGGTGCCCGTCTACGACGAGGAGGGCGCCGCGCCGGCCCTGGCGCGGGAGATCGCCTCCGCGTTCGCCGGCCGCAACTTCGAGATGGTCTTCGTCGACGACGCCAGCAAGGACGGCACCCGCGCGGTCCTGAAGGCGCTCGCGGCCGAGATCCCGCAGCTGCGTGTGCTGGGTCACCGCAAGAACTCCGGCCAGAGCCGCGCCATCCGCTCCGGCATCCTGGCGGCGCGCGGGCCGGTGATCGTCACCCTGGACGGCGACGGCCAGAACGATCCTGCGGATGGTCCTGCCCTGGTCGATGCGCTGCTGGCGGGCCCGCCCGAGCTGGCCCTGGTGGGCGGCGAGCGCGTGAAGCGCCAGGACAGCGCCGCCAAGAAGTTCGCCTCGCGGGTCGGCAACGGGGTGCGCAAGCGCCTGCTCCGCGACACGGCCAACGACACCGGCTGCGGGCTCAAGGCGTTCCGGCGCGAGGCGTTCCTGCGGCTCCCGTACTTCGACCACATCCACCGCTACATCCCGGCGCTGATGCTGCGCGAGGGCTACCAGGTCGCATTCCGGCCGGTGAACCACCGCCACCGCCAGACGGGGCGCTCGAAGTACACCAACTTCGGCCGGCTGATGGCCTCGCTCTCCGACTTGTTCGGCGTGATGTGGTTGCAGTCGCGGGCCCGCAACCCCGGCGCGGCGGACGAACTCTAGGACCATGCACGTCCTGCTGATCAAGGGATCGTCGCAGTACGGCGCCACTCGGCTGTTCATCGACGACGCGGCGGCGGCGTTCCGGCGGGCCGGATGGGAGGCCACCGTCGTCGACGTAGAGACGGCCGACCGGGAGCTGGACTACCTCGGCGAGGCCGTCGCCGGCCAGAGCTTCGACTTGGCCTATTCCATCGGCCTGTTCGGCGAGCGCCGCGACACGGCCGGCCGGTCGCTGGGCCAGATCATCGGCGCGCCGCACGTGGTGCAGTACGTCGACTATCCGCTGTCGCACTACTTCCGCCTGAACGACACGCCGCCCGCCACGGTGCTGCTGACCGTGGACCCCTCGCACGCCGACGCCCTGCGAAGCGTCTATGGCGGGGACCGGTTCGCCAACGTCGGCTTCTCACCCCACGCCGCGCTCGGCGAACCGCACGCCCCGGGCGCCGACGCCGCGCAGTTCGAGGCCGAGCGCGACATCCCGATCCTGTTCCCCGGCTCGTTCTACAAGCCCGGCCCGCCGATGTGGGAGCAGCTGCCGCCGCCCACCCGCAAGGTGTTCGAGACGGCGGTGGAGATCGCGCTCGGTCAGGAGTTCGTCCCCGCTCTCGAGGCCTTCGACCAGGCGCTGGCGCAACATGGCGGCCACATGAGCCCGCAGGCGCGGGCCGACATGCGGGTCAACGCCTTCGCTGTGCACGAGCGCGTGCGCCAGCATCGGCGGTTCGAGTTGCTGAAGGCGGCTGCTCGCGCGCGTTTGCCGGTGCAGGTGGTCGGCGCGGGCTACGACCGCGACCTCTACCGCTTCAAGAACGTCACCCACCTGGGCGCGCAGTCTCTGGAGGCGGTGATCGCCCTGATGCGCCGCAGCCGCGTGGTGTTGAACGCCAACGCCAATTTCGGCCGTGGCTCGCACGAGCGGCCGCTGACCGCCATGGTCGCCGGCGCCGTCGCGGCCAGCGACGCCAGCACCTTCTACACGGACAACTTCGGGCCGGAGGCGATGGTCCAGTTCGAATGGATGCGCCTGGACGAGGGCCTGCAGGCCCTGACCGGTCTGCTGGACGATCCTGAGCGTATGTTCGCCATCGCCCAGGCGGGCCATGCGAAGGCCGTCGCCGGCCACCGCTGGGACAACCGCGTGGCCGGCATCGTCGCGGCTGCCCAGGCGGCGCGCGCCGGTTAGGCCGCCGCCGGAATGCGGCCTACCACCGGCTTGGCCACCTGCAGTCCGGCCTCCATCATGCCCGCGACAGTCGGCGCGACCTCATCCGGAAGAACGTCGGCGGTCCAGGTCAGGCGGCTGGTGCCGTCGCCGCGGTCGCTGACCACGAAGCTGGCCGAGTGGTGGGTGAAGCGCTCGGTGCGGACGGAGTAGGCGAGGCGTCGCTGATCGTCGTCACAGCCCAGGAACAGCTCCTTGGCGACCATGCCGTTGCCGAAGGTGACCACGCGGGCGCCTTCGATCAGCTCGGTGTTCGTGACGAAACCCGGCGCGAACCGCGTGTGCACGGCGCCGAAGTCGGAGACTGCGTCCCAGACGGCGTCCACAGGGGCGTCGATGTCGATCTGCTTGATGATGGTGGCCATGGGTGCAGCTCCTCTTCCTGAGCTGCAATCTGGCGATCCACGCCCCGCATTGCTGGCGGGAACCGGACAGGGTCAGTTCAGTGGGTGAAGACCGTGAAGATCAGCGTCACGAGGCCGATCTCGAGGATCCGATAGGCAATTGCGAGCACCGGCCGCTCCGTGGTGGAAGGTTGCCAACACGGTTAAGCAAGTCCTGCGCCAACAGAGTCCGCCCCCGCGCTGGCGCGGAATCCGAGGTGAAAATCCGATGGCCCTCTTCTTCGACGCTTCCTGGTTCGACGGAAAACTCGAGGAGCGCGGGCTTTCGCGCGCGGTCATGGCGGCGGTGGCGGGCCTCTCGGAAGCCGACCTGGCCGAAGTCTTCAAGGACCAGAGGGAAGTTTCCGCCGGGCAGGTGGCGGCCTTTGCCGAGCTGCTGGGGGTGACGGCGGCGGAAGTGGCCGACCGCGCCGGCGTCTCGACACCCGCGCCAAAGGCCGACCCGGTCGCGGACCTGGAGCGGCGCGTGGCGGCGCTGGAGGCGGAGATCGCCCGGCTGCGGGGCGGCTAGATGTCGGTGCGGGCCTGCGCGCCCTTGCGGGCGCGGCGGTCGTAGCTGCCGGACCACTCGGTGCGGGTGTAGGCGTCGCGGGCGATCTCGAGCACCGTGGCCCCGCCGCGCAGCCCGCGGCGCTGGCCGTCCTGGCCCATCAGCTGGGCGGACAGCTCGCTATCGCCGCGGCGGCGTTCCTCGCGGAAGGTGCGGGGCGAGACGACGGGCCCGACGGGAACCGGCAGGTTCGCCGAGGCGGGCTCGAAAGCCTCCTCGCTACGTTCGGCCTGCGCCCGCGCCGCTCGGCGCGCCGAGACCGTCTGTCGAATGCGGTCAATCCGGGACATCTTGTCGCACAACCTGCAATTGGTGGGCCATTAACCCCCTAAAGCCTGTCCGGTTCAAATGACATCTGAACCAGACAAACAGGCTCGACATACTTGAATTAGAGCGCGTTAGCCGGCGAAACCGGCATCCACTTTCGCCTAACGCGCTCTAGCTCTTGGCGAGCTTGTCCAGCTGAGCTTGCATCTCGGCCATCTGTTTGCGCAAGGCCGTTAACGCATCGTCGGTTCCCGGCTCGCTTTTCGGTTGAGCCGCGCCGGCGGGCGCCGGCGGCGCCTCGTCGGGACGCGTCCCTGGGGCGTAGGCGAACGGCGAGAACATCTTCATCGCCCGGTCGAAGAGGGCGAGGTTCTGGCGGGTGAGGTCCTCGTAGGCGCCCAGGCCGCCTGTCGGGCCGAAGCCGGCCATCTGGCTCTTCAGCCGTTCCTGCTGCTGGGTGAAGCTGGCCAGCGACAGTTCCAGGTAGCTGGGCAGGAAGGCCTGCATCGAGTTGCCGTAGAAGCTGATCAACTGGCGCAGGAACTGGATCGGCAGCAGGCTTTGGCCCTGGCTCTCTTCCTCGAAGATGATCTGGGTGAGGACGGAGCGGGTGATGTCGTCGTTGGTCTTGGCGTCGTAGACCACGAAATCGACGCCCTGCTTCACCATCTCGGACAGGTGCTCGAGGGTGACGTAGCTGGACGAGGCGGTGTTGTAGAGACGCCGGTTGGCGTACTTCTTGATGACGACCTTCTCGCCCGCGGACGCCCCTCCCTGGGCGCCGCCGGCAGTGTCCTGGGTGTCGGCCATCCCTGATCCCTATTCGAGACTCGCTGCGCTGCGCTGCGAGCTTTTTCTGCAGCGCAGTATCGCGGATGCGAGCGCATAAGCAAATGGCATCAACCAATTGCGCCGTCAGGCCTTGCCCTCCCGGGGGGCGAGGCGGTTAAGTGAAATTCAGGGCCGTTTGAATTTGCAGCCTCTGGGCAGGAGCCGTCTCATGAGCGACGTCGTCATCGTTTCCGCCGCACGCACGCCGGTGGGGTCTTTCAACGGAGCCCTGGCGAGCCTCCCGGCCCACGAACTGGGCCGTATCGCCATCCAGGCGGCGGTCGAGCGCGCCGGCATCAAGGTCGGCGACGTCCAGGAAGTGATCATGGGCCAAGTGCTGCAGGCCGGCGCGGGGCAGGGACCTGCCCGCCAGGCCTCGATCAACGCCGGCATCCCGATGGAGAGCCCGGCCTGGAGCCTCAACCAGCTGTGCGGGTCCGGCCTGCGCGCTGTGGCCCTGGGCGCCCAGCAGATCGCCGACGGTTCGGCCGAGATCGTCATCGCCGGCGGCCAGGAGAGCATGAGCCAGTCGCCGCACGCCTCGCAGCTGCGCACCGGCACCAAGATGGGGGACACCACCTTCGTCGACACCATGATCAAGGACGGCCTGCTCGACGCCTTCCACGGCTACCACATGGGTCAGACGGCCGAGAACATCGCCTCGCGCTGGCAGATCACGCGCGGCGAGCAGGACGCCTTCGCCGTCGCCAGCCAGAATAAGGCCGAGGCCGCCCAGAAGGCCGGCAAGTTCGCCAACGAAATCGCGCCCGTCACCATCAAGGGCCGCAAGGGCGACACCGTCGTCGACCAGGACGAATACATCCGCCACGGCGCCACGCTCGAGGCGATGGCCGGCCTGCGCCCCGCCTTCAACAAGGAAGGCTCGGTCACGGCGGCCAACGCGTCGGGCCTGAACGACGGGGCGGCGGCGCTGGTGCTGATGAGCGCCGACGAAGCCAAGAAGCGCGGCCTGGCCCCGCTGGCGCGCATCGCGTCCTGGGCCTCGGCCGGGGTGGATCCGGAGATCATGGGCACCGGCCCGATCCCGGCCAGCCGCAAGGCGCTGGAGAAGGCCGGCTGGTCCGTGGGCGACCTGGACCTCATCGAATCCAATGAGGCGTTCGCCGCCCAGTCGATCTGCGTGGTCCGCGACCTGGGCCTGGATCCGGCCAAGGTGAACGTCAACGGCGGCGCCATCGCCATCGGCCACCCGATTGGGGCGTCCGGCGCCCGCATCCTGACCACCCTGCTGCACGAGATGAGCCGCACTGACGCCAAGAAGGGCCTGGCGACGCTCTGTGTCGGCGGCGGCATGGGTGTCGCGATGTGTGTGGAAAAGGTCTGATACGCCGAACCCAGATCAACTGGCGTCGGTCCTAGGGAGTGAGAGAATGGCGAGAGTAGCGCTTGTCACCGGGGGAACCCGGGGCATCGGTCGGGCGATCGTCGAGCGGCTGAAGGCCGACGGGGTCAGCGTGGCGGCGGGCTACTCCGGCAACGACGAGGCCGCGGCCGCCTGCGCCAAGGAGCTGGGCGTGATGGTGGTCAAGGGCAACGTCGGCAGCTTCGCCGACGCCAAGGCCGCCGCCGAGGCCGTGGCCGCCCAACTCGGCCCCATCGACATCCTGGTCAACAACGCCGGCATCACGCGCGACGGTGTCTTCCACCGCATGACGCCCGAGCAGTGGTCCGAGGTGATCCGGGTCAACATGGACTCGCTGTTCAACATGACCCGCCAGGTCATCGAGGGCATGCGCGAGCGTGAGTGGGGCCGGATCATCAACATCTCCTCGATCAACGGCCAGAAGGGCCAGGTCGGGCAGACCAACTATTCCGCGGCCAAGGCCGGCGTGATCGGCTTCACCAAGGCGCTGGCGCTGGAGAACGCCAAGAAGGGCGTCACCGTGAACTGCGTCGCCCCCGGCTACATCGACACCGAAATGGTCCAGGCCGTGCCGCCCAAGGTGCTCGAGGGGATCGTCGCGCAGATCCCGATGGGCCGCCTGGGCCACGGTGACGAGATCGCCGACACGGTGTCCTTCCTCGCCGGCGAGCGGGCGGCCTATGTGACGGGAACCACTCTTTCACTGAATGGCGGCCAATACCTGGTCGGGTGACGGCCCCGATTCGCACGACGCCTGGTGTGGCGGCCCTACAACGGCCCAGGACATTGCGCGCCCGCGCCATGGCGCAGTCCAACAATCGCCCCGATCAAACGGCATCTGCTTCACTGGCATGATGGGCAGGTTGACGGCGTTTAGGGGAGCTCTGACAGCGGTGACGCTCGGCGTCCTCGCCGTCGCTCCCGCGCACGCGGGCGTCACCGACAAGCTCCGCGACGGCCTGTTCAAGAACCGGGGCGGCGAACAGGCCCCGACCGCCTGCTACGTCTCCGAGGAGGGGCGCGTCTTCACCCTGGACCGCACCCGGCCGGTGTCGATGCTGAAGTTCGAGGACAGCCCCGAGGTGTGGGCGCTGCAGCCCAACCCGGCGCCCCGCGGCGACGTCATCTACAAGAACGACATGGGCGAGCCGATGCTGCGCGCCACGCGGCTGGGCGGCTTCACCCTGTTCACCGACGACCGGCCGAACGGCGAGGCGGTGTCGCTGGCCGGCGGCTGCGCGCCGCTGCGGCTGATGCCGATGAGCCCGCAGGCGGTGTTCGAGCGCCTCGCCCAGGCGTCCCTGCGCGCCAGCCGCGCCGCGCGCCGCCCGATGCTGTTCGAGGCCGAGGCGACGCCGGAGTCCTCGGCCCTGATCGCCGACGCTGCGGTGGTGACCAGCCTGGCGATCATCCGCCTGGCCGCGCGCGACGACGGCCGGCGCTTGCTGGCCCGGATCGGCCGCGTTCGCTTCTCGGAGGGCAAGAAGGCTTCCGCCAGCCTGAAGGACGGCATCCTGCGCATCGTCGTGTCGCCCGCCCAGGGCCTCGCCGGCCGCCCGTCGTCGGACCGGATCCTGAAGATCACCCTGGCGAACTGATTCCCTCCCAAGGAGGGCAGGGATTAGCCCCGGAAGTTGTCCTTTGCCTGGCGCACGGCGGCGAACGCGCGGGCGTCCGGCTGCCCCGCCGCCCCGACGCGGGCCGCCAGGGCCGGCGCACGCAGGAACGGGTTGGTCGCCTTCTCCAGGCCGATGGTCGTCGGCACCGTCCACTCGCCGCGCTCGCGGGCGGCGAACACCGCGTCGGCGCGGGCTTTCAGCGCGGCCGAATCGTCGACCGATAGGGCGAAGCGGGCGTTCGACGCCGTGTACTCGTGGGCGCAGTAGACGGTGGTGTCGTCCGGCAACGCCGCCAGGCGCTGCAGGCTGGTCCACATCTGCTCCGGCGTGCCTTCGAACAGCCGCCCGCAGCCCAGGGCGAACAGGGTGTCGCCCACGAACGCGATCCGATCGGCCGCGTCGACATAGGCGATGTGGCCCAGCGTATGGCCGCCGGTGTCCAGCACCTGGAATCGCGTCTCGCCCAGGTCGACGGTGTCGCCGTGTCCGACCTCGCGGTCCAGCGGCGCGATCCGCGTCACTTCCGGCGGCCCGACGATCGTGCAGCCGGTCATGGCCTTCAGGTCGGCGTTGCCGCCCGCGTGGTCGGGGTGCCAGTGGGTGTTGAAGATGAAGTTCAGCTCCCAGCCCAGGTCGTCCAGCTCGCGCAGGATCGCCCCGGACTCCGGCGTGTCGATCGTCGCCGTCAGGCCGCTGGCCTCGTCGCGGATCAGGAAGCCGTAGTTGTCGGAGAGGCAGGCGAACTGGTGCACCGTCAGCGGCATGGCCGGACTCCCAACAACGAGGACGGTGACGATTTAGGCTGGTCGTGACGCTCCGTCGAGCATAGCCAAGGGGTCATGCGCCGCGACGTCCTCGAGCTCCGGCAGTTCTACGCCTCCGACCTGGGCGCGGCGGCCCGCGCCATGGTGCAGCGCAAGCTGCTCGAGGCCTGGGACGACGCCCACGGCCTGGACGTGCTGGCCCTGGGCTATGCGACCCCCTTCATCGGCGCCTTCCGCGACCGCGCGCGCCGCGTGGTGGCCGGGATGCCGGCGCAGCAGGGCGTGGAGGTCTGGCCGGCCGACGACCGCAACCTGGCGACCCTGACACCCGAGGACAGCCTGCCGTTCCAGAACGCGCTGTTCGACCGCGTGCTGATGGTGCACGGGCTGGAAGAGGCCGCCGATCCGGTCGGCTACCTGCGCGAGGTGTGGCGGGTGCTGGCGCCTTCGGGCCGCGCGATCATCGCCGTGGCGTCCCGCAACGGCCTGTGGGCCAACAGCGAAAAGACCCCGTTCGGCCACGGCCGGCCCTACAGCCGCCTGCAGCTGGGCGAACTGATGCGCGAGGCCGAGCTGGAGCCGTCCGGCTGGACCCGCGCGCTCTATGTGCCGCCGGTGGGCTGGATGGCCGGCTGGGCCGACGGCTTCGAGGCCGTGGGCTCGCGGCTGTGGCCCGGGTTCGCGGGCCTGCTGATGATGGAAGCGACGAAGCAGACCTTCGCGGTGAAGCCGCGCGGCGAGCGGGCGCGGGTGCGCGTGGCGCGCCCGGTGCTGGCGCCTGCGCCGGGGGCAGCGCCGGTTTCCAGCGAGCCCGCCATGCGACGGCGCTTGGCGCCGCCCCGGCGAAGGTCTTAGCTGTCCACACGGGAATCGCGCCGAGGGGTCGCCGTCCATGAAACTGATCATCGCGGTCATCAAGCCCAGCCGGCTGGACGCGGTCCTGGACGCGGTCACGGAGGCGGGCGCCTCGGGGCTGACCGTCACCGAGGTGCGCGGCTACGGCCGCCAGCGCGGCAAGACCGAGGTCTACCGCGGCGCCGAATACGAGGTGAAGCTGCTGCCGAAGGTGAAGCTGGAGATCGCCGTGCCCGACGACATCGTCGAGGCGGTCATCGCCGCGGTGCAGGCCAGCGCCAATACCAACAAGATCGGCGACGGCAAGGTCTTCGTCCTGGACCTGGAACGCGCGCTCCGCATTCGCACCGGCGAACAGGACGCCGCCGCCATCGCGGGCTAGGGCGCCGGCGCCTCGTCTTCGAGATTCCACCCAACAGGTTCGCCCGCGTGGTCCGAAGATTTCGCGCAAGCCCATCAATGTTCCCCCTGTAGAACAAAAGATGAACCTCAGGGCAGAGTCAAGCGGCCGTCAGCTCGCGAACAGATCCGGTTGCCCCGGCGCCGGCTTCCCCTCGGCCTTGCGGCTCAGCAGGAACAGCGCGTTCTCCGCGCGCCAGTTCTCGATCGGCGCCCGGGGGTCGATCGGGCGGGCGGGCTTGCCCTCGGCCAGGGAGGCGCAGGCGTCGATGCGCAGGTCCAGCGCGTCGCAGAGGCCCACGAAGTCGCGCAGGGTGCAGAGGTGGATGTTGGGGGTCGAGTACCAGGGCTCGGGCAGGGCGCCGGTCTCGGGCATGCGGCCGCGGCTCACCAGCGCCCAGCGGACCTTCCAGTGGCCGAAGTTCGGCACCGACACCACCGCCTGGCCGGCGATGCGCAACAGCTCGGAGAGCACGTGCTTCGGCTCGCGCATCTGCTGGAGCGTCTTCGACAGGATGGCATAGTCGAAGGCCTGGCTGGGGAAGTGGTCCAGGTCGCGGTCGCCGTCGCCCTGCACCACCGCCAAGCCGCGCGCGAGGCAGGCGGCCACGCCCTCCGGGCTGATCTCCAGGCCCTGGCCGTCGACGGATTTCTCACGTGTGAGCAGTTCCAGCAGCTCGCCGTCCTCGCAGCCGATGTCGAGCACCCGGGCGCCCGGGCGCACCAGCTTCAGGATTTCGGCGAAATCCTCACGGATGCCGTTCACGAAAGGCCCCGCGCCTGGGCCTGGGCGGTCAGGAAGCCTCGCAGCGCCTGGTCGAACACCGGCTCGTCCAGGAAGAAGGCGTCGTGCCCCTTGTCGGTGACGATCTCGGCGAAGCTGGCGCGGCAGCCGGCGGCGTTCAGCGCGCGCACCACGTCGCGGCTCTCCGGCGTCGGATAGAGCCAGTCTGAGGAGAAGCTCAGCACGCAGAACTTCACCTTGCGCGAACGCATGAACGCCTCGGCCAGCACCCCGCCGTGCTGGGCGGCCAGGTCGAAGTAGTCCAGCGCGCGGGTGATGTAGAGGTACGAATTGGCGTCGAACCGGTCGACGAAGCTGGCCCCCTGGTGGCGCAGGTAGCTTTCCACCTGGAAGTCGGCGTCGAAGCCCCATGACAGGCCATCGCGCTGCAGCTCGCGGCCGAACTTCCGCTGGAGCGCCGCTTCCGACAGGTAGGTGATGTGCGCGGCCATCCGCGCCACCGCCAGGCCCTTGTCGGGCCGCAGGCCGGCCTTCAGGTAGGCGCCGCCGCACCAGTTGGGATCGGCCATGATCGCCTGCCGGCCCACCTCGTGGAAGGCGATGTTCTGCGCCGAGTGCCGCGCGGCGGCGGCGATACAGACCGCGCTGAACAGCCGCTCGGGATAGTCGGCCGCCCACTGCAGCACCTGCATGCCGCCCATGGACCCGCCGATCACCGCGAACAGGGTCTCGATCCCCAGGGCCTCAATCAGCATGGCCTGGGCGCGGACCATGTCGCCGATGGTGATCACCGGGAACTTCAGCCCGTAGGCCTCGCTGGTCGCGGCATCCACCGAGGCCGGGCCGGTCGAACCCATGCAGCCGCCGACCACGTTCGAACAGATGATGAAGTGCCGCTCCGGGTCCAGCGGCCGGCCGGGACCGACGAACAGGTTCCACCACCCTGGCCGGCCGGTGACCGGATTGGTCGAGGCCAGGTGCTGGTCCATGGTCAGGGCGTGGCAGACCAGCACCGCGTTGGAGCGGGCCTCGTTCAGCGTGCCGTAGGTCTTGTAGGCGACCTCGAGCGGGGCGAGCGACGCGCCCGAATCAAGGCGCAGCGGACGGTCGGCGGGAAAGCGCCACGTGCCGCCGCCGGTCTCGTAACCCGCCGTGATCGGGGCCTGGGCCGTCATGGCCGCCTTGGACCGTCTGGCCCGTCCGGTGTCAATGGGTTGCAGCATGCCGCGCCTAGGCTATGGAGGGGTGGGAGCGCGGGCAGCAAAAGTGGAAACCGGTTTTGCGTCCGGCCGCGCTCTGTTCTTAGTCGACGCGCCGCCAAGGCGGCGCGTTGGGGAGCGTCCATGGATCGTCTGATCCTTCTTCGGCACGGCAAGGCTGAGCCCGACTCCGCGAGCGGCGACGACTTCGACCGGCGGCTGGCGTCGCGGGGGGAGTTGGAATCGGCCGACATGGGCGCGCGCCTGGCCGACATGGGCTTTGTCCCGGACATCGTGCTGGTGTCCCCCGCCGCGCGGGCCAAGGGCACCTGGGAGGCGGCCGGCGTCCACTTCCCCAAGGCCGAGACCCGTTTCGACGACGCCCTTTACCACGCCGATTCGGTGACCATCCGGCGCGAGGCCGAGAAGGTCCTGAAGACCTGCTCGACGGTGATGGTCGTGGGGCACAATCCGGGCCTGCAGGAGCTGACCATCGCGCTGCTGCAGGAGGGCCATGCCCCGCCCAGCCTGATCAGCCGCGCGCAGCACAACTATCCCACCGCCACGGCGGCCATCTTCCTGATCGACGACAACGGGCGGCCGCAGTTCGACGGCCTGTTCTTCCCGGAGCGCTGAGGTCTTCATGCGCATCTACAAGATCCTGCCGCGCGCCGAATGGGCGGCGGCGCAGGCAGCCGGCGTCTTCACGGGTTCGGCCGTGGACCATCAGGACGGCTTCATCCACTTCTCCACCGCCGCCCAGGCCCAGGAGACCGCTCGCCGCTACTTCGCCGGCCAGGCCGACCTGGTGGTGCTGGAGGTCGAGGGCGACGACCTGGGCGAGACCCTGACGTGGGAGCCGTCGCGGGGCGGCGACCTCTTCCCCCACCTCTACGGCGCGCTGCTGGCCGCTCAGGTGAGCGCGGTGCACGCGGCGCCGCCGGACGCCGCCGGGATCCCGCAGATCCGCGTCCCGGCATGAGCGACCTTCACGGCCTCGCCACCAGGGCGCTGCATGTCCTCGACCCGGAGGACGCCCACACGGCCGCCATCGCCGCCCTGAAGCTGGGCCTGGGGCCGGTGGGGCCCAAGGACGACCCGATCCTGGCGTGCACCCTGGCCGACGGCGGCGACATCGAGCCGATCCGCCTGCCGAATCCCATTGGCCTAGCGCCGGGGTTCGACAAGAACGCCGAGGTGTTCGCCCCCATGCTGCGCGCCGGGTTCGGCTTCGTGGAGTGCGGCACCGTCACGCCCAAGCCCCAGGCGGGCAATCCGCGCCCGCGCCTGTTCCGGCTTACCGAGGACCGAGCGGTGATCAACCGCATGGGCTTCAACAACCAGGGGGTCGAACCCTTCGCCGCCCGGCTGGCCCGGCGCGGGCCCGGGATCGTCGGCGCCAACTTCGGGGCCAACAAGGATTCGGAGGACCGGATCGCCGACTATGTCGTCGGGCTGACGCGGCTTTGGGGGCTGGCGGACTACTACACGGTCAACATCTCCTCGCCGAACACGCCGGGCCTGCGCGCGCTGCAGACCCGCGCGGCGCTCGAGGAGCTGTTGGGCCGAATCGTCGAGGCCGGCAGCGCCCTGCCGGACGAGGGCGGCCGGCCGATCTACCTGAAGGTCGCACCCGACCTGGAGGACGGCGAGGTCGAAGCGATCGCCGAGGTGGTCGTCGCCAACGGCTTCAACGGCGTCATCGTCTCCAACACCACGATCAGCCGCCCGGCCCTGCGCTCGCCTCACGCCGGTGAAACCGGCGGCCTGTCGGGCGCGCCGCTGATGACGCTCTCGACCCAAGTCCTGCGCCGCTTCCGCGAAGCCGCTGGCGCGGAATTGGAGCTGATCGGGGCCGGCGGGGTCGCCTCGGGAGCCGACGCCTACGCCAAGATCCGCGCCGGCGCCTGCGCCGTGCAGCTCTATTCGGCGCTGGCCTTCGAGGGCCCGGGCCTGGTGACCCGGATCAAGCGCGACCTGGCCGCACGCCTGCGGGCCGACGGTTTCCGTTCCGTGCGGGAAGCGGTCGGCGCTAGATAGGCGAGCTTCATCGGCGGAGCTTCCTTGGCGCGCCCCGCGTTGCGGGGGCCCGCAGGCTGCATTAACTCGGAAGGACGATGGCGGACGCCTCCACGCCGAGCCCACCTGTGAAAGGCAACCGGCGACGCCTGTTCTGGCCCGGCGGCCTCTCCGCGCGCCTGCTGGTGCTGACGGTGGTGTTCGCGGCCCTCGGCGGCGCCCTGGCGATCCCGCCGGCCCTGGCGGCCTACGAGAAGCAGTGGCTGCTGGACCGGGTGCGCGCCGCCGAACTGGCCTCCCTGGCCGCCGAGGTCGCACCCGACCGGGTGGTCTCCGACCAGTTGAAGACCCAGTTGCTGGCCGGCGCCGGGGTCGAGATCGTGTCGGTGTCCAACGACGGGGTCCGCCGGCTGGTGTTCGCCTCCGCCCGGCCGGCCCAGACGCCCTATCTGGTGGACCTGCGCAACAAGGCGCCGGGCCTGGGCCTGTTCGCCCCGTTCCAGACGCTGCTGGGCAGCGGCAACCGCGTGCGGGTGATGGCCGAGCCGCGGTTCCGCCGCGCCGACTTCATCGAGTTCGTCGCCACCGACACCGAGCTGAAGAAGGCGCTCAGCTCCTACCTGTGGCGCCTGGTGGCGATCGTGGCCGGCGTGTCGGCCCTGGCGGGGGTGATCGTCTATTTCGCGCTGAACCTGTTCCTGGTGCGCCCGATGCAGCGGATCACGTTTGCGATGGAGCGGTTCCGCGCCGACCCCGAGGACCCCGACGCCCAGATCCAGCTCTCCGGCCGCCGCGATGAAATCGGCCGCGCCGAGGCCGAGCTCGACCGCATGCAGGCCGACCTGCGCGTGGCGCTGAATTCCCGCGCCCGGCTTGCGGCGCTGGGCGAGGCGGTGGCCAAGATCAATCACGACCTGAAGAACATGCTGACCAGCGCCCAGTTGGCCTCTGAGCGGCTGGCGGCGTCGAAAGATCCGAAGGTCAGCCAGGCCCTGCCGCGCCTGGAACGCGCCCTGGACCGGGCCGTGAAACTGGCCGCCGACGTGCTGGTCTACGGCAAGACCCAGGAGGCCGCGCCCGAGGCCCAGAGCGTCCGCCTGGGCGAGGCGCTGCAGGAGGCGGCCGCCGAGGCGCGGCTGGCCGACGCCGGCGTGCGGCTGGTGTCCCGCGTACCGGCCGCCGAGCGGGTGCTGGCCGACCCGGACCAGCTGCATCGCATCCTGGTGAACCTGCTGCGCAACGCCCGCCAGGCGATCGAGCATCAGGAGGGCCGCGAAGGCGGCGGTCGCGTCGAGGTCTCGGTCGAGGCGCTGAGCGGCGCCAGCCTGATCCGCATTGCCGACAACGGTCCGGGCGTGCCGGAGCGGATCAGGGAACGCCTGTTCCAGCCCTTCGCCGGGTCCGGTCGTCCGGGCTCCACCGGCCTGGGCCTCGCCATCGCCAAGGAGCTTGCGCCCGGCCCCGGCGGCGCCCTGGCGCTGTCGGTCACCGGGGCGCTGGGCCCGTTCTTCGACCGGCGCCGGCCCCGCGCCGCCGCCCCCCAACGCGGGGCGCGGGCCCGCCGGACGACCCGGGTTTCCTAGGGCTGCCGCGCCACGCCCTCGCGCCGCGGGTCGGCGGCGCCGCGCAGGCCCTGGGGCGTGACCTCGATCCCGTGCAGGCCCGAGCCTTCCGCGCCGAAGCCGTTGGACAGCTTCACGCCCTTGGCTTCCAGCCCGGCCTTCAGCTCCGGCGAGAACTTGTCCACCTCGGCGGCATAGAAGCTCCCGCCGGCGATCAGGTTCGGCAGGTTGATGGCGTCCTGGATTGGCAGCTTCCAGTCCAGCAGTCCGACCAGGGCCTTCAGGTTGTAGGCGATGATCGAGGGGCCGCCCGGCGAACCGACCGCGGCCACGAACCGGTGCTGCCTGTCCAGCACGATGGCCGGAGCCATCGACGAGCGCGGCCGCTTGCCGCCGGCCACGGCGTTGGCGGCCGGGACCCCGTCGCGATCCGTCGCCGACAGCGAGAAGTCGGTCAGCTGGTTGTTGAGGAAGAAGCCGTCCACCATCCGGCCCGAGCCGAAGATGCTCTCCACCGTGGTGGTCATCGAGACGACGTTGCCCCACCGGTCGACGATGACGAAGTGAGTGGTGCCGCCGGGCTCCCGGGTGGCGTCGGGGGCGCGGATGCCGGCGCCCTTGGGCCTGCCCGGCGCGGGTGAGCCGGGGCTGGCCATCGGGCCGATCAGCTTGGCGCGCTCGGCGAGGTAGGCGGGGTCCAGCAGGCCCTCGACGGGCACGTCGATGAAGTCCGGGTCGGCGATGTAGCGGTCGCGGTCGGCGTACATCAGCCGGCTGGCCTGGCTGAACAGGTACCAGCCCTCGGCGTCGTTCCTGTGCTGGCCGATGGCGGTGTGCTCGAGCAGGCCCAGAGCCTCCTGCACGCCCGGCCCGCCCGACGGCGCCGGCGGCACGCAGACGATGTAGATGCGGTAGGAGCGGCAGAGCCCGGGCGTGGCCTTGGGCTTGTAGGCCTTCAGGTCGTCCAGGGTCAGGGTCGAGGGGTACTGGCCCTGATGCACCCGATCCACGATGTCCTGGGCGATCTTGCCCTCCAGCAGCGCCTTGGGCCCCTGCGCGGCAACCAGCCGGATCGTGGCGGCGTAGGCCGGATTCCGGAACGTCTCGCCGGCCTTCACCTTGGTCCCGTCGGGCTTGGTGAAGTAGGCGACGGCGTCCGGCGCGCTGGCCTGCGGAGCGCGGCTGGCGGCCGCGGCGGCCATTCGGCCCGGGACCGGGAAGCCGCCGTCGGCCAGACGCTCGGCCTCGCCGAACAGGTCCTTCCAGGCCAGCTTGCCGTGTTGCGACTGGGCCAGGTGCAGCATGGCGATGGCGCCCGGCACGCCGGTGGAGCGGCCCGACAGGATCGCCGTGCCCTTGTCCAGCGGGCGGCCGTCGGCGCCGTAGAACCACTTGTCGGTGGCCGCGGCCGGCGCGGTCTCGCGGCCGTTGTAGGCCGTCACCGACTTCGTCGCCGCGTCGTAATAGGTCATGAACGACCCGCCGCCGAGGCCCGAGCTCTGCGGCTCCACCAGGCCCAGGGTCGCCTGGATCGCCACGGCCGCGTCGACCGCCGAGCCGCCGGCCCGCAGCACCTTCAGCCCCGCCTCGACCGCCATGGGATTGGCCGCCGCGATCATGCCGCTGGAGCTGACCGGCGCCTTGGCGGCCGCGACCGGCCTGGGCTTTGCCGCCGCCTGGAGCGGGGCCGAGCCCGCGGCGACCAGGATGGCCAGGGCGAGCGGGGCGAACGAGGACTGGAACTTCACGGGACGAGCGGCTCCTGAGCGGCGCGGGGCGCCACCTAGATGGCTGGGCATGGGCATTTCCCCACACGGAGACGACGCCGGGCGGCGGACGGCGTGACCATAGCGGCAGGCCCGCGTGGACAACAAACGCCCGGTCGTGCGACGTCCCTCCTATGGACGGAAAGACGCCAGGTCCAGGCCCTCGCAACCTGATCACCGACGTCCCCGGCCTGATGGTCGGGCAGGCGCACGACGCCGCGGTCCGCACCGGCGTTACGGTGATCCTGCCGCAGGACAACGGCCGGGTTGTCTGTTCCGTCGACGTGCGCGGCGGCGGCCCCGGCACGCGGGAGACCGACGCCCTGGCGCCGGAGAACCTGGTCGACGCGGTCGACGCCGTGGTGCTGTCGGGCGGCTCGGTCTACGGCCTTGCCGCGGCCGACGCCGTGACAGCCTGGCTCGGCGCCCGGGGGCGCGGCTATGGCATGGCCGACGGCGTGCCCAAGTCGCCCGTCGTGCCGGCGGCGATCCTGTTCGACACCGCCAACGGCGGCGACAAGGCCTGGGGCGAAGACCCGCCCTATCGCGACCTGGGCCGCGCGGCGATCGCGGCGGCGGGCCTGGACGTCGACCTGGGCACGGCCGGGGCCGGCTATGGCGCCATGGCCGGCGGGCTTAAGGGCGGGACCGGCTCGGCCTCGGTGGTCAGCTTCGACGGCTTCACGGTCGGCGCGATCGTGGCGGTGAACAGCTGGGGCTCGGTGATCGCGCCAGGGGGCAGGACCTTCTGGGCCGCGCCCTATGAAATCGGCGCGGAGTTCGGCGGCCTCGGCGCGGCCGGCCTCACCGCCGCGCCCGACCAGTGGGGCTCGGCCAAGCGGCCCGACGAGACGCGCAACACCACCATCGCCTGCGTCGCCACCGACGCCGTCCTCACCCCCGCTCAGGCCAGACGGCTGGCCGTTATGGCCCAGGACGGCCTGGCCCGAGCCATCCGGCCGATCCACGCGCCCTTCGACGGCGACGTGGTCTTCGCCCTGTCCACCGGCCGCCGCCCGCTGGGGGACGACGCCAACCACGTGCTGGCCCGCCTGGGCGCCCTGGCGGCCGACACGCTGGCCCGCGCCGTCGCGCGCGGGGTGTTTGAAGCCACGCCGTGCCCGGGCGCGTATGTCCCCTGCTGGCGGGACGGACCTGCCGGCTAAGGCGTGTTTCCGCCGCCGTACGGCGTGCTAGCCTGGGCGGGTGGTCAAGTTCGGGGAGTTCAGAATGAGTCTGGGACGCAAGCTCGTGGTCATCGCGGGCGTCGCCGCCGTCGCCAATGTCGCCGCCAGTGGCGCAGGGGCGCAGCAGAAGGTCACCGGCCCGGTCGCCGTCTACTGGATGAGCGCGCAGACCCAGAGCGGCTTCGGCATGCCGGGCGCCGGCGGCGCGGGCGGCGGGCGGCCGGATGCGGGCGCGATCATGCGCATGATGACGGGCGGCGGCGGGGGCGGCGCGAACAAGTCGCTCAACCTGCAGCTCGGCTCCAGCCAGACCAATCCGGCCCCGGCCGCCGACCACCTGCCGCCGCAGGGCCTGGGCGCTGGGCCCGACCTGCCGCTGCTGACGCCGAAGGTCGTCCCGACCCAGCCGGTCGAGCGGGGCGAGAGCATCCCGCGCGAGTACCAGAAGCCGCGCGGCAAAATGCTGATCTTCTGGGGCTGCGGCGAGCACGCCCGACCCGGCCAGCCCGTCGTGATCGACTTCGCTTCCATGGATCCGGCCAAGATGAAGGCCGGCCAGGTCCCCGCCGCCCTGCAGGCCCTGAAGGGCTTCGACTACCGCCACGGCGAGCCGCCCTCAGCCTATCGCAACAAGACCTACGGCGAGTGGCCCAACGAGCGCACCCAGACCCAGGTGCCGGGCAACGGCTCGCTGGTCGGCGCACACACGATCAGGGGCAACTACAGTCCGCAGATCAACTTCACGATCGACGAGGACCAGGACTTCCTGGGCCCGCTGAACCTGACCACCAACGCCAGGGCGCCCGGCGGCTGGGTGAACCTGGGCTGGAACCTGGTCGGCAACGCCGAGGCCTATCTGGCCAGCGCGGTCGGCGGCAACGGCGAGACCGTCGTCCTCTGGTCGTCCTCCGAGACCCAGGCCGGCGGCTTCGCCATGCCGGACTACCTCACCAGCCCCGACATCACCCGCCTGGTTGCCAACAAGACCCTGATGGGCCCGGGCACGAAGACCTGTGCGGTGCCCAAGGAGGTGATGGACGCCATGCCCCAGGGTCTGGTGCAAATGGCCGCCTACCGCGGCGAGGCGAACTTCGTCTATCCGCCCCGGCCGACCGACCCGAAGGTGACCTGGAACCAGCAGTGGGCGGTGAAGGTGCGCTACCGTTCCGCCACCGGCGGCCTCCTGGGCATGACCATGCCGCAGATGGGCGGCCGCGGCGGCTACCAGGCCCCGTCCGGCGAGCCGCAGCCGCAACCCAACCAGCCGCCCCGGAAGCCCAAGGCCAGCGACATCCTGAAGGGTCTGCCGGGCCTGCCGTTCCCCCGCTGACCGGCGCGTCAAAAGCGGCCATGAAAATCGTCGAGCGGGGGCCTTGCGCTCCCGCTCGCCCGCGACTAGGTTCCGCGCCCTTGCCGAAAGGCCGGATGCGCCCGTAGCTCAGCTGGATAGAGCATCAGACTACGAATCTGAGGGTCGGACGT
>CBHTUE010000053.1:0-23397 GCA_966096115.1 uncultured Phenylobacterium sp.
GGCGCGGGCGTCGCGGGCGGCTGGCCTCGCGAGCGTCCCGCCCGCGGAGCAGGCCGCGAGACTGCGCGACGCCGCCGCCGCCGGCCGTCTGTCGGAAATGCGGTCCCTGCTGGCGAAGGGCGCGCCCGTCGACGAACCGGACGACGACGGCGACACGGCGCTGATGAAAGCGGTCCAGGCGGACCATCCCGAAGCCGCGGCCCTGCTGCGCCGCCACGGCGCCAGCCTGGACCTGAAGAACCGCACCGGGGCCTCCGCGCGGGACATGGCGGCGGCGGTGGGCGACCCGGACCTCGATCGCGCCCTCGGGCTGAAGCCGTGACCGACGCGCCGTCGCGCTAGGAGGCGCCGCCCTTCAGCTTCCACACCAGCGGGCGGGCCAGGGCCAGGGCGACGACCAGGGGGGAGAGCAGCCAGGCGCCGATCACCTGACCGACGCTCCTGGCGCGCTTGCGGAAGAAGCGGGCCAGGCCCACGCCCTTGTGGAACTCGACCGCCATCGCGCTGGTCTCGCTGGTGCCGCCCAGGTGGATGACCTCGGCCTTCGGGTGGAACAGCACGACGCCGCCCTCCTGGCGCACGCGCCAGCACAGGTCGACGTCCTCGACGTGCAGGAAGTAGCCTTCGTCGAAGCCGCCGACGCCGGCGAAGTCCTCGCGGCGCATGCAGAAACAGGCGCCGGAGATGGTCGGCGTCTTCGCCGCCTCGGCCGGCAGCGCCTCGCCCTCCCAGTGCACCTCGAACCGCCGCCAGGCGGGGACCAGTTTCGCCAGGCCACTCATGGAGAGCAGGGCGCTCACCGGCGTGATGTCGCCGCGGCGCGCGCCGCGCTGCTCGGTTCGGTCGCTGTTCAGCACCCGGCCGCCGACGATGCAGGGCGCCGGCCGATCCCCGACCTCGCGCACCAGCTCGGCGATGCAGCCCGGCTGCAGGAAGGCGTCGGGATTGAGGAAGACCAGCAGGTCGCCGGTCGCGGTCGCCGCGCCCAGGTTGGCGCCCTTGGCGAAGCCGATGTTGCCGTGGCCGGTGACCAGCTTCACCCGGTCGTCGCGCGCGAGCGCCCGCAGGAGTTCGGCCTCCTGCGGGTTCGAGCCGTTGTCGACGATCACGAACTCATCGACCAGCGGGTCGGCCAGCACGCGGGGCAGGCTTTCGGCGAGCGCCTCGCCAGTCATGTAGACGACCATCACCACAGAGACGCTGCGGCGAGGGCGCAACGCAGCCGTCAGCGGCGTCGCGTCGTCGACGTAGATCGGTGCGGCGACGCCGTTCATCCAGCCTCCCCAGCTCCACCCGCGGCGACCAGCCGCTTACGGGCAACATCCGGCGGGTCGGCGTCCCTGGCAAGCAGGTTCGCCGCCTCGTCGAGTGAGACGATCTGCTGGCCGTCCGACCCTAGGCGTCGCAGGGCCAATTTTCCTTCTTCCGCCTCACGGCGGCCGACGACGGCGATCACCGGGACCTTGGCGAGGCTGTGTTCGCGGACCTTGTAGTTGATCTTCTCGTTGCGCAGGTCCGTCTCGACCCTGAGGCCGGCGGCCCGCAGTTGCTCGGCCGCCTTCAGGGCGAAGTCGTCGGCGTCGGACGTGATCGTGGCCACCACCACCTGCACCGGCGCCAGCCACATCGGGAACGCCCCGGCGTAGTTCTCGATCAGCACGCCGATAAACCGCTCGAGCGACCCGCAGATCGCGCGGTGCAGCATCACCGGCCGATGCTTCTGGCCGTCCTCGCCCACGTATTCCGCGTCGAGCCGCTCGGGCAGCACGTAGTCCAGCTGGATCGTGCCGCAGACCCAGATGCGGCCGATGCTGTCCTTCAGCGCCCAGTCGAGCTTCGGCGCGTAGAAGGCGCCGTCACCCTCGGCGATCACCGGCTCGATGCCGGCCTTGCGCGCCGCGGCCAGCATCTGAGCCTCGGCCTTGTCCCAGAACTCGTCCGAGCCGGCGCGCAGCTCCGGCCGCGTCGCCAGCGCGATGTGGTCCCGCTCCAGCCCGAAGTCGGCGTGGATCGAGTTCGCCAGCTCGATGAACCGGGCCGTCTCCTCCTCGATCTGGTCCTCGCGGCAGAAGATGTGACCGTCGTCCTGGGTGAAAGCGCGCACCCGCATCAATCCATGCAGGGCGCCGGACGGTTCATAGCGGTGGCACGCGCCGAACTCGGCCATGCGCAGCGGCAGGTCGCGATAGGAACGCTGGCCGAACTTGAAGATCTGCACGTGGCCCGGGCAGTTCATCGGCTTCAGGGAGAGCTCCTCGCCCTCCTCCGTCTCGCAGACGAACATGTTGGGCCGGTACTTCTCCCAGTGTCCCGACCGCTCCCAGAACACCCGGTCCAGCACCTGCGGCGAGCGCACCTCGACGTAGCCGGCGTCGTCCATGCGGCGGCGGACGTAGGCCTCGATCGTGTGCCACAGCGTCAGGCCCTTAGGGTGCCAGAACACCATGCCCTTGCCCTCTTCCTGCATGTGGAAGAGGTCCATCTGCCGGCCGAGCTTGCGGTGGTCGCGCTTCTCCGCCTCCTCGAGGCGGTGGACGTAGGCTTCGAGGTCGGCCTCGCTGGCCCAGGCCGTGCCATAGATCCGCTGCAGCATCGGGTTGCGGTGGTCGCCGCGCCAGTAGGCGCCGGCCAGCTTCGTCAGCTTGAAGGCCTTGCCCGCCGCCTTCGTGGACGGCAGGTGCGGCCCGCGGCACAGATCCTTCCAGTTCCCCTGGCGATAGACCGTGATCGGCTCGTTGCCGGGGATGCCCTCGATGATCTCGGCCTTGTAGAGCTCGCCGATCGACTTGAAGTGGGCGATCGCCTCGGCGCGGTCCCACACCTCGCGCACGATCGGCTCGTCGCGGTCGACGATCTGCTTCATGCGCTCTTCGATCTTCGCCAGGTCGTCAAGGCTGAAGGGCTCGTCGCGGGCGAAGTCGTAGTAGAAGCCGTCCTCGATCGCCGGGCCGATCGTGACCTGCGTGCCGGGGAACAGCTCCTGCACCGCCTCGGCCAGGATGTGGCTGACGTCGTGGCGGATCGTCTCCAGCGCCTCGGGCGCGTCGCGGCCGAGGATCTCGAACTTGCCGCCGCTCTCCAGCGGCCGGTCCACGTCCAGCAGTTCGCCGTCCAGCTTCACCAGCACGGCGCGTTTGGCCAGCGAGGGGGCTATCGAGGCCGCCACCTGCTTGCCCGTCGTCCCGGCCTCGAACTCGCGTTTCGAGCCGTCGGGGAAAATCAGGTCGATCATGTTTCACACTTCCAATCGCGCGCCTTGCCTTGGCTTTTCGGGCCCTCAGGCGTCTGGCGCGGAGGCGGCGGCGGGTCATATCCCGCGCCACCCCAGGGATGACATCGGCACAGCCGCCGGACGGTGAGCGCGCTCCCCCGCCAGGGGCCGTGGCTGATCAGGGCTTCGGCGGCGTATTCCGAACAGGTCGGAAGGAACCGGCACTGCCGCCCGATCAGCGGCGAAAGCGTCAGCTTGTAGGCTCGCAGGAGCCCACGGACGCATCTCTCGTAGAAGCTCATGCCGGCTGCGGAACTTGCGATTTGGACCCCGTGCCTACGCCGGGACCCCGAGAGGTTCAAGCCACGCCGGCGGGGGTAGTTCGCCGGGGCGCCAGGCCGGTCACACGCGTGTCCGCCCCGCGGATCGCGAGGGTCGGGAAGGCGCGGTCGTCTTGGACGGGCGTCGACATGGGCGGGGCGGATAGCACAAAGGGCGTTGAGATTCCACTCATCGCAGGCTCAGGCGACCCAAAGGTTCCTACCCCTCATCGCGTAGCCGGCTGGTGGAAACCCCGCTCGCGGCGGCGCCGAACCGGCCGAGCCTCCACGAGAGCCGAAGTGGGTTTGCGCTGATGACGGCGAATCGCCGACGCCAATCCGGGACAGGAGGAAACGGCTCGAAGACGGGATCGGAACGGCCGAGCTCTGGAAACTCCTTCGGCAGGATCTCGCCGGAGGCGAGGCCCGCGAGGAAGTCCGTCACGTCGCAATCGAACACTTCAAAACTGCCCAAGCCACGTCCCCACACCACAACCTTCCAGGCGGCCGGGTCGTCCTCTGTTAGCCAGAAAATCTGGTCACCACCGTTGGTGCCTCCGAGTGGAATGAGTCCGTCGGCCTCCGGCCACAGCCGATAGGGCATCCGGTCGTCAAATGGCGTGAACGTGCTGCAGACCAGCGGAACATGCCGCTCTAGTCGGGCGCCCGGGGTTGCAGCTCCTGCGACGCAGATCATCACAGTACCCCCGAAGAAGTAGCCGCCGCCGTACAGCCGCACGAAGTCCTTGTAGTCGGGCGGCAGCTCTCGTCCGATCTCGGCCTCGACCGGCTCCCAGGGCCCCCGAAAGCTCTCTGACGGCGCGGCCGGCGGCGGCACTGCTTTGATGAGGTTCTCAATCGTCATGGCGAACGGACCACCCGCAACTGTGCAGGGTCAGACCTGGCACAGTCCGCGCCGCGACTCCAGAACATATCAAGAACTGTTCGCCGCCCTACCCGTTCGGCAGGTCCCGTATCTCCACCGTGCCGCCGCTTTCGTAGACGGGGTTGCCCTTCAGCAGGGCCTTGGCGTGTTCCAGGTCCTCGGCGGTCACCCGGATGAAGCCGCCGATGTGGGCGGTGGGCTCGGGGGCGGCGCCGGCCTTGCGGCAGCATTCGCCGACGCCGATGGCGCTGCCGCCCTGGAAGACGCCGGCCTCGCGCAGCTTCGACAGGTAGGGCTCCCAGTCGAGCCCGGCGCCGCCGCCGTCCTCGTGCATCAGGAAGATGAAGTCGGCCATCAGCTCCTCGCCTTGGCCCCATGGGCCGCCTCCCGCACCGCCTCCGCCGCCGCCTCGAAGGCCAGCAGGGTGGAGGTGTGCCGCGCCGGATAATCCTTCACCGGAGCCAACAACGCCAGATCGGCGAAGCGGCCCTGCGGCGGCGGGCCGTCCGCCTTCAGCATGGCCTTGAACGCGTCGCGGGTGGTTTCCAGTTCCGCGAGGCTGGCGCCGATCACGTGGGCGCCCAGCACGGCGGCCGAGGCCTGGCCGAGGGCGCAGGCCTTCACGTCCTGGGCGAAGTCGGTGACCCGGTCGCCGTCGACCTTCACGTCCACCACCACGCGGCTGCCGCACAGCTTGGAGACCTTTTCCGAGCTGGCGTCGGGATCGCTGAGGCGCCCGGCGCGCGGCATCTCCGCCGCCAGCCGCAGGAGCTTCGCCGAATAGAGGTCGTCGATCATGGCCCCTAGGTCGGGGTTCGCAGGCGCAGAGTCAAACCGATCAGGCCGGCTCCGGCAGCTTGAAGAACGGCGCGGGCGTCAGGATCTGGTTCGCCTGGTCGACCACCAGGGGCCCGACCTCGGCCACATAGGCCAGCCATTCCTTGTCGGCCCACAGTTCGGCGCGGCGCCTGGCCCGCTCGTCCATCGACTCGTAGGCCCACAGGTGGACCACCTTGTTCAGCTCGCCCACCTCGACGGCGTAGTAGCCGACCAGGTGGCCCAGGATGCGCTTCTGAACGCCGAGGCCCTTCTCGGCGTAGAGCTTGAAGTACCGGCCGGTGGCGCCCAGGGCCAGGGTGTAGGTGCGCATCTCGACGATCATCGGGGGTCCCTCTACTGCCGCGCCATCTCGGCCTCGCCAACGGCGTCGCCGTCAAGCGCCTGGTCGTCGTCCATGGTCACGGTGACCTTGCGCAGCACGCCCGTGAACGCGAACGGCGCCGGGTAGTCGGCCACCGGGCTGCCGCGGTCCAGGCCGATGTCCAGGCCCGACCACGAGATCAGGGTGGCGAAGCCGGTGGTGGCGGTCACCTTCCCCGCCGGCCGGCCGTCGATGGTCAGGGTGAAGTCGCGCGGGCCCGCGTCGCTGCGCCGCGAGACCACGCCCAGGCGCGTGGCGTCGGCCGGCACGGGGCGGTCGGAGGTCACCGTGGTCTTCTCGCCGCCGATGTTCAGGGTGTGATGCAGGCGGCCGTCCCTGAGGTAGAGGCTGTAACCGCTGGTCGCGTCGCCGTGGGCCAGCAGCACGCCCTCTTCGCCGCCGGTCAGCCGCACGTCGGCCTCGATGCGGTAGGTGCGGGCGCGGACGTCGGGGGCCACGTCGGTGGGCAGGTGGCCCATGCCCTTGTGGAACACGAACTGGCGCCGTGCGCCGTGGAACCGCGCGGAGTTCTCGGCGAACCGCGCGCCGAAGCGGTCGTCCAGCGGCAGCACCTGGTGCGCCTTCGCCGCCGCCCACCACTCGGCCTGCAGGGTGGCCAGGTGTTCGGGCTCGCGGGCGGCCAGGTCGTCGGTCTCCGAGAAGTCGGCGTCGAGGTGGAACAGCTCCCACACGTCGTTGTCGAACGGCGCGCCGGGCGGGTGGAAGGCGACGGCCTTCCAGCCATCCTTCCAGAGGCCGCGGTGGCCGAACATCTCGAAGTACTGCGCGGATTTTCGCGGCGGCGCGGCGGGATCGGCCAGGCTGGCGGCGAAGCTCTCGCCCTCCAGCGGCATCTGGGCGACGCCGGCCACGGTCGCCGGCGGGCGCACCCCCAGCAGATCGAGCAGGGTCGGGACCAGGTCGCTGGCGTGGGCGAAGTGCGGCCGCACCTCTCCGCGGGCGGCGATGCCGTTGGGCCAGGAGATCACCAGCGGGTCGCGGATGCCGCCGCCGTGCGTGTTCTGCTTGTAGCGGCGCAGTGGCGTATTCGACGCCATCGCCCAGCCCTGCGGAAAGTTGGAGTGGGTGTCCGGCCCGCCGATGTCGTCGATACGGGCGATCTTCTCGGCCATCGGCTCGCCGCGGAAGTTGAACGGGCCCATGGCGTTGACGAACCCCTGCGGCCCGCCCTCCTGGCTGGCCCCGTTGTCGGACATGACGATGATCAGGGTGTCGTCGCGCAGGCCCGCGGTCTCCAGGAAGTCCACGAGGCGGCCCAGGTGCTGGTCGGCGTGGTCGAGCATGGCGGCGAAGGCGCTCTGCAGGCGCGTCATCAGCCTGCGCTCGTCCTCGGGGTAGCTGTCCCAGGCGCGCACGCCGTCGTTGCGGTTCGGCAGGCGGGTGTCGGCCGGCACGATGCCCAGCCACTTTTGACGTGAGAGACGGCGTTCCCGCTCGACGTCCCAGCCCCCTTCGAACACCGGGTCATAGCTCTTGATCAGCTCGGCCGGGGCCTGGTGCGGCGCGTGGCAGGCGCCCAGGGCCAGCCAGGTCAGCCAGGGCGTCTGTGGCGCGTCGGCCGTGTGGTCGGCGATGTAGCGGATGGCCTGGTCCACCAGGTCGGCGGTCAGGTGATAGCCGTCGGCATGGGTCCCGGGCGGCGCGATCGGCGTGTTGTCGCGCACCAGCTCTGGGGCGTACTGGTCCGTCTCAGCGTCCATGAAGCCGTAGAACCGGTCGAAGCCGCGGCCCAGCGGCCAGCCGTCGAACGGTCCCGACGGCCCGGTCTCGGTCAGCGGCGTCACATGCCACTTGCCCAGCATGTAGTTCCGGTAGCCGTGCGGCCGCAGCATCTCCGGCAGGGTCCCCGCCGCCTTGTCGATCTTGCCGCGATAGCCGGGGTAGCCCGAGTCGAAGTTGGCCAGGCAGCCGACGCCGACCGAGTGGTGGTTGCGCCCGGTCAGCAGCGCGGCGCGGGTCGTCGAGCACATGGCCGTCGTGTGGAAGCCGGCGTAGCGCAGGCCCTCGGCGGCGATACGGTCGATGTTGGGCGTGCGGATCGGCGAGCCGTAGCAGCCGAAGTCGGAGAACCCGACGTCGTCGAACAGGACGACGAGGATGTTCGGCGCGCCCTTCGGCGGCTTCGCCGGCTCCGGCCAGTCCGGCGTCGAGTCCGCCACCGTGCGCCCGATCCTGGCCGCCATGCTCGCCCCCCTTGGTGATCTGCGATCACCATGGCGAAGCTTGCGGAGGACGCCAAGCTTCTGGCGCCTACGATGTCAGAACCCGGCGCCTAGCCCTTGCGCCGCGCCCACTCGGCCTCGGCGCGGTCCTTCAGCGCCTCGCTCATGGCCTTGAAGCCGCGGCGCACGGTGCGGCCGACCCGCTTGCCCAGCGACGGGCCCATCAGGCCGCCGAAGATCTCGCCGTTGTTGACCACGCAGTTCTCGGGCCCCAGGGCCTCGATCTCGATGTAGCGGATGGTCTTGATCATCCCGCCCATCATCCGGAGCTCCCAGTGGAGCTGCTCGTTGGGGATCCAGTCCAGCACCCTGGGCTTCAGAGCCTGCGGCGGCTGGCCTTCCAGGACCAGGGTCACGTCCAGCACCTCGCCGATCCGAACCTGGCCGGCCGCCTTCGGATAGGTGGGGTTCCAGTGGGTCCAGCTTTCCAGGTCCTGGACGATCTCCCAGATCACCTCGGCCGGCGCCTGGATGCCGATGCGGTCCTCGACGGTGACCCCGCTGGGCGGCTTCGGCGGCGGCAGCTTGGCCTCGGGCGCCGCCGACTGGATCTTGGGACCCATGCCCTTGCGCGCGAAGGGGCCGGCCAGCAGGTTCGGTTCGTTCTTGAAGGGCGCCATCACGTCTGCTCCCTGATCCGCCAGGTGGCCCCGGTGGGACCATCCATGACCTCGACATTCAACGCGGTGAGCGCGTCGCGGATGCGGTCGGCCTCGGGCCAGTTCTTCTGCGCCCGCGCGGTCAGCCGCTCGGCGATCAGCGCCTCGACCCTGGTCTTCAGGTCGTCGTCGGCCCCGCCCTGGAACCAGGCCTGTGGGTCGGCGGTGAGGAAGCCCATCAGCTGACCGGCCTCTAGCAGCAGCGCCCGGCTGCGCTCGACGCCCGCCACGTCCTTGCCCATCGCCGCCGAGCGAAGGTGGTCGGAGAGCTGGAACAGCCCAGCGAACGCCTCCGGCGTGTTGAGGTCGTCGTGCAGGGCGGCCATCACCGCGTCGAAGGCCTCCACCGCGCCGCGATGCTCGCCGCCGCTGGCCCGGGCCGAGGTGGGGACACCCGCCAGGAACCGCCCGGAATCGTCCAGCACGCGGTACAGGCGGTCCAGCGCGCTCTTGGCCTGGGCGATCAGCTCGCCGGTCCACTCCAGCGGCTGTCGATAGTGGCCGGCCAGCAGCGCCCAGCGGATCGCCTCGCCCGGATACTGCTGGCGCAGGTCGTGGGCGAGCGCGACGTTGCCGACGCTCTTGGACATCTTCTCGTCGCCCATGTTCAGGAAGCCGTTGTGCATCCAGACACCGGCGTACTCGCGCCCGCCGTGGCCGGAGCAGACGCCCTGGGCCAGTTCGTTCTCATGGTGCGGGAAGACCAGGTCGATGCCGCCGCCGTGGATGTCGATCGGCAGGCCCAGGGCCGCCTCGATCATCGCGGTGCACTCGATGTGCCAGCCCGGGCGGCCCGCGCCCCACGGGCTCTCCCACGACGGTTCGCCGAGCTTGGACGGCTTCCACAGCACGAAGTCGGCCGGGTGGCGCTTGTAGGGGGCCACGTCCACCCGCGCGCCGGCGATCATCTCGTCCATCGGCCGGCCCGAGAGCTTGCCGTAGTCGCCGAAGGCCTGGGTGTCGAAGAGCACGTGCCCCTCGGCCGCATAGGCGCCGTTGTTGCGCACGAGGTCGCCGATCATCCCGACGATGGCGTCCATCGTCTCGGTGACGCGCGGCTGGAACGTGGGCGGCAGGGCGCCCAACGCCGCGGCGTCGGCGTTGTAGGCGTCCAGGTAACGGTTGCTGATCGTGGCGATCGGCACGCCCTCGTCGGCGGCCTTCCGGTTGATCTTGTCGTCCACGTCGGTGACGTTCGCCGCATAGAGCACCGCGTCGGCGCCAAAGATGTCGCGCAGCACCCGGAACAGCAGGTCGAACACCACCACCGGCCGGAAATTGCCGATGTGGGCGTAGTTGTAGACCGTCGGCCCGCAGACGTAGAGCGTCACCCGCCTCGGATCCTTGGGGGCGAAGGGCCGCTTGGCCCGGCTCATGGTGTCGTACAGGGAAAGGGTCATCGGCTCGGTTTACGCTGCGGGACGGTTGCCCGGAGAGGCAGTCGGCCCATATACAGATCGTCCGGACTTGAAGCCACGGGAACCCTTCCCGCTGAAATCGGTCCGATGCGAAGGGTGGCCACGCGTTATTTCCGGGACCTTCGTCCCGGCGCAACTCAGCCCTGGAAAGACCGCTCCCTCATGGACGCAATCCGCGACCGAACCCTGGTCGGATCCAACGACCTTGATCTTGAAGCCGTGAAGCGCCCCTCCCGCGAGGAAGCGATGGAAGCGGTGCGCACCCTGATCGCGTGGGCGGGCGACGACCCGCGCCGCGAAGGCGTGATCGATACGCCCAAGCGCGTGGTCGACGCCTATGCCGAGTGGTTCGAGGGCTATCAGCTCGACCCGGCGAAGGAACTGAGCCGCACCTTCGAGGACGTGCAGGGCTACGACGACATCGTCATGCTCCGCGACATCGAGGTCGAGAGCCACTGCGAGCACCATATGGCGCCGTTCCTGGGCAAGGCATTCGTCGCCTACATGCCGACGAACCGCGTCGTCGGCATCTCCAAGCTGGCCAAGGTGGTCGAGATCTTCGCCCGTCGCCTGCAGACGCAGGAGACGATGACCCAGCAGATCTGCGACGCCATCACCGACAGCCTGCGGCCGGCCGGCGTGGCGGTGCTGATCGACGCGGCCCACCAGTGCATGACCACCCGCGGCGTGCACCACCGCCACGTGACCACGATCACCACCCAGTTCACCGGCGTGTTCAAGACCGACCCGACGCTGCGCCAGCGCTTCCTGGACTTCGCGAACCGGAAGTGACGCCTTAGGCGTCATCCCGGTTTCGCCGCCAGGCGAAGACCGGGATCGCTCGCCGCCTCTTCACGTCGTCATCCCCCGGCTTGTCCGGGGGAGCCATTGACACCGATCGATTGGGCCGGCCCGCGGCGTCGATGCCGCGGACTTCGAGAGACTCGCGCGCTTAATGGCTCCTCCGGACAAGCCGGGGGATGACGGCCGTTGTTGTTTCGCGGCGACCCAGGCGCGAAAGCCGGTGCGCTTGTGCGCCAGGGGCGCCATATGCACGGCCATGACCAGCCCTATGACCGACGCCGCCAAGAACGCCCTTGAAGAGGGCAAGGCTCTGACGCCGCGCTACGACGCCGCCGGCCTGATCGCGGCGGTGGCGACGCACGCCGAGACCGGCGAGGTGCTGATGCTGGCCTGGATGAATGCCGAGGCGCTGGACAAGACCATGTCCACCGGCGAGGCCCACTACTTCAGCCGCTCGCGGGGCGAGCTCTGGCACAAGGGCGCCACCAGCGGCCAGGTGCAGGTGATCGAGGAGATGCGCATCGACTGCGACCAGGACGCGGTGTGGCTGAAGGTCTGGCCGCAGGGCGACGGCGGCGCCTGCCACACGGGCCGGCGCTCGTGCTTCTATCGCACGATCGAGGGCGGAAAGCTGGTGATGCGGCCGTGACGGTGGTCCAGGCGCTCTCGGCCTACGTGGTCGCCGCGTTTCTGCTGACGATCACGCCCGGACTCGACACGGCGCTCGTGCTGCGCACCGCAGCCGTCGAGGGTCCCAAGCGGGCGGCGTTCGCCGCGCTCGGCATCAATTTCGGCTGCCTGATCTGGGGCGCGGCGGTGGCGTTGGGCCTGGGCGCCCTGCTGGACGCCTCGACTCTGGCCTTCAACGTCCTGAAGTGGGTTGGCGCGGCCTACCTGGTCTGGCTGGGCCTGAACCTGGTCCTGAAGCCGCGCGACCGGTTCGAGGTGGCGACCGGCGCCGAGCGCGGCGGCGGCGACCTGGCCTGGATGCGGCGCGGCTTCCTGACCAACCTGCTGAACCCCAAGATCGGCGTCTTCTACGTCTCGTTCCTCCCGCAGTTCCTGCCGAGCGGCGTGCAGGCCGCGCCGTTCATCTTCCTGCTGGCGGTGATCCACGTGCTGATCGGCAGCTGCTGGTCGGCGACCCTGATCGCCGGCACGCGGCCCATCGCGGGGATGCTGCAGCGGTCGGCCGTGGTCCAGTGGCTGGACCGGATCACCGGCGGGGTGTTCCTGGCGTTCGGGGTCCGCCTGGCCCTGGACCGCCGCTAGCGACCCGCGGCGTTCACCACGCTTCGCAACCCCGCGCTAACGGCGCCGGGGCGAAAATCCCGCCCGATCCGGCGAGACAGGCGCCGGCGGATGAGGTCGCATGCTGTTCCTGCTCAACACCGTGGTCGTGAAGACCCAGATCTCGCTGGAGCTGCCGCCGGGGCTCGAGGCCCTGGCGCAGCTGACGCCGGCCGCCGTGCTCAGCGCCGGCAGCGAGCTCTATGCCAAGCACCCGCGGCTCGAGCACGACCAGCCCGAGATCGCCCGCTGGTACTGCACCCTGCTGCAGCACAAGTTCCCCACAGCCGGGGCGGCGCACTTCGCGCTGACCGGTGGCCGCTATGTCGGCCGCCTGGCCGAGGTGCCCCTGACCCACCTGGTGCGGTATCTGAGCCTGCAGGACCACGGGACCGATATCGGACACGAGGTGTACGAGACGATCTGGTCCGGCGGGAAAGCCGCCTAGCCCTCTCAGACCGCCTTCAGGGCCGAGACGCCGGTTCCGTCGGAGGTCACCCGATAGCTCTTCACCACGCTGGTGGTGAAGGTCTTCGAGGTGATCGACGACACGCCGATGAAGTCGCCGCGCACCTCCTCCCGCGTGAGGGTCAGCAGCACGAAGCCGCGGGTCCCCTGGTCGCAGAACTTCACCTCGTCGCTGGCCCTCACGAAGGCCGGACCGATGGGATAGCCGAAGGATCCGTCCGCGCCGGGACTGCTGACCGCGGTGCCCCCGAACTCGCAGGCCACGCGTCGGCCCTTCGCATCGGACAGTTCGTTGGCCCAGAAGGCATGGCTGTCGCCGGAGATGATGATCGGCCGCGCCTGGGCGCGCTTGAAGGCGTCGTAGACCCGCTCGCGATCCACCGGGTAGCCATCCCACATGTCCAGGCCGTACGGCAGGCCCAGGGACGCGATCGCCTGCATGCGCCCCAGCCGCCGCTTCGTCGCGTCGGGCAGCGCCGCCATGCGGTCCGGCGGGATGTCCTTCGTCAGGTCCGGCATCTTCAGCCGCCCCATCACCACGCCCGAGCCGATGATCTGCCAGGCCTGGCCGCCCTTCACGGACGCCGCCAGCTGGTCGCCCAGCCACGTTTCCTGCGCGGGGCTCATCATGCGCCGCGCCGGGTCTTCGTATTTCTTCCGGAAGCCGGCGATGTCGGGTTTGCCGTCCACGATCAGGTCGTCGGCGTAGACCAATTGCTTGTCGCGCGCGGTGAGCCGGGTCTCCAGCATGATCAGGCTGACCAGGTCGCCGATGCGGAAGCTGCGGTGGCCGGCCTCGGCCAGCGACACGCCCTGCGCCGGCTCCCGGATCGGCATCCACTCGTAGTAGGCTTTCAGCGCCACGGCCTTGCGTGTCGACCAGTCCCCCTCGGTGGCCGGCTGATGGTCCTCGGCGCCGTCCTTGTAGCTGTCGTTGGCGGTTTCGTGGTCGTCCCAGGCGACGATCCAGGGGGCTCGCTCGTGCGCGGCCTGCAGGCCCGGGTCGGTCTTGTACTGGGCGTGGCGGCGGCGGTAGTCGTCGAGGGTCACGCACTCATGCGGCGGATCGTGCGGCCGCTCGCCGGCGACGGCGGAGTCCATGCCGTAGCTGCCCGGCCCGCCGTATTCGTAGATGTAGTCGCCCAGGTGGACGACCAGGTCCACGCGGTCCAGGTCGGCGATCGCCTTGTAGGCGTTGAAGTAGCCGTTCGGATAAAGCGCGCAGGAGACCGTGGCGATCACCACGTCCTTCGTCGGGCCGGCCGGCAGGGTGCGGGTGCGGCCGGCGGGCGAGGTGACGCCCTCGGCCTGGAACGAGAAGATGTAGGTCCGGCCCGGGTCCAGGCCGCCCACGTCCACCTTGACCGTGTAGTCCCGTTCCGGCCCGGTGACGCCCGAGCCGCTCTTAGCCCCGCCGGCGCGGCGGTCCAGGGGGTTGAGCTTCCACGTGTAGGCGATCTGCTTCTGCCCGCTTTCCGGCGTGATGCGCGTCCACAGGACGACCCGGTCCGCCTGCGGGTCTCCCGAGGCGACTCCGTGCTGGAAGGTGACGCCCAGCGGCTTGGGCAGCTGCGCGGCCGCCGGCCCCGCGGCTCCGAGCCCCAGCATCGCCAAGGCTTTGCGCCGATCGATCCGCATGCGCGTTACTCCCCTGTCCCGGCCCCGTTATGGTGGAGCCATAGCACAGGAGTACGACGGTCCATGTCCAGCGAAGCTCTGCACGTTGCGCGCGAGAAGCTGTCCCGCAAGACCCTGGACATGCACTACGCGATCACGAGCCTCATGGAAGAGTTCGAGGCCGTCGACTGGTACCGCCAGCGAGCCGACGACACCGAGGATCCGGAGCTGAAGGCGATCCTGCTGCACAACGCGCGCGAGGAGCTGGAGCACGCCTCGATGGTGCTGGAGTGGATGCGCCGCAACGACAAGGAGGTCGACGAGCAGTTGCGGGAATATCTTTTCAAGGAAGGCTCGATCACCGGCCAGGAGGAAGAGGCGACCGGGACTTAGCCGCGAGTTGGCACGCGAAGAGCAGGGCTCCGCAGTCGCGGGTGGCCGCCTTGGTCGCAGGGGCCGTCCGGCGCGGAATCGCTGGTGCGCGACCGTCGGCGTGGGCAACCGCTGCAGGCGCGGTTGCGTGTGGGGTTGCACGGGACGCTGCATTTCCGGATCATCGATCGGTGAGCCCTGCCGCCTTCGCGACCAAACTGACCCTGGCGCCGAAGGCGCTGTCGAGGAGGCGTGACCGGTTGGCCGCCGCGCTGGGGGTCGACAGGCCGGTGGTCCGCCGCCGGGCCTCGGGCGCGGTCGCCCCCGTCTTACCGGGCCGGGCCGGCGGATGACCTCACCCGCCCCGCCTGATCCAGACGACGACGCGGACGACCTGGAAACCCTGACCGTGGAGCTGGCGCCGGAGCAGGCGGGCGGGCGGCTCGACAAGACCCTGGCCGACGCCCTGCCCGGGCTGTCGCGCGCGCGGCTGCAGGCCCTTATGGCCCAGCGACTGGTGCGCTTCGGGGACACGCCCGTCGGCAATCCGTCCAGCAAGGCGCAGGCCGGCGAGTATCGCGTGCTGGTCCCACCGCTACTGGCCGCCGATCCGCAGCCCGAGAACATCCCGCTGACGGTGCTGTTCGAGGACGCCTACCTGATCTTGGTCGACAAACCGGCCGGCATGGCGGTCCACCCCGCGCCGGGCAGCGAGAGCGGCACCCTGGTCAACGCCCTGCTGCACCATTGCGGCGACAGCCTGTCGGGCATCGGCGGCGTGGCCCGGCCTGGCATCGTGCACCGGATCGACAAGGACACCTCCGGCGTCATTGTCGCCGCCAAGACCGACGCGGCGCACCAGGGGCTGTCGGCCCTGTTCGCGGCCCACGACATCGACCGGGTCTACATCGCGCTGACCCGCGGGGCGCCGCGCCCGGCCAAGGGCACGATCGAGGGCGCCATCGCCCGCTCCACGCACGACCGCAAGAAGATGGCGATCGTGAAGTCCGGCGGCCGCCACGCGGTCACCCACTATGCGACCGAGCGCGCCTTCGGGCCGCAGGAGAAGCCGCTGGCGGCGCGGGTGGCCTGCCGGCTGGAAACCGGCCGGACGCACCAGATCCGCGTGCACCTCGCCAGCAAGGGGACCCCCTGCCTGGGCGACGCCGTCTATGGCTCCGGCGCCCCCGCCGCGCCGGTGCGCGCCGCCATCGAAGCTGCACGGCTTTCGCGCCAGGCCCTGCACGCCGCCGTGCTGGGCTTCCGCCACCCGATCACCGGCGAGCCAGTCCGCTGCGAAAGTCCCCTGCCTCCCGACATGGCCGCGCTGGAGCAGGGTCTCACCGAGCTGTGAGCGCGAGCGGGATTTCCTCGAGGTCACACACGACCGGGAATCCCGTGCCATAGTCCCCGCCAAGAGGGCGCCCGGGGGAGCGCGCCCCGGGGAGGACCACTACGCATGACCGCCGCCACCGCCGCCGCACCGCCGCGCGGCCTTGCCAAGATCGTGGCCACCTCGGTCGCCGCCTCCAGTATCGAGTGGTACGACTTCTTCATCTACGGAACGGCTGCGGCGCTGGTGTTCCCCAAGGCGTTCTTCCCGGCCGACATGCCGCCGGCCCTGGCGCAGATCGCGTCCTACTCGACCTTCGCGGTGGGGTTCGTGGCCCGGCCGGTGGGCGGCATGATCTTCGGCCACTTCGGCGACATCGTCGGACGCAAGAAGGCGCTGGTGGCGGCCCTGATGCTGATGGGCCTGGGGACGACGCTGATCGGCCTGTTGCCCACCTATGCGACGATCGGGATCGCCGCGCCGCTGGCGCTGATCGCGCTGCGGTTCGCGCAGGGGCTGGCCGTGGGCGGGCAATGGGGCGGCGCGGCCCTGCTGGCGGTGGAGAGCGCCCCGGCGGGCCGGCGCGGGTTCTACGGCAGCTTCCCGCAGCTGGGCGTGCCGGCCGGCGTGGTGCTGGCCAACCTGCTGTTCCTGGTCATGACCGCCAACCTGGCGCCCGAGGCGTTCCAGGCCTGGGGCTGGCGCGTACCCTTCATCCTCAGCATCCTCCTTGTCGCCCTGGGCCTCTTCGTGCAGCTCAAGCTGGAGGACACACCGGAGTTCAAGGCGCTGGAGCAGGTGGAGGACGCCGAGGCGAAGGGCGCCCAGCGGAGCCCCATCCTCAGGGCCATCGTCCAGCACCCGAAGGAGATCCTGCTGGCGGGCGGCTCGTTCGTGGCCTCCAACGGCTGCTTCTATCTCGTGATCACCTTCCTGGTGTCGTACTGCGTCCAGACGCTGCACATGGAGCGGCCGAAGGTATTGTGGGCGCTGCTGTTGGGCACGCTTCTGTCGGCGCCCAGCCTGCCGATCTCCGGCGCCCTGTCGGACCGCTACGGCCGGCGCATCGTCTACGTCATCGGCGCAATCACGTCGGGGATCTGGGCGTTCGCGCTGTGGCGGCTGGTCGACGGCGGGACGTTCGCCGGCATGGTGCTGGCCATCGCGTTGGCCCAGGCGACGCTGAACTTCATGTACGGTCCGCAGTCAGCGCTGTTCTCGGAGCTGTTCTCCACCGAGGTCCGCTATTCAGGCGCCTCGCTGGGCTACCAGCTGGGGGCCATCCTGGGCGGCGGCTTCGCCCCGATCATCGCCACGGCGCTGCTCGAGGCGCACAAATCCTCGGTGGTCATCGCCGGCTACATGGCGGTGCTGTGCACGGTGTCGCTGGTGTCGATCCTGCTTCTGGCCGAGACCAACAAGCGCGAACACCGCTTGAAGCGGGGCTAGCCGGCAGCCGCGGCCTCGAGCTGGGCGATGTCGAGCTTGCGCATGCCCATCATCGCGGCGGTGGCGCGGTTGGCGCGGTCGCGGTCCGGGTCGGCCATGAGCTTCGGCAGGACCTCGGGCACGACCTGCCAGGAGAAGCCGAAGCGGTCCTTGCACCAGCCGCACACGCTCTCCTCGCCGCCGTCGGCGGTCAGCGCGTTCCAGTAGCGGTCGACCTCGGCCTGGTCCTTGCAGTGGATCTGAAGGCTGACCGCTTCGGTGAACTTGAACTCCGGCCCGCCGTTCAGGGCCAGGAAGGGCGCTCCGCAGAGTTCAAACTCCACGGTCATCGCCGAGCCGACCGGCAGCGGGCTGGGCGTGCCCTCCGGGTAGGGCGTGACCTTGCCCAGCTTCGAGCCCGGGAACAGCGAGACGTAGAACCGCGCCGCCTCTTCGCCGCGGCCGTCGAACCAGAGGCAGGTGGTGAGCTTGGACATCGGGGAACTCCGTCGCTGGGGATTGTGCCCCAAGGACGAACGACGCGCGGCGGTTCCGACACCCCCTCATGCAACAGGTGTTCCGGGCCGCTACCTCCGAGGCGCGTCAGCGCGACAAGATTCAACCACTGAAGACACTGAAAACACTGAAGGCGGCGGCCACGCCGCGCCACGAAGGTCGCGCGGCGAGTGAACCAGCTTTCAGTGTTTTCAGTGGTCCAAAACGACTGCGCCTGCGGCGCACCCCGCCGCCGGGGCGAAAAGCGACCGATCATGCAGTTTTGCTATTCACCCAATGAGGAATGGCGCCTTGTTGCCGCCATCTAAGCAGCGTAAAAATCCCGACAACAGAAGTCGGACTTTCGGACCGCCCTCCTCCCGAGCGGCCCCTACCGCCCGGAACTTTTATGCCTATCTAAGGGATAGAAGGGGGCGGAAGCCGAAGCGCGACGGATCAAGACAGATCCACGCCGCGCGACGACCCGAACGTCCCGGAGAGTCTTTAGGGGATAGAACATGGCCGCCAACGCGCTCGCCGTCATGTCGCCGGAAGGTGGCCTGAGCCGGTACCTGTCAGAAATTCGCAAGTTCCCGATGCTGCCCAAGGACGAGGAGTTCATGCTGGCCAAGCGCTGGCAGGAGCACGAGGATTCCGAGGCGGCCCACAAGATGGTCACCAGCCACCTGCGCCTCGTGGCGAAGATCGCCATGGGCTACCGCGGCTATGGCTTGCCGATCGGGGAGGTGATCTCCGAAGGCAACGTCGGCCTGATGCAGGCGGTGAAGAAGTTCGACCCGGACAAGGGCTTCCGCCTGGCGACCTACGCCATGTGGTGGATCCGCGCCTCGATCCAGGAATACATCCTGCGCAGCTGGTCGCTCGTGAAGATGGGCACCACCGCGGCGCAGAAGAAGCTGTTCTTCAACCTGCGGAAGGCCAAGTCCGAGATCGCCGCCCTGCAGGAAGGCGACCTACGCCCCGACCAGGTGAGCCTGATCGCCACCAAGCTGGGCGTGCTCGACGACGAGGTCATTTCGATGAACCGCCGGCTGTCCGGCGGCGACGCGAGCCTGAACGCGCCGATGCGCGCCGACGGCGAGAGCGAGTGGCAGGACTGGCTGGTCGACACCGACACCCCCTCCCAGGAGACGGTGGTCGCCGACACCCAGGAGAAGAGCCTGCGCATGAGCCTCCTGGAAGAGGCCATGACCGAGCTCTCCGAGCGGGAACGCCACATCCTGACCGAGCGCCGCCTGAAGGACGAGCCGACCACCCTGGAAGACCTGGCCACCGAGTACGGCGTCAGCCGCGAGCGGGTGCGCCAGATCGAGGTCCGCGCGGTCGAGAAGCGGCAGAAGTCCATGCGCGCCGCGGCGCTGGAGAAGAACCTGGTGGAAGCCTAGCGGCTTCCGACCTGAACTGAGCGAGGGGCGGCCGGGGCGACCCCGGCCGCCCCTTCTTCGTTCTGGCCCCCGCCAGAACGCCCCCCGGATGTCAGCGCGGCCGCGAGGCGCGGTGGGAACGGGTTCGGCTCAGGACATCATGTGTCTCGAGCGCGGCGCTGAGTTCGCCCGCGACGGCGTCGAGTTCGCGGCGCAGGACCGCGATCAGCGAGGCGGCCCTCTGGTGGTTGCGCCGCGCATCCTCGCCGGCCGGCAGCTCGGCCAGCAGGTCATGATCCTCCACAAGGGCCACCAGCTGGGTCGCCTCGATGAGCCGCCCCAGCGCCGCCTCGATAAGGCCGTTCGGATCCGGAACGTCCGGCGGGAGCGCACTCATGCGCCGGCCGTCGCGGCGACGCGCTGGGCGGCGAAAGCGGCCAGGGCCTCAGCCTGTTCGGGCAATAGCGCGTCCACGGCGCCCAGGTAGTCGTCGTCCTGCGCGTCGAACAGCACCGACGGGCACCGCCCCTCAACGTTACCCAGGTTCGGCCGGTGCTGCTGGTAGCCCACGAGGGCGGCCAGCTCCGGCGAGAAGTGGCGCGCCACCTGCGGCGGGTAGACCAGCCACTGGTTCTCGTAGGGCTTCAGCCAGCCCAGGCTGTAGCTGACGATCATGCCCTCGCGCACCCCTTCGGAGACGTTGCCGCCGCCGCCGTGCAGGGTGGAGCCCAGGAACAGCAGCACGTCGCCCGGCTCCATCTCCGCGGCGATCGGCGGGGCGACCGGCGTCGGGGCCGATCCGCCGTGATGGCTGCCGGGGAACACCAGCGTGGCGCCGTTGTCGGCCGTGTAACGGCTGAACGGCCACATGACGTTGATCAGGTACTCGGTCTCTCCCTTGACGCCGCGCCACATGTCCTCGTCGCGGTGTGGCGGCTGGGCGGGCTGGCCGGGATGGATCTGCAGGGCCTGGGTCAGGTTCAGCTGGTAGCGGTCGCACCACGGACCCAGCACCAGGTCGCAGACACCCAGCACCAGCGGGTGGCGGATGAACGCCTCTGCCTGGCGCGAGCGCTTGAGCACGCCGCCGAACCGCTTCGTGCGGTGGCCGTAGAATTCGCCGTCGCAGAAGGGCGTGCGGGCGAAGCGCTCCGCCAGGTCGCCCGCCAGGCCCTCGACCTGCTCGACCGGCATCAGGCCGCGCACGATCACATAGCCGTCGCGGTCCAGCGCCGCCTTGGCGTCCGCCACGCCGGGGTCGGCGGTGATGTTGGGTTCAGGCCGCACGGCGGGTGTTCCAGCGCAGCACCGGGGTGGTCGATCCGGTCCGTGAGCGGACCAGCGACAGCGTCTCCGGGGTCATGTTGATGACGATCGCGCCCACCGAAAGGCCCTTGTCGTCCGCCTGCGGCAGGCCCAGCGGCTGGGCGTCCCAGCCCACCGCCAGCACCTGTGAGAGGAACGTCAGGTGGGTCATGCAGCTGTAGCGGCGCACGCCGTACAGCAGCGCAAACTCCGTCACGGCGATCGTCAGCCGGCGGCCGGTCCCCTTCGGGTCGTGCGCGTCCGGGCCGGTGCACAGGCGGGTGATCTCCCAGGTCTCGGCGTCGCGCGGCGCGCCGTGCTCGCACAGGTGCGGGAACACGTCGGACAGCAGGTGCGGCTCGGTCGTGGGCAGCAGCCGGATGGAGCCCTGGTGCCGCCCCGCCGCATCCAGGTCGAGCAGGTAGATGGCGTGGTCGGTGTCGAACTGGTCGATCTCGTACTGGCCGTCGACCACCGGGACGTCCCAGCCCAGCCGGTCGACGAACACGCGCTTGCGGTCGCGATGCATGCCGGCGAGCGCGCCTGCGTACTCATCTCGGTTTTCCTGCGTGACGACGTGGACCATCGGCGGTTCCCCCTGACCACTTGCAGGATCGGGAGCCGCCGCCGTTCCCGCCACTCCCCTAATCAGGGGATGCCGCAGCAGAAGCCAAAGGCCTCAGCCCCGCGGACCGCCCAGGGTGTCGGCGAAGGTGATGACGTTGTCGTAGAGGGCCAGCACGACCAACTGCATGCGAGAGGCGACGCCATAGCGCCGCTTGGCGGTCTCGATATGCTGGTGGACAGTCTCGCCGGAGATGCCCAGCAGCTGGGCGATCGCCCAGTCGCTCTTGCCCTGCGCCGCCAGGACCAGGCAGTCCAGCTGGCGTTCGGTCAGGCGCGGGCGCGCGGCCGCCTCGCGGGCGCCGCGGAGCAGTTCCAGACTCCGGACGCGGCGCGCGGCCTCGAAGGCGAAGCACCCCATGTACTGCGTCGCCGGCAGCACTTCGGTCGGTAGGGCGCGGCCCGTGCGCACCGCGAACGAGCACGAGCCCGGCATCTCGCCGGGGACGTTGACCGGAATGGTGAAGCCGTCCCCGAGGCCGCAGTTCACCGCGGTCTCAAGGATTTCCCGCTGACGGTCGCTGAGCACGATCAGGCGGGGCAGATCGGACCACAGGAACGCCGCGGCCGAAGCCTGGCACGCCGCCAGCACGGGGTCCTCGGCGAAGTAGTTCCGCTCGGCCGAGACCGCCTGGAAGGCCTCCGGATAGTCCACGTACTGCACCGAATCCGGTCGCGGCCGCGCCGTGTGATGCACCAGAGCGCAATGATCGAACCCCAACACGCCCACGGCGTCCGACAGCAGGGTCCCGAGTTCGCCGGAGTCGGTCACGCGACGAACCCGTTGGACAAAGTCCTCGACGTCGCTGAAGGCGATCATCCCTAGCCGGCGGACTCGGCCTGATGTCCGACTCCGTTCGCCAAGGTGCGCGCGTGCAGCAGGAGCGCGCGACGCAGGTCGCGGCTCGCGATGCCCTGGTAGGCCGAAAGCAGCTCGAGCGCGCCCTCCACACTCAGCAGTTCGTTCAACGTGTTCACGCCCTGCTGGTGCGTCACGTCGAGGCCGTCCGCAAGCGTGGTGAGCCCGCAGTCCAGGGCGTGGGCGATCTCTGACAGGCGCGAGAAGCTGACCCGGTTGGCGCCGCGCTCGTACTTCTGGATCTGCTGGAAGGTGACGCCGACCGCCTCGGCCAGGCCCTGCTGCGACAGGCCCTGGCGCCGCCGCCGCTCCCGGATCCGGTGTCCGATCGCGACGTCGAGCGTGTGAGGCGTCGTCTGGCGTGCTTCCGTCAACATGCTGAACCGATGATTGCGTCCGATCCGCGCCGGTGTCCAACAAGCAGCGGTTGAGCCGGCTCGACCGAGCCGGGCGGTTCGGCGGGACGGCCTGCACGGCCCGGCGCCGCCGCCGGATGTGACCCCGGATTGAAAACGGCGCTATTCGCATCACCTGTTACGTGAGACACCGGCCGGGTCGGGTTCAGAATCGAGGGTACGGACGTGGAAGAGGCGCTTGCCTATTTCCTCGACCTGCGCAGGCGGCTTCGCGGCTCGCCGGAGGCTCGGATGCTGGTGGAGCACTGCGTGGGGATGCTGGCCCGCGCAGCGCGCGCGGACGCCGCGGAACTGGCGAACCTCGAAGCGGAGATCGATCAACTGCGGGCAGACCTCGAAGCCCGCTTCGGCCGCCGGGCGCGCGTCCTTCACTGAGCGGAGCGCGTCTCAGCGCGGCCAGGGCGGCGTGACCCCCAGGGCGGCGGCGGCGAGGAGCGCCAGCAGGATCAGCGGCACGACGAGGACGCCCCAGCCGGTGGCCTGGGCTTCGAACCAGCCTCCGACCTTGACGAGCAGCGAGGTGGGTGGCGGCCGGCGGACCGGCGGTCGGATCGGGGTGTGGGGGCGGACGCGGGACATGTAGGAAACATACAGGGCAACTACGTCAGATACGGTCGCAGCGGTCCGCGTATTGTTCACTTATTGTTCTGACTTGGCCGTAGGGCATGGTAAGCTTGGCCGTGTGGCCGGCGCGCGATCCGCAGCGCGGCTCAGGGCCTCGGTCTGAGAGCGCCCAGGCGCGAGCCCGGGCGGCGGCGGAGGCGACCGAGCAGCCAGGCCAGGCTGAACACGCGGCGGCGCGGGGCCAGCCGGGCGCCCTGCCCGCCGGAGGACATGGGAAAGAGCCCGCAGGCGAGACCGTCGCGGTCCCACGGGCGGGGTCGGTAGAGCTTGAGCCGTGGCATGACCCGACGTCTCCAGGGAAGGGATCGCGCGGCGCCTCCGGGAGAGACGCCGCGCGACGGGATCGATCAGGCGTGGGCCGAGCGGCGGCGGGTTCGGTTGGCCGGCCCGGCGCCGCCGAAGCCCAGGATCATCAGCGCCCAGGCGGCCGGCTCCGGCC
>CBHTUE010000054.1:0-23248 GCA_966096115.1 uncultured Phenylobacterium sp.
GAACCCCTGGAGCACGAGGCGACCGCGGAAGAGGTGCTGGGCGGCTAGGCCGAGGGCGCGTCAGCGCCGCTAGATTCAGCCACTGGAAACACCGAAAACACTGAAGGCCGTCGGCCCCGCCGCGCCTGCCGGTCCTGGCTCGGCGTGGACACCGCCTTCAGTGTTTTCAGTGGTTCAAATTACAGCGCCTGCAGCGGCTAAGACTTTCCAATCGGAGCGACTATCAGTCGTCCCAGAGGCCGTCGCGGGCGCCTTTGCGGTTCAGCATGCGGACGGCGCGCTTGATGACGGCCAGCAGGCGCTCGCGCCGGGCGGCCTCGTCATAGGTCATCGAGCCCTTGGCCAGGCCTTCCAGGAGGAAGCGGCCCAGGTCGCGGCTGGTCTGGAAGCGCGGGTCGTCGCCGGCCTGCACCAGGGCGCCGAAGCGGTCCCCGCCCAGCTGGGCGTGGTCGAACGCTGAACGGGCGCCCTCCAGGCGCTGACTCAGCATCGGGTCGGTGCGCGCGGCCGCCTCCAGCTCGGCGAAGGCCACGAACGGCTGCTCGTGCAGCAGCGACCAGTAGACGTCGATGGCATGCTCGGTAGCGTCCACGCCGGCCATGGCCGGGGTGCCGGCCGCCTGTTCGAACAGGCGGGCGCGGTGCAGCTCGATGTGGGCGACGGCCGCCTCGACCAGCTCTTCGCGGCTGGCGAAGTGATACAGCATGGCGCCGCGCGTCAGGCCCGCCGCGTCGGCGATCACCGCGTTGGTAGTGGCGTGATAGCCCAGTTGCGCGAACAGGCGCATCGCCGCGTCGAGGATGCGCGCGCGGGTGCGTTGCGACTTCGGCGTCGCCTTGGCGGGGTAGGTACGGGCGTCCATCGGACCCAATTTGACGGCGACCTGGGGAGGGCCTGCTGCCGCAATCCCTAGCCACACAAGGGATCGGCATGCCAGAGCTTACGCCCGACCGCGCGGTCTGGACGCGGCCGTGAACGCTGTTTGGGCGCCCTGTCGCGGAAATGACGCGGCATTGGTGTAACGCGGGCATGCGTTGACTTTGCCTTCGCACTCATGACAGTTCGACTGTCATGAAAACCCCCCTGCCGAACCTTCGTGAACGTCAGCGGGAGGAGACCCGCGCCCAGATCCTGCGCGCCGTCGGCCGCCAGCTCGAGACCCGCAGCCTCGAGGACCTGTCCTTCGCCGAGATCGCCCGCGACGCCGGGGTGGGCGAGCGCACGGTCTATCGCCACTTCCCCACCAAGGAAGCGCTGCTGGGGGCCTTCTGGGCCTATATGCAGAGCGAGGCGTTCGGCCAGCCCGAGCGGCCGCGGCCGGTCCGATCCGACCGGCGGCTGCGCGAGGCGATCACCGCGTCGCGCGACCCGATGCGGCCGATGCGCATCCTGATCGCCACCGACGCCTGGGAACCGCAGGTGAACGGCGTGGTCCGCACCCTGACCCGCGTCGTCCAGGAGCTGCAGGAGATCGGCCACACGGTGGAGGTGATCCATCCGGGCCAGTTCAAGACCTTCCCGCTGCCGACCTACGCCGAGATCAAGGTGGCGATCGGGGTCTATGAGCCGGTGCAGGAGCTGTTCAAGGCGTTCGAGCCCGAGGCCATCCACATCGCCACCGAGGGCCCCATCGGCCTGGCGGCGCGGCGCATCTGCGTGGAGTGGAAGCTGCCGTTCACGACCAGCTATCACACGCGGTTCCCGGAGTACGTCTCGGCCCGCCTGCCGCTGCCGCTGGCGGCCGGCTACGCCTATATGAAGTGGTTCCATAAGCCGTCGGGGCGGATGATGGTCGCCACGCCGACGATGCAGAAGGAGCTGTCGAGCCACGGCTTCCGCAACATCTCGGCCTGGTCGCGCGGCGTCGACACCGAGCACTTCCATCCGCGGCGGGAAGGCGAGCCTGACCTGTTCGAGGGCCTGGCGCGGCCGGTCTTCCTCTACGTGGGCCGCGTGGCGGTGGAGAAGAACATCGAGGCCTTCCTGGCGGTCGACCTGCCCGGGACCAAGGTGGTCGTCGGGCCCGGCCCGCAGCTGGACGAACTGCGGGAGAGGTATCCCAAGGTGGTGTTCAAGGGCTCCAAGTCCGGAGAGGAGCTGGCCGCGCACTACGCCTGCGCCGACGTTTTCGTGTTCCCCTCGCTCACCGACACCTTCGGCCTGGTGATCCTGGAGGCGATGGCGGCCGGAACGCCGGTAGCGGCCTATCCGGCGCCGGGGCCGATCGACCTGATCCCCGGCTCGGGCGCGGGCGTGCTGGCGCTGACCGCGACCGAGGGCCTGCGCGAGGCCTGCCTGCAGTGCCTGGACCTGGACCGCGGCCGGGTGCGGGCCTTCGCCGAGACCTTCTCATGGCGGGCCTGCGCCGAGGACTTCGTGAAGAACCTGCAGCCCTATCCGGAGCCCGAGAAGACCCGCTTCTGGCGACGGCTGCGGCGGCTGGCGCGGGTGCGGCGGCACAAATCCGAGGCGGCCTGACGCGACGTGTGCATGACACTTTTATGACAATGGCGGTTGGCGCTCACGGAAACGGCGCGTAAACCGCGCGGCTTCAGCCTGATCGGAGGGCTGATTCTCCGGAGCGTCGAAACACCGCCGATGGGCCGCAAGTCCGACCGCCTGCGTCGTGAACCCGATCGGGAGCCGCGCACCCAGTACGCCGCCCTGCCGTGGCGCAAGCGCGAGGACGGCAAGGTCGAAGTGCTGCTGATCACCTCGCGGGAGAGCCGCCGATGGGTGATCCCCAAGGGCTGGCCGATGAAGGACATGGAACCCGGCCCCTGCGCCGCCCAGGAGGCGTTCGAGGAAGCCGGGGTCGTGGGCCCGACGAAGCGCAAGGGCCTGGGCGTCTACCACTACGACAAGCGCCTGCGCTCGGGACGCCTGCAGCACGTGCGCGTGCAGGTCTATCCGCTGGAAGTGCGCGAGGAGCGCGACATCTGGCCGGAGATGGCCGAACGCGACCGCAACTGGACCACCCCCGACGCTGCGGCGGGCCTGGTGGATGAGCCGGAACTGAAGACGCTGATCGCCAAGTTCAAGGGCTAGTGATCGGCCGGCGCCCGCCAAGTCGCCACAATCGCAGCTTAGCCGTGCGCGTCGCGGCCGCCACGACGCGCCGACGCCCCAAGGTGGAGAGCCGCTTGGACGACGACAGACCCGCTCATCTGCGCCGCCTGCTCGGGGACATCGACAGCCGCCTGCTGGCGCTGCTCACCGGCGACGTCCACCTGGACGAGGCGAAGTTGCGCACCATCTCCCTGCTGGAAACCGCGCGGGGCGCGACCCTGCGCCTGCTGGCCGGACCCGAAGGTCCGGAGGCCGGTTGAACCCTGAGGTTCCGGAGCGCGGCGAGAAGCGTCCCGGCCTGATGAGCCGGCTTGGACCGGGCCTGGTGACGGGCGCGGCCGACGACGACCCGAGCGGCATCGCCACCTATTCGCAGGCCGGGGCGCAGTTCGGCCTCAACATGCTCTGGACCGTGGCCCTGACGCTCCCGCTGATGGTGTCGATCCAGCTGATCAGCGCGCGCATCGGGCGGGTGACGGGCCAGGGCCTGGCCGCGAACCTGGCGAAGGTCTTTCCGACCTCGCTGGTCGGCGGCCTGGTGGTCGCGCTGTTCATCGCCAACACGGTCAATATCGGAGCCGACGTCGCGGCCATGGGCGCGGCCGCGCAGCTGGTCTTCGGCCACGACGAGCGGCTCTACACGGTGGGCTTCGCCCTGGCCTCGCTGGGGCTGCAGCTGTTCGTGCCCTACCATCGCTACGTGCGGCTGCTGAAGTGGCTGACCCTGTCGCTGTTCGCCTATGTCGGCGTGGTCTTCACGGTCCATATTCCCTGGGGCGAGGTCCTGGTGCGGACGGCGATCCCGCACCTGACGCTCTCCGCGGGCGCGCTGACGCTGGTGGTCGCGGTCTTCGGCACGACGATCAGCCCCTACCTGTTCTTCTGGCAGAGCGCCGAGGAGGTCGAGGACCTGGAGGCGGACCACGAACCCGACCTGCTGCACGACACGCCGTCGGACGCGGCCCGGCAGCTGTCGAGGATCCGCCTCGACACGATCGTCGGCATGGCCTTCTCCAACATCATCGCCTTCTTCGTGATCCTGACCACCGCCGTCACCCTGCACGTCTCGGGGATCACCGACATCCAGACCTCGGCGGAGGCGGCCCAGGCGCTGAAGCCGATCGCCGGCCCCCTGGCCTTCCTGCTGTTCAGCCTGGGCATCCTGGGGACCGGGATGCTGGCGGTGCCGGTCCTGGCCGGCTCGGCCGCCTACGCAGCGGCCGAGACCCTCGGCTGGAAGCGGGGCCTCGAATACCAGCCCTGGGAGGCGAAGCGCTTCTACGGCGTGATCGCGGCCGCCATGCTGCTGGCGTTGCTGGTGGTCTTCTCGCCGCTGGATCCGATCAAGGCGCTGTTCTGGAGCGCCGTGCTGAACGGGGTGATCAGCGTGCCGATCATGGCGGCGACGATGGTGCTGGCCTCGCGCCGGCACGAGATGGGCCGGTTCGTCGCCAGCCCCGGCCTGCGCCTGGCCGGCTGGACCGCCACCGCGGTGATGGCGGTGGCGGTCATCGGCATGTTCGTCTTCAGTTTCTAGAGCAGCCGGCTCCGCATCGCCTGGGACAGCAGGTCGATCAGCGACACCGCCACGATGATCACGATGATGATCGCCGACAGCTGGTGGTAGGCAAAGGCGTTCATGGAATCGAACAGCAGCTGGCCGATGCCGCCGGCCCCGATCAGGCCCAGCACGGTGGCCGAGCGCGCGCTCGATTCGAACCGGTAGAGGCCATAGGAGGTCCAGAGCGGCGCCACCTGCGGCAGGATCCCCCAGATGATCTCGTGCAGCCGCGTCGCCCCGGTGGAGCGCACGCCCTCGACGGGGCCTTTGTCGGTGGCCTCGACGGCCTCCGAGAACAACTTGGCCAGCACGGCGCTGGTGTTCACGGCGATCGCCAGGACGCCGGCGAAGGGGCCAAGGCCCACGGCGACCAGGAACAGGGTGCCGACCACCAGGTCGGGCACCGAACGCAGCAGGTTCGCCAGCAGGCGCATCGGCTGCTGCAGCCACACCGGCGAGATGTTGCGCGCGCACGCCAGTCCGAACGGGATGGCGATCAACACGGCCAGGAAGGTGCCCCACAGCGCGATCTGCACCGTCAGCCACATCTTGCCGACGTAGGTCTTCCAGTCGGTCCAGTCGGGCTTCAGCAGCTCGGCGCCGAACTGGCGCATGTTGTCGGAGTTGGTGATCAGCTTGGTGGCGTTCTGCATCTCCACCGGATGGAAGCTGATGAGCAGCAGCAGCAGCACGCCGCCCCAGACCACCAGGTCGGGGGCGCGCTGCGCCAGGCTCCGGCTGGGCGCCGGAGGAATGGCGGTGGCGTCGGTCATTGGGCGGCCGGTTCCTTGGCGCGCGTGGCCTCGACCGAGGCCTTGATCTTGTCGTAGGCGGCCTGGGCCGTGGCGATCTTGGCGGCGTCGCCGGAGCGCTTGGCGGCGGCCAGGTCCTCGCTGGCCTCCATCTCGCGCACCGGATCGAGGTAGGAGTTGTCGGCCGCGCGGAAGCCGCCGTACTTCAGCGACTTCAGCACCGCCCGCTGCTTCTCGCCCACCGCGTCCTGGCCCGTGCCGTAGGTCAGGAAGAACTGGCGGATCTTCTCCTTCAGGGCCGGATCCAGGTCCTTGCGCACGACGATCGAGCTCTCGGGCAGCGGCGGCGATTCCCAGATCACCTTCAGGTCACCGCCCTTGTCGGGCTGCTCGTCCTTGAAGAACGCCAGGCCGACCGAGTTGTTGGTCGCCACGTCCAGCACGCCGTTGACCACCGAGAACGCGTTGGCCTGGTGGCTGGCCGAGCGCACCGTCTTGAAGCACTTCTGGGGTTCGATGTTGTTCGGCGTGAACAAATAGGTCATCGGCGCCAGGGTGCCCGAGGTCGACTGGGCGTCGCCGATGCCGAAGTTCAGGGTCTTGTCGCACTTCAGGACCTTGTCGAGGGTGATCCCCGAGTCCTTCTTCACGATCAGGATCGACTTGTAGGTGGCGTCGCCGCCCGCATCGACGATGCGGCCCACCACCTCGGCGTCGGCGCGGTTGACCGCCGACAGCGCCGGCGAGGCCGAGAACCAGCCCACCTGCACCTGCTTGAAGCGCATGGCCTCGACCAGGGAGGTGTAGTTGGTGGCGAAGTACGGCTTCACCTTCACCCCGATCTGGGCCGACATGTCGTCCAGCAGCGGCTGCCAGAGGGGCGCCATCGACTGCTGGTTCTCGGCCGAGAGGATCGAGAAGACGATCTCGCCGGGCTTGGCGCCGGAGGCGGGCTGGGCCTCCTGCTTGCCGCAGGCGCTCAGGCCCAGCGCGGCGACCATGGCCGCGCCGAAGAGGCTTTGCCGAAGACTGGGGCGGATCATGTGGGGGCTCCTTCCCAGAAGACGTCCTCGAATTCCGGGCCGTAGATGTCGATGAGTTGGGCGGTCTTCAGCCCACCCGCGGGTCCGTCGTAAACGATCTGGCCGGCCTTGAGGGCCACGACGCGGTCGCAATAGCGCAGGGCGTAGTCGACCTGGTGCAGGGTGACGAGGACGGTCAGGCCGTCGTTCTTGTTGAGGTCGCGCAGGATCTCCATCACCCGGCGCGCGGCGACCGGGTCCAGGCTGGCCACCGGCTCGTCGGCCAGGATGATCTTCGCCTTCTGCACCAGGGCGCGGGCGATCGCGCCGCGCTGCTGCTGGCCGCCCGAGAGCGTGTTGGCCCGCTGACTGGCGTATTCGGCCAGGCCGAAGCGGTGCAGGGCCGCCATCACCGCCTGCTTGGTCTCGGCCGGCCACAGGCCGAACACGCCGCGCCAGAAGTTGATCCGGCCGAGCGACCCCAGCGCGACGTTGGAGAACAGGCTGAGCCGGCCCACCATGTTGAATTGCTGGAAGATCATGCCGATGCGGGTGCGGGTCCTGCGCACGTTGCCGTCGATGCGGCCGTTCTGCTGCACCGGCCCGTCGAAAGCGGTGATCAGCCCGTCGCCGGCGTCGATGGTCTGCAGGGCGCTGATCGAACGTAGCAGGGTGGATTTCCCCGACCCGGAAGGGCCGATGAGGGCGATCATCTCGCCCTTCTGCACATCTATCGAAACCCCGCCGAGCGCCTTGCGCTGGCCGAAGGTCTTGGAGACGTTCCGTATCGACAGAACGGCGGCGTCGGTCATGGAGGCGGTCGGAGCTTTCCCGTGTATGGCCCCGGTATGTGGCATGGCGGGCGGTCCACGGTCTAGCGCGCGGAGGCGCCGCACACGCGAAGACTTTACATCGAGGTCCATTGCCCCTATTTGCCCGGGCTCCGGCGGACCCGATGTCCTGAAAAGCGCTGCTAACGCCGGACTTGGTTCAACTATCTGTTGGGGGTTACGTGCATTGCACACGTATCATAAGCCCCTGGACCTGGTCCGCGAGCGGTCACCCGAACGTCCTGTCGCATTCGCGCGACCGGATGCGGTGGCGGTAGCGGCGCGCTGGTTCCAGGACAAGTTTAAAGGCGACGTATTCTACGCTGTGAAGGCGAACCCTTCGCCGTGGGTCATCGAGACCCTCGTCAAGAGCGGCGTGAATTCGTTCGACGTGGCCTCGATCCCCGAGATCGAGCTGGTGGCGGCGTATGCGCTGGGCGCCCGCATGGCCTTCATGCACCCGGTGAAGAGCCGCAAGGCGATCGCCGAGGCCTACCGCAAGCACGGCGTGAAGACCTTCGCGCTCGACACCCATGAAGAACTGCAGAAGATCCTCGAGGCGACCGACGGGGCCGACGACCTGACCCTGATCGTGCGCCTGGCGGTGCAGGCCGAGGGCGCGTCCTACTCGCTGAGCGGCAAGTTCGGCGTCGACCTGCACGAGGCGCCCGCCCTGCTGCTGGCCGCCCGCCGCGCCACCACCGGCAAGATGGGCGTTTCGTTCCACGTCGGCAGCCAGTGCATGCGCCCCACCGCCTACCAGGCCGCCATGGCCCAGGCGCAGCGGGTGATCGTGCGCGCCGGCGTGCTGGTCGACATCGTCGACGTGGGCGGCGGTTTCCCGTCGGTCTACCCGGGCATGGTGCCGCCGGACATGAGCGACTACGTCGACTCCATCCAGCGCGGCTTCGCGGAGATGAGCGTCCACGAGGAGACCGAGCTGTGGTGCGAGCCCGGCCGCGCCCTGGTGGCCGAGGCCTCCTCGATCCTGACCAAGGTGGAGCTCAAGAAGGGCGACGCGCTGTACCTCAACGACGGCAGCTACGGCTCGCTGTTCGACGCGGCGCACGTGAAGTGGCCCTTCCCGGTGAAGCTGTACCGCGGCGAGGGCGACGACGCCCACGAAGTGGAGGGCCCCCTGAAGCCCTTTCGCTTCTATGGACCGACCTGCGACAGCCTGGACCACATGCCGGGGCCGTTCTGGCTGCCGGAAGACATCCAGGAAGGCGACTACGTCGAGATCGGCATGCTGGGCGCGTACGGCGTGGCGATGAACACCCGCTTCAACGGCTTCGGCGACGCCGAGACCGTGGTGGTGGGCGACGCCCCGATGGCCTCGATGTTCGGCCTGGCCGGCCGGATGATCCGCCTGCCGCGCGAGGAACAGGCCGAGGAACGCAAGGTTGTTCGCCTGTCCCGTCCGAAGGGCCGGGCCGGCAAGAGCCGTCGCAAGCGGTAGCAACTGACACTTTCGAGCGTTATAGGCGCGGCCGGTCGCTCCGTCCCGGTCGCGCTTTTCCTATGGACGGGCGATCACCCTCAGAAGGGAACTTCCGAAGATGAACGCTGACGTTCAGAAGACCAACCGCAAGGCCGAACTGCTGGCCAACACCGTCGAGCACGTGGCGATCGACCAGTACGACGCCCGCCCGATCATCGACGCCATGCGCAAGATGAGCTTCACCAGCCGCGACACCGCCCGCGCCGCCGACATCTGGTCGATGTCGCTGGAGGACAAGGACTGCTCGACGTGGCTGACGCTGGCCGGCTCCACCTCGGCCGGCGGCTGCATGCACATCTACCGCGACATGCTGAAGTACGGGATGATCGACGTGGTGGTGGCCACCGGCGCCTCCATCGTCGACATGGATTTCTTCGAGGCCCTGGGCTTCAAGCACTACCAGGCCCAGTCCAACGTCGACGATCGCGACCTGCGCGACCTCTACATCGACCGCATCTACGACACCTACATCGACGAGGAAGAGCTCCAGAACTGCGACGGCACGATCTACGAGATCTGCGAGCAGCTGGAGCCGCGCCCCTATTCGAGCCGCGAGTTCATCCACGAGATGGGCAAGTGGCTGGCCAACGGCGGGGCGAAGAAGCCCGGCTCGCTCGTGCAGACCGCCTACGAGGAAGGCGTGCCGATCTTCTGCCCGGCGTTCGTGGACAGCTCGGCCGGCTTCGGCCTGGTGAAGCATCAGGTGGAGCGGATGAAGGCGGGCAAGCCGTACCTGACCATCGACGCGGTCGCCGACTTCCGCGAACTGACCGACATCAAGCTGGCCGCCGGCACGACCGGCCTGTTCATGGTGGGCGGCGGCGTGCCCAAGAACTTCGCCCAGGACACCGTCGTCTGCGCCGAGATCCTCGGCCACGAGGCGGAGATGCATAAGTACGCCGTGCAGATCACCGTCGCCGACGTGCGCGACGGCGCCTGTTCGTCCTCGACGCTCAAGGAGGCCTGCTCCTGGGGCAAGGTCGACGTGACCTGGGAGCAGATGGTGTTCGCGGAGGCCACCACCGTGGTGCCGCTGATCGCCTCCGACGCCTGGCACCGCGGCGCGTGGAAGGCGCGGACGAAGCCGCGCTGGGCGAAGCTGTTCGCGAAGTAGGTTTTCGACCCACTCCTGTGATCGTCATCCCCGGGCTTGTCCGGGGCACCCATGAACACCGAATCGTTCGGAAGGGCCCGCAGCGTCGACGTTGCGGGCCCTTCTTCTTGCTCACGCGCAAAATGGGTCCCCCGGACAAGCCGGGGGATGACGGTCTTTGGAGATTGAGGTCGCCAAGAGAGGTCACGGCCGGGCCCGCCCGACCATCCGGGGTGAAACACTCGCTGCGGGGAGACCGGGCGAAAGGGGCCCGCGGACCCCGAGGCGTTGGTCCCCGGGGTGACAGATCGCTTGGGAGCGACGGGGTCAGAGCAGGATCAGCGCCCTACTCACAAAAGATCCGGACCTTGGTCTTTTCCTGGTCGACGTCGACCGTGAGGTCCGACAGGTGCTCGACGAGCTCCTCGAGGTTTTCCGGCTTGATCTGGTTGATATCAAAGGGAATGCCCTCCTTCTGCATCGCGGCGTTCACCTCGTCCCGCGCCTTGGGCGGGATGATGCTGGAGAGGCGCACGCCGGCGCGCAGCAGCTGCATCGGCACGCGGATGTTGACCTTGGTGGGCCCGCCGTCGCCCGGCTCGTCGGTGTCGACCTGCACGCGCAGGTACCTGGCCTTGGCGCGGTTGGCCGGATAGCCGGGGTCGGAAGCCACGGCCGACGGCGCGGCGGGGCGGTCGAGGGCCGAGAGCAGGCGCTCGGCCTCGTCGGCGGTGATCTTGCCTTCGGCCAGCATGTTGAGGATCGCGCGACGGTCGTCGTTCATGGCGAGGCTCCTTTCAGAGGATCTTGATGCGCACCCGGGCGTCCGGGGCGTCGACGTCGATGTCGGTTCCGCCCAGCGCGATCAGCACGCGGCCGACGGCGTAGGCGGTGACGTAGGGGTTCATCCGCCACAGCGGCGGGGCCAGCAGGATCAGCGGCGCCAGCAGCATCGCGAACGGCGCCAGCATCCAGAAGAACGGGGTGAGCGGCAGCCACAGGCTGATCCGCGTCCGGCCCCTGTGCAGAGGCTCGGCGGGCCGCGCCTCCCGGACGTGGCGCACGCGCACCGCGCGCTCGCGCATGGCGGCAAGCTGGCGCGGCGGACGCGCGGTGACCGGTTGCAGGTTCATCAGCGCCCCTCCAGTTCGGCGACGGCCTGGTCGGCGGTGATCTCGCCGGCCTTCAGGCGGTCAAGGACATCGCTGCGGCTCACCCGCGGCTCCGCGGCGGTTGGAACGATCTCGATCATCTCCAGCGAGGCGGCGATCCGGTTCAGGCGGGCCTTGATGGTCGGGTAGGAGACGCCGAACACCTGCTCCATCTCCTTGATCGAGCCGTGGCTGCGCACGAAGGCGGCGATGAACACCTGATCCTCGGCGGCCAGCTGAGCCAGCTTCGGCAGTTCGAAGTGGCCCTCGATGGCGATGCCGCGCTCCGGCAGGCGCACCCGCTCGACCACGATGGGTCGGCCCTGGGTGAGCTCGGTGAGCGCCTGCCAATCCTGTTTCATGGGCGTATCCATGCCATGAACTTAAGAAAGTCAATTTCTATGTCAATATTTTTAATTCGTAATGTCGGCGGCGCCCCAGCGGTTGAATGCAGCCGCTGCGTCTGCGACACCGCTTGTGACAGTCAGGGAGCAGGCCGATGCGGGCGAAGATGGCGATGCTGGGCGTAGCCGCCCTGGGCCTCCTGGGCGCCGGGCACGCGCCGAAGCCGCCGCCCGCCGCGGCCCCGGCGCCGCTGACCGGCTATCTTACCGGCAATCCGATCGACACCTACAAGATCCTGCCGCCGGCGCCGGTGGCCGGCACCACCCGCTACGAGGCCGATCGCACGATCTTCCTGCAGACGCGCAAGCTGCAGGACAGCGCCCGCTGGAAGATGGCGCAGGGCGACGACAATTCCGCGGCGATCATGAAGGACCTGGCCTGCGCGGTCGGCGTGGAGATCACCGCGAAGAACGCGCCGACCCTGGCCTCGATGATCCCGCGCGTCGGCCGCGACTCCGGCCGGCTGACCAACCTGCCGAAGGACATCTACAAGCGCGACCGGCCGTTCCGCGTCGACGAGGGCCCGATCTGCATCGCCAAGCCCGACAGCTACGACTACCCCTCGGGCCACAACACCTGGGGCTGGACCATCGGGCTGATCATGGCCGAGTTGGCGCCTGACCGCGCCACCGAGATCCTGCAGCGGGCCCGGGCGTTCGGCGAGAGCCGGCTGGTCTGCGGCGTGCACAACCTGTCGGCGGTGGAGGCCGGCCGCATGAACGGCTCGATCGTGGTCGCCGCCCTGCATGGCGACGAGGCGTTCCGCAGGGACCTGGACGTCGCCCGCAAGGAAGTCGCCGCCGCCCGCAAGGCCGGCCCGGCGCCGGATCCCGCCGCGTGCGCGGCCGAAGCGGAACTGATCGCGAAGTCGCCGTACTAGCGGGCGGCGATCAGATGCCCGCGTACCACTCGTAGCCGCGGTCGGGCCAGAAGCCGCCCTTGCCGCGGCCCAGCACCGTCTGGCCGTTGGCGTCCTTGGCGTCGAGGCTGGCGACCGCCTCGATGCGCATGATGTACTTGGCCTGCTTGTAGCCCAGCTGGCGCTCCACCCGCAGGCGCAGGGGCGCGCCGTGCGCCACGGGCAGGGTGGCATCGTTCATCTGGTAGGCCAGGATGGTCTGCGGGTGGTAGGCGTCGATGAGGTCGATGCTCTCGTAGTACTTGCCCGTGCCGTCCAGGGTTTGCTCCAGGGTGTCGGCGCACCAGAAGACGATGTAGCGGGCCTCCGGCTTCAGCTTGGCGCGGTCCAGCAGCGGGCCCAGGCGCGCGCCCTTCCACTTGCCGATCGACGACCAGCCCTCGACGCAGTCGTGGCGGGTGATCTGGGTGCGCGACGGGGCGCCGCGGACCTCGGCCATGCTGAGTTCCAGCGGGTGCTCCACCAGGCCGTCCACCACCAGGCGGTAGTCGGCGAAGTTGTTGTCCAACAGGGCGACGTACTCGTAGTCCTGAGGCCGCAGGGTGCCGTTGGCCTTGAAGTCCTTGGAGATGTCGGCGGGCGTGAACTCCCGCGCCAGCGCCTTGCGGTCGGTCACCGCGCGCTGCGCGCGCTGCGTCAGGCCCTCGGCCTTGGTCAGCATGCCGGCGAACTTGGGGTCGTTGGTGAGCTTGTCGCAGGCCGAGAGCCACAGCGACGCGGCGGTCACGCCGACGCCGGTCAGCCAGTTGCGGCGGGTGGCGCTCATGCGGCTTCTCCCTTCACGGGCGCTTCGACCTCGATGGCGTACTTGCCGGTGATCATCGAGCGCAGGTTGTTCCAGAGGCCCGAGACAATGACGAGCGCCACGTGGACCACGATGAAGGCCACCACCAGGCTCATGGTGATGAAGTGGATCGACCGCGCGCCCTGGCGCCCGCCGAACAGGTCGATCAGCCAGGGGACCGTGGCGTTGAAGCCGGGCGACATGCTGAGGCCCGTCAGCACCATCAGCGGCAGGATCACGACGATCACCGCGAGGTAAGTGAACTTCTGGATCACGTTGTAGCGGCGCGCCTCCTCGCCCTTGGGGAACTTCAGGCGCGCGTGGGTGCCGATCTCATGCAGGATGTGGCTGGGCTTCAGCTGCTCGCGGGTGGGCAGCATGTCCTTGCGCACGTGGCCACCGATGAGGCCCCAGAGCCAGTAGACCAGGCCGTTGATCACGAAGAGCCAGGCGAAGAAGAAGTGCCAGCGGCGGCCGTCGGTCAGCGACCGGTAGCTGGGGATGGTGGCCCAGGAGGGGAAGCCGCGCTGCTCGCGCATGCCCTCCTTGCCGGACCAGCCGAACAGGCCGGTGGTGTCGAACGTGGCGCCGCCCAGGGTGGTGATGCCGTGCGGCGCGCCGCCGATCTCCACCTTTTTCATCGACAGCCACGGGTCGGCGAAGGTGGACTTGGCGCCCCAGTAGAGCGCCGGGTGGGCATTGAAGACCTGCAGTCCGCTCATCAGCAGCAGGCTGACGGCCAGCACGTTCAGCCAGTGCGTGAGGCGCGTCACCACGGTGTGGCGGCGGATCATCACCTTCGCGGTCTCGGCCATGGCTCACCTTCCCTCAACGCGTGCAGTCTGGCGCCCCTCCTAGAGTTCGGCCATCCGCCGGAAAGGTATCAGATCGATGCGCATGATGGCTGCAGCTTAGCTCGTTACGCCGTGATGGCGGGATTCAGACGCAGCCCGTAAGCTTGGCGGCAGGCGTAGGGGATAGGCGTTGGCGGAAGTCGAAGTGTGGCGCGGCACGGTCGCGGCCTGGGAATGCGACGCCATGGGCCACCTGAACGTGGCCTTCTACGTCGCCAAGTCCATGGAGGCGCTGGCCGGGCTGGCGGCCGAGCTGGGGCTGCAGCGCATCTTCGCCCCCGAGGCGGCATCCACCCTGATCGTCCGCGAGCAGTACATCCGCTTCGTGCGCGAGGCGCACGCCAACGCGCCCCTGTCGATGACGGCCTGCGTGCTGTCCATCGGTGAGTCCGACGCCCGCGTAGGGATGGTGATGCGCCATGCGACCGGCGAGATCGCCGCGGCGTTCCAGACCGTCGTGGTCCATGCCACCGCCCGTGAGGGCCGCGCCTTTCCCTGGCCGCAGCGGGTGCTGGCGCGGGCCGCGGCGTTGGCGGGCGAGATCCCCGAGGGCGGCGCGCCGCGCTCGATCAGCCTGGAGCCGGCGCAGGCGCAGGCCGGCCTGGCGCGCGCCGAGGCGCTGGGCCTGCGGCGCATGAGCCTGAGCGCCGTGCTGGCGCATCACTGCGACGCGTTCGGGCGCCTGCGGACGGAAGGGCTCATGCACCGGATGTCCGACGGCATGCCCCACCTGTTCGCCCACAGCCGCAAGGCCGACCCGGGCGCGGGGCGCTCCCATCGCGGCGGCGCGGCGCTGGAGTACCGGATCCTGGTCCACGCTTGGCCGCGGGCCGGCGACCGGGTGGAGCAGCGCTCGGGGATCGCCGGCGGCGACGCGCGGTTCCAGCGGCTGTTCCACTGGCTGCTGGATCCGGCCACCGGCAAGGCCTGGGCCAGCGCCCAGGCGATCAGCGTCGCCCTCGACCTGCAGGCCCGCAAGATCATCACCCTGTCCGACGCTGAGCTGGCCGAGGCCCGCAAGGGCTGGATCGACGGCCTGGGGTTCTGAGCCCTAGCCGCCGGCCAGGGCGGCGAGGGTCGCGCGGACCAGGTCGGGCCGCTCCATCGGCAGGAAGTGGCTCGTGCCCGGGATCGTCTCGATGCTCACCCGGCCGGTGGCCAGGAGCTCGGCTTCGATGTCGTCGATGCGGGCGGTGGACGCCGTCTCCGCCTTAAGGATGCGGATCGGGCAGCGCGTGGCGCGGAAGGCCGCGAAGGCGTCGTAGTTGTGGGTGCGGAAGTTCGACGCCTCCCAGGCCGGCGTGCAGGTGAGCGTGACTTCGCCCTCGGGCGTCTCGCGGAAGCCCGCTTCGACATAGTCGGCCAATTGTTCGGCGTTCCAGGTCCGGAACCCGCCCTTGCCGGTGTAGGCGGTGACGGCGGCGACCTTGCTGGGGAAGGTCGCGCGGCGGCGGTCGGCGCCGGCGGCCAGCATGTTGTCGCCGCCGGCCGGGTCGCCGATGAACACGACCGGGTCGAACAGGGCGAGAGCCTTCACCCGCTCCGGCTGGGCGGCGGCGGCCAGCAAGCTGGAGGTGCCGCCCATCGAGTGGCCGGCCAGGATCACCGGCCCGTCCGTCTCGGCGGCGAGCAGGGCCAGGAGGTCGTCGCGGAACTGCGGCCAGCCCTCGCGACCCTCGATCGTGGTGTCCAGCGTCGAGGCGCCGTGCCCACGCAGGTCCAGGGCCAGGATGCGCAGGGACGACGCCAAGGGCCGCAGGATGCTGGCGTAGGTGCGGCCGTTGAAGCCGTTGGCGTGGGAAAAGACGACGTCGACCGGCCGGTCGGGCGGCCCGAACTCCAGCAGGGCCATGGCCCCGCCACGACCGGGCAGCGGGACCTGTCGCGCCCGCGGTTCACTGTGCACGAGCGCGTTCATGCGGCTCCTTTAGCGCGATGACGCTGCGACAGAGAAGGGCTCAGGCGGGAACGGGCGTCGCGTCGTCCCGACGGCGGATGGCGAGCGCCGCGATGCCCGCCACGACGGCCAGGCCGCCGGCGATCACGAAGCTCTCCAGGTAGCGGCCCTGCAGCTCGCGGAGCGCGCCGGCGCCGAACGCGGCCGACGCGGCGCCGATCTGGTGCCCGAACGCCACCCAGCCGAACACGATCGGCCCGTCCCGCTCGCCGAAGTTCTCGGTGGCGAGCCGGACCGTGGGCGGCACCGTGGCCAGCCAGTCCAGGCCGTAGAACACCGCGAACAGCGACAGGCTGAGCAGATCGAAGTTGAGGAACGGCAGCGCCATCAGGGCCACGCCCCGCAGGCCGTAGTAGACGAACAGCAGCTTGCGCGGGTCGTAGCGGTCGGTGAGCCAGCCGGAGCCCGTCGTGCCGATCATGTCGAACACGCCCATGGCGGCCAGCAGCGCACCGGCCTGCACCATGGCCAGGCCCTTGTCGCCGCAGAATGAGATCAGGTGGGTGCCCACCAGGCCGTTGGTGGTGAAGCCGCAGACGTAGAAGGTGCCGAACAGGAGCCAGAACACCGGCGTCCGCGCCGCCCGGGCCAGGACGCCCAGCGCCAGCTTCACCGCGTCGATCGCGCGCCCGCGCGGCGGGATGGGCTCGACCTCGGCGGAGCCGTAGGGCGGCTGGCCGATATCGGCCGGGCGCTCGGGCATCACCAGCAGGATCAGCGGGATCAGGGCGGCGGTGGCCAGCGAGACCGTCAGCACCACCGGCCGCCAGCCGCCATGCTGGGCCAAAGCGGCCATCGCCGGCAGGAAGACCAGCGAGCCGGTCGCCGTCGAGGCGCTGAGCAGGCCCATGACCAGCCCACGCCGCGTCGCGAACCAGCGGTTCACCACCGTGGCGCCCATGGAGAGCGCGACCGCGCCGGACCCCAGGCCGGAGATCACGCCCCAGGTGGCCACATACTGCCAGGGCTCGCGCATCAGCAGGCTGGCCCCGGTGGCCGCGCTCATCAGCGCCAGCCCGCCCAGCAGAGTCCGCTTCAGGCCGAGCGTCTGCATCAGCGCCGCCGCGAAGGGACCGACTAGGCCATAGAGGAAGATGCCGATCGCCGCGGCGGCCGAGAGTCGGCCGCGGTCCCAGCCGAAGGCGTCGTGCAGCGGGGTCATCAGCACCCCGGGCGCCGAGCGCAGCCCGGCCGCCGCCAGCAGCGCCAGGAAGGTAACGCCGGCGACTACCCACGCGTAGTTCTGGCCGAACGGCCGGCGATCCGATATCATGTTACTGACCTGTACGGCACACACCTGCTCGGATGCAGGTCGTACCGATCGGTAACACTGTCAAGGCGCCACATGGCCAAAACCGTCGAATCTCCCGCGCCCGCCACCGCGCCAAAGGCCGCCGAGCGCATCCTCACCACCGCTTCCGAGCTGTTCTACCGCGAGGGTTCACGTGCGATCGGGGTGGACGAGATCGTCGCCCGCGCCGGGGCCACCAAGCCCAGCCTCTACCGGGCGTACCCGTCCAAGGATGCGCTGATCGCCGCCTACCTGCAGGGCCAGTCGGCCTATGCCTGGTCGTACTTCGAGGCCGCGGCGCAGGCCCATCCGGACGATCCCAAGGCGCAGATCCTGGCCTACATCGACGCCCTGGCAGATCGAGCGCTCAAGCCGGGCTATCGCGGCTGCGGCCTGTCCAATGCTGCGGTGGAGTATCCCGAGCCCAAGCACCCGGGCCGCAAGGTCGCCGTCGGCCACAAGGAGGCCGTGCGCGAGCGGCTGCGCGAACTGACCAGGGCCATGGGCGCGCGCAAGCCCAAGAAGCTGGCGGACTCGCTGCTGCTGATCATCGAGGGCGTCTTCCTGACCAGCCAGCTGTTCGGCCCCGAGGGTCCGGCCAGCGCGGCCAAGGGGGCCGCCGAGGCGCTGATCGAGGCCCACACCCGCCACGAAGTATGATCGCGCTCGCCACCATCGGCTACGCGGCGGCGCCCCAGGCCAAGGTGATCGAGGCCCTGAAGGCCGCCGGGGTCGAGGTGCTGATCGACGTGCGCGCCGTGGCCGCCTCGCGCCGCGCCGGCTTCTCCAAGGGCCTGCTCTCGGCCAGCGTCGCCGACGCCGGGATGACCTACGTCCACCTGCGCGACCTGGGCACGCCGAAGCCCGGCCGCATCGCCGCCCGCCACGGCCGCACCGCCGAAATGCGCGAGATCTTCGAGGCGCACATGGCCGAGCCGGCCGCCCAGCTGGCCCTGGCCAAGGCGATCGAGATCGCCAGGGACCGGAAGGTCGCCCTGCTCTGCTATTGCGACGAAGCGGCCAAGTGCCACCGCGCCATCGTGGCCGATGCGATGTGCGAGGCCGCCGACTTCGCGGTGGAGAACCTGGAGCCCTCGACGCTAAGCTGAGCACCCGGAGGACCCCGTCCATGCTGTTTCTCGCCGCGCTCGCCGCCGCCGCGACCGCCTGCGCCGCCGACGCCAGCCGTCGCGAGACGCCAGCGACGGGCATCGACGCCCTGGCCTTCATCCCCAAGGGCTGGACGAAGGAGTCCTTCAGCGACCTCGACCTGAACGGCGACGGCAAGTCGGACCTGGTGGTGATCAGCCGCGACCCGGACAACGCCAATCGCAAGATGGTGGCCGCGGTTTGGACGGCCCGCGGCTGGCGCAACGTGGGCGAGGCGAGCCTGCCCGGCTTTCCGCTGGGCGACGCCCAGGTGGCGCTGAACGCGCGCAAGGTGCTGGTGGTCACCGATCTCACCGGCGGCACCACAGCCAACCAGAGCGTCATGCGCTACCGCTACGAGGGGCCCAGCGCGACCCAGGGGTTCATGCGCTACATCGGCCTGGACATCACCAACTACAGCCGCACCAACCAGCACGACTCGGTGGCGCTGAGTTTCAACTGGCTGACGGGCGCGCATTCGAGCGTGCGGAACCGGCTGACGAAGAAGGGCGACTACATCCCGGGCAAGCCGGTCACCGGCCAGGGCGAGCCGCGCTGCTACGGCATGGAGGACACCGCCGACCCGGACGACCTCATGTCGGCCGAACTGGAGCACGGCGACAAGCGGTAGGACCTAGATCTCCAGCTCGGCGCCGGAGAGGTCGCAGCCGGCGATGCGGGCGCCGTCCATCTCGGCTTCCAGGAACCGGGCCCGCGCCGCATGGGCGCCGCGCAGGTCGGCGCCGCGCAGCGAGGCGCGGGTGAAGTCGGTGCGCACGAAGCGGTTATCGCCCAGGGCCAGCGGGCCCATCTTGGCCCCGCGCAGGTCGCAGCGGGCCAGTTGGGCGTCGGTGAACCGCGCGCCACGCAGGTCGGCCTCGCGCAGGTTGGCGCCGCGGAAGTCGCAGCCGGTCAGGTCGGCGCCCTGGAACTGGCAGCCTTCCATGTCCATGCCGAAGAAGATCGAGTGCGGCGCGCTGAGGCCCGACAGGCGCCGGCGCTTCAGCGTGCGCATGGAGCGGAAGTCGATCTCCGCCATCTTCAGCACCGCGCCCTTGGAACCGCCGGTGTCGCAGAACTGCTCGTGCTCGGCCACCACCTCGGTCAGCGAGCGGTCATCGACGTAGAAGATCGGCGGCGGGGCCCGCAGCACGCCGGCCAGGTCGCAGTCGTCGAGCCGGGTCTGGTTGAGGTTCGCGCCGCTCAGCACCGCGCGCTTCATGGAGGCGCCGGTCAGGTCCGCGCCACCGAGGTCGGCGCCGGAGAGGTCCGCGCCGTCCAGCACCGCGCGCATCAGCTTGGCGCCGGTCAGGATGGCGCCGGCCAGGTTGGCGTCGGTGAAGTCGCTGGACATGGCGACCGCGCCGGTCATCTGGGCGCCCTGCAGGTTGGCCCCGGCCAGGACGGCGTAGTTCAGTTCGCCCGGCCGGTGCTCGTGGCGCAGGATGCGGAAGCCGTCCAGCTTGTCCTGCAGGGCGATGCGGCCCTCACGCAGGTCGCAGCCGGCCAGCTCGGCGCCGGCCAGGTTCGCCCCGCGCATGCAGGCGCCGCGCAGGTCGGCGCGCTTCAGGTTCACGTGGCGCATGTCGGCTTCGCGCAGGTCGGCGCCGAACAGGATCGCGCGGGAAAGGTTGGAGCGGGCGAGCGTCGCGCCCATCAGCTTGGCGCCGGTCAGGTCGGCGTCGCGCAGGTCCACGCCTTCCAGCGAGGTGTTGGCGAGGTCCGCGTAGGTGAGGTTCAGCCGCCGACCGCCCGAGCGCCCCGCCAGGTAGCGCTGGTGGGCGTCGAGCGCCTCGCGCAGCGTGTGGGCGTCGACCGCCAGGTGATGTTGTTGGGGTACGGTGGACATGGGGCCTCGCGTTCACCATGCCGCAAACGCCTTTAAGGATGAGTTGCCCGGCATCCTTAACCAGACATTTTGCACCCAGGGTTGCGGCCTCTACCCCCTTAGAGCCACCCGCGCCGCTTGAACCACACATAGGGAAGGATCGCGGCGAACAGCATCGCGACCAGGGCCATGGGGTAGCCCAGCTTGAAGTGCAGCTCGGGGAGGATGTCGAAGTTCATCCCGTAGATCGAGGCGATCAGGGTGGGCGGCATGAACACCACCGCCACCACCGAGAAGAACTTGATGATCCCGTTCTGCTCGATGTTGATCAGGCCCAGGGCCGCGTCCAGCAGGAAGGCCACGTGGCTGGACTGGTGGTCGGCGTGGTCGGTGAGCGACTGGGCGTCGCGCTGCAGGCTCTTCAGGTGCGCCCGGCACTCCTTGTCGCTCTCGATCTCCGCGGCCAACGACGCAAAGCTCAGCATGCGGCCCAGGCTGACCAGGCTGGTGCGGGTCAGCGCGGTCACCGACTGGGCCTGGGCCAGGCCGGTCAGCAGGGGGCGGAAATCACCGCCGTCCGGGCGCTTGAAGATCGCCTGGGAGGCCTCCTCCACCCGGTCGCTGGTGGTGTCCAGCACCTGGGCCAGGCGTTCGACGATGGCGTCCAGCAGGCCCAGCAGCGCCGCCGAGCCGCTGGCCGTGCCGCTCTGTGGCGCGCGGCTCTGGAAGACGCTGAAGGCCTTCAGGTCTTCGTAGCGCAGGGTCACCAGCCGCCCCTTGGTCAGCACGAACGTGGCCGGCGTGGCGACCGGCGTGGGCTGGTCGCCACGCGCCAAGAGGGTGGCGGTCATGAAGGTGGCGCCGCCCTCCTGGTAGAGCCGGCTCGAGGGCTCGAGGGCTTCCATCTCCTGGATGGTCGGCAATTGCAGGCCCAGCGCCTCCTCTACGACCAGCTCCTCCTCGCGGGTGGGCTTGATCAGGTCGACCCAGAGGACGTCGTCGTCGAGTCGCCAGCCCGGGCCCGGCGTCTCGGTCTGGCAGGCGGCCTGGCCGCGTCGAAGGACGTTCAGCATGGACGCAGGCCTCCTCACGCAGCTTGTTCGGCTGCGCCGGGGAACGCGTCAACCGCGGCTTACTTGCTCTTGTCGTTCCCGCCGGTGGCGGCAGCGATCAGGGCCGCGATCCGGTCGGTCGAGTCGGCGGCCTGGCTCAGCAGGCTGAGCGGGCCCTGGCCGGGCTGCACGGCCGTGGCCATCCGCGAGGCGGCGGACTGGGCCATGGCGATGGCGCCGTTCTGAACACGCGAGACGCCGGAGTCGGCCATCTGCCGCGCGGCCGAGTCGGGATAGATGAAGCCGTGGGTGGCGTAGGTCGAGCCGCCCAGGTCGCGGTTGGGGTCGTACCAGACCTTCACCTGGCTCCAGTCGCCGGCGGTCGAGACGTCGATGACGGTGACGTCCTGCTCCACCTTGCCGCGCGAGCCCTCGATCGGGCTCCAGTTGGCGTGGGTGATCTGCACGACGCGGTCGGTCAGCACCTGGCTGACCACGGCCACGTGGCCCAGGCGCATGCGGGCGGTCGGCTTGAAGCACAGCACCGCGCCGGCCTTGGGCGTGAAGCCGGTTTCGTAACGGCCGGCGGCCTGCTGCCACCAGGTCCAGGCGTCGCCGAAGATCTGGATGCCGGAAATCAGGCGCGCGAAGGGAACGCACTGCCAATAGGTGTCCGCACTCGCGCCGGTTGGCGCGAAGGCCACGAAGGCCGCGGCGGCGAGGGACCCCAGAAGGGCCCGCGTCCGTTTGCGCATGCTATCGGTGACTCCCCGACTTCCCGAGCGAAGGGCTAACCGTATCCGCCTTGAATGAAAAGAGGGTTTACGCCGTGCGACGCCCGGTCGCTGGTGAATTATCCACAGCCCCGCTCAGGCATGCCGCCGAACGCGCGTTCAAATTCCTGGTATCCGATTTCGATTTACACGGTCACATTACCGGATCGAAGAAAATTATTCCGGAACATCCCCCAACGATCCTGTAATTGAGCTCTAAAAGTCTATCCACTAGACTGCCTGTTAACCGATTGTAATCTATGATTTGGGCAGCTTCACATGGCAGCAACAATCCGAAACAAGAGCTCGCGGCCAACCGTCGGGTGTTCGGCGAAATTCGCTTAAGACGAGAAATTCCCCTTCACAAACCCGAGAGCGGCCAGATGGGCGCCGAAAAAACAAGCATGACTGGAAAATAGGCGGGGGACTGGCCAGGAGCCTCCGGCTTCCTAGATAGGGGAACGCCCTCTTGGAGAACTGAATGGACCCCGCCGCGCTCGCCGCCCTCGCCGCCGATCCGGCCGCCTGGGCCGCCCTCGTGACGCTCGTGGTGATGGAGGTGGTGCTCGGGATCGACAATCTGGTCTTCATCTCGATCCTGTCGAACAAGCTGCCGGAGCACCAGCGCACGCCCGCGCGGCGCATCGGCATCTCGCTGGCGCTGATCATGCGCTTGGGCCTGCTGTCGACCCTGGCCTTCATCGTCAGCCTGACCAAGCCGGTATTCGCGCTGCCGTGGCAGGGACCGCCGGGCGAACACGGCGCGCCGATCTTTGAGCTGACCTTTTCCTGGCGCGACCTGATCCTGATCGCCGGCGGCGCCTTCCTGATCTGGAAGGCCACCACCGAGATCCACGAGAAGGTCGATCCTCACCCGACCGAAGGCGTCATGAACACCAAGGCCCGCGCGGCTGGCACCCTGGCCGCCGCCGTGGTGCAGATCATCCTGCTGGATATCGTCTTCTCGGTGGACTCGATCCTGACCGCGGTGGGGATGACCGACGAACTGGCGATCATGATGGCCGCGGTGATTATCGCCGTGGGCGTGATGATGCTGGCCGCCGATCCGCTGGCCGAATTCATCAACAAGAACCCGACCGTCGTGATGCTGGCCCTGGGCTTCCTGCTGATGATCGGCGCGGTGCTGATCGCCGACGGCTTCGGCATGCACGTGCCCAAGGGCTACATCTACGCCGCCATGGCCTTCAGCGCCGGCGTCGAGGCGCTGAACATGCTGGCCCGGCGCAAACGGCCCAC
>CBHTUE010000055.1:0-23246 GCA_966096115.1 uncultured Phenylobacterium sp.
AGGTCCTGCAGCACCGCCTCGCGGGTGCCACTCAGCACCACGTGGGCGCCCTGGCGGTGCAGGGTCTTTGCGATTTCGGCGCCGATGCCGCCGGTCGCGCCGGTGACGAGGGCGGTCTTGCCGGTCAGGTCGAACATACCGTCCCCTCCTCAGAGCGACTTGGCGAAGGCTTCGAGATCGGCGGGGCCGTTCAGCGGCGTGGCCTCCGCGTCGGGCGCGATGCGCTTGGCCATGCCGGACAGCACCTTGCCGGCGCCGGCCTCGGCGAAACGGGTCACGCCGCCGGTCTCGGCCATCCACAGCATGCTCTCGCGCCAGCGCACGCGGCCGGTCACCTGCTCCACCAGCATCCGGCGGATGGCCTCCGGGTCGTTGGTCGGCTGGGCGATGACGTTGGCCACCAGCGGCGCGCGGGGGCTGACGATGGTCGCGCGCGCCAGCGCTTCCGCCATTTCGTCGGCGGCCGGCTGCATCAGCGGGCAGTGGAAGGGTGCCGACACGTTCAGCAGGATCGCCCGCGCGCCCAGTTCCTTGGCCTTCTCGATCGCCGCGTCCACGGCGGTTTTCTCGCCCGAGATCACCACGTTGCCGGCGTTGTTGTCGTTGGCCACCACGCAGACGCCCACGGCCGAGCCGGCCTTCGCCGCCTCTTCCGCCAGCGCGACGTCGGCCTTGGGGCCGATCAACGAGGCCATGGCCCCTGCCCCCACCGGCACGGCGCGCTGCATGGCCTGCCCGCGCAGCTTCAGGAGGCGCGCGGTGTCCGCCAGGGTGATGGCCCCGGCCGCCGCCAAGGCCGAGTATTCCCCCAGGCTGTGGCCGGCCACGAAGGCGGCCTTCTCGATCCCGACGCCGAACTCCTTCTCCAGGGTCCGCATCACCGCGACGCTCACCGCCATCAGCGCCGGCTGGGCGTTCTCGGTCAGCGTCAGCTGGTCCTCGGGCCCGTCCTTCATCAGCTTGGCCAGCTTCTGGCCCAGGGCGTCGTCGACTTCCTGGAACACCTCGCGCGCCGCACTGAAGGCTTTAGCCAGGTCCTGGCCCATGCCGACGGCCTGGCTGCCCTGGCCGGGAAAGAGGAAGGCGAGGCTCATCTGCGCGAGCTCCCTGTTGATTCCGAGGCGCGAGGGTTAGGGGATAGAACCTTCGGCGACAAGCAGACACGAATCCAAAGGGAAAACGCATGAGAGCCGTCATCCGACGCGACAAACGCCTGGTGTGCGACGAGATCGCCGAGCTCACCCCTAGCGAGGGCCAGGTGCTGGTGAAGACGCTCGCCTGCGGCATCTGCGGTTCGGACCTGCACGCGCTGCACCACATGGAGCACATGATCGACCTGTCGAAGCGCGGCGGCGCGCCGGACAGCGGGTTCGATCCCGCCGCCGACATCGTCTTCGGCCACGAATTCTGCGCCGAGATCCTCGACCACGGCCCCGGCTCGGCCAAGGCGCTGAAGGCCGGAACCCGCGTGGTCAGCGTGCCGATCACCATGCATGGCGCGGGCGTCGAGGCCCTGGGCTTCTCCAATCGCCTGCCGGGCGGCTTCGCCGAGCGGATGCTGCTGTCGGAGGCCCTGATCCTGGCGGTCCCGAACGGCCTCCCCACCGACAAGGCGGCGCTGACCGAGCCCTTCGCCGTCGGCGCGCACGCGGTCGCCAAGGCGCGGCTGGAGCCCAAGTCGGTGTCGCTGGTCGTCGGCTGCGGTCCGGTGGGCCTGGCGGTCATCGCCGCCCTGAAGGCCCAGGGCTACGGGCCGGTGATCGCCGCCGACTTCTCGCCCCGCCGCCGCGCCGCCGCCGAGAAGCTGGGCGCCGACATCGTGATCGATCCGGCCACGGATAGCCCGCACGACCGCTGGGAAGCCCTGGGCGTGCCCAAGACCCGCGCCGCCCAGTCGATGATGCGGATGATGGGCAACGCCATCGCCCAGCCGGTGATCTTCGAATGCGTCGGCTCGCCCGGCGTGCTGCAGGGCCTGATCGAGGCCGCGCCGGCCGGCGCCCACATCGTGGTGGCCGGCGTCTGCATGGAGACCGACCGCATCGAGCCGTCGATCGCCATCACCAAGGAGATCGAGCTCACCTTCGTGTTCGGCTACTCGCCCGAGGAGTTCGCCATGACCCTGCGCCAGCTGTCCGAAGGCGTCATCGACGTCTCCGGCCTGGTCACCGGCACGGTGGGGCTGGACGGCGTCGCCGGCGCCTTCACGGCGCTCGGCGACCCGGAGGCGCACGTGAAGATCCTGGTGCAGCCGAACGGCTAGGCTTCAGCGCGCCGTGGCGATCGGCCGGTCGCGCATGTAGGCCGCCGCCGCGGCCTGCAGCGCCGGGGAGACCACGCCGTCGACAGGCCCGATGTAGTAGCCCTTCCGCGCCAGGAAGGCCTGGGTCTCGCCTACCGACGCGCCTGTCACGCCGGTGTCGGGAGGTGTCGCCGGCGACGCGGCCTCGGCCTTGGCGCCCGGAGCCGGCGCCGGAGCCGCCACCGCACGCTCGGGCGATACGTCGCGCTCCAGTTCGGCCTGCCGTTGGGCCGCGGATGTGTCGCCGGCCTTGGCAGCGCGCGCATACCACTTCAGCGCCTCGCGGGGATCGCGCTTCACGCCACGGCCGAGGTCGAGCATCAGGCCGTAGTTGAACTGGGCATCGACGACGCCGCGCTCGGCCGCGCGCCGGAACCACACGGCCGCGTTGGGCAGGTCCTGCGGACCACCGTCGCCCTCCATGAGGAACTGGGCGGCGTTGTACATCGCCACGGTCTCGCCGCCGGCCGCCGCCCGCAGGGTCCAGAAACGCGCCGCCGCCAGGTCGCGGGGCAGCCCCAGGGCGCCCGTCTCATAGACCTGGGCCAAGCGAAGCTGCGCCTTGGCGTCGCCCGCCTTCGCCAGGCCCGTCAGGCGCGCCATGGCCGTCGCCTCGCCGCGCGTCACCGCCTCGGCGACCGCGGCGTAGGTCTCGCGAGGCGGCGAGACCGCGACCTTCGCGGCCGGCGGCGCGACGGGCGCCGCGGTTGTGGTGGTGATCGGAGGCGGGACCGGGCCGGCAGTCTCGGCCAGCGCGACATCCGCAGAGGAGACATCTTCCGTCACGCTAGCCGGCGGGACCGGCACGGGCTTGGGCGACAACGAACGGCTCAGCGTCAGGACGCCGGCCCCGGCGCCGCAAAGCGCCGCACAGGCTGCGACGGCGGCCAGGATCGCGCGGACGGCGCGGGCGTCCATCAGCGGCCGCTTGGCGGCGCGCGCTTCGGTCAGGTCGGCCAGCAGCTGCTCCACCTGCCGGGCGTGCTGCGCATCGCGTGTGGCCTGTTGCTCCAGGCGAGCGCTCAGCGCGGCCAGCGCCGAGTCCAACTCGGCGACGCGGCCCAGGGCGGCGTCGTGCTCGGCGGCCATGCGCCGGCCCAGCCGTTCCATCTGCTCGACCAGGGCCACCGCGGTGTCGCGCCGCATCGGCTGCGGTGCGTTCAGCCGCTCGGCGAATTCCGCGAGCACGGCCTGGAAGCGCTCGCGCGCCAGAGCCGTGTCCGTCCCGTTCTGCCAGCCGCCGCCGTCCGCCATGTGCGCCCCCGAGCCCGACGCGCGGGCGAGAAAGCGATCCCTCTGACGGCAAACGGCTTCCAGCGGGTAAACACCGCGGAAACCATATCGCCGCACATCAGGGCGTGGGCGCGGCTTCCGGGTGATCGCGCAGGTAGGCGGCCGCGGCCGAGCGGAACGCCGCGGACGCCACCCCATCGACGGGACCGACATAGTAGCCCTTGCGCGCAAGCAGCGCCTGGGTCTCGGCCAGGGTCTCGGCGGGCGGGATGACCGCGGCGAGGTCGGCAGGTGTCGCCGCCCCCGGCCGGAAGCCCGAGACCTCCCGGTCCAGGCCCGAACGCTCGCCGGCCTTCAGCCGCGCCTCGACCTCCACCTGCTTCTCGCGCGCGGCGGCGTCGCCGGCGTTGGCGGCGACAGCGAACCAGCGGTAGGCCTCGCGCAGGTTCTTCTCAACGCCGCGCCCCGCCTCGTAGAGCAGGGCCAGGTTGTACTGCGCGTCCACGACGCCGCGGTCGGCCGCGCGCCGGAACCAGGCCGCCGCCTCGCCATAGTCGCGCCCGCCGCCCGCGCCCTCGCTGAGGAAGAGGCCCAGGTTGTACATCGCCACGCGGTCGCCGCCGTCGGCCGCGGCCCTCGTCCACTGCCGCGCGGCGGCCAGGTCGCGCGGCAGCCCGGCCCCGCCGGCCTCGTACAGCCCGGCCAGGGCCCGTTGCGCCGGCGCGTTCCCCGCTTGGGCCAGGCCCGTCAGGCGCGGCAGGGCGGTCGGCTCCCCGCGCTCCAGCGCCGCGGCGACTGTCTCGTAGGTCTCGCGCGACGACGCGGGCGATGGGGGTGTGACCGGTAGCGCCGACGCCTGGGCGGCCGCGAGTCCCCGCGGGGCGGGCGGCTGCGGCCGCAGGCTGGGCCGCAGACCAAGGTTCGGCGTGGCGAGGTCGCGCAGGCTCGCGAGCGGCCGGGTGATGACCTGTGGCTGCGCCAGCAGGATCGCCCCGGCGCCCATGACGCTCAGCGCCGCGGCCAGGGCGGCGGCGGCCAGCACCAGCCGGATGGGCGCCGGATCGGGTTCGGCCTGCGTCGCCCGCACCGCGGCCAACTCGGCCAGCGCGCCCTCCAGCCGCGCCTGGATCCGCGCCTCGCCGGCGGCGAACCTGTGCTCCAGCCCCGCCTGCCGTTCGGCCTGCGCGTCCAGGCGCCGGACCAGCGCCTGCAACATCGTGCCCAGGGCCTCGTCACGCCCGGCCGCCGCCGCTTCGCCCCGCTCCAGGCGGCGGGCCAGGGCGTCCAGCGTCTCGGCCAGGGCCGCCGCGGCGTGAGGCGGCAGCGCCTCGGACCCGGGCAGGCTCAGGCGCCGCTGCAAATCGCTGAGCACGCCGCGCAGTTGCGCCGCCGCGCGCGGGCTGCGTGCGCCGCCGGGCTCTTCCGGAGCCAACCCGTTCGGCCAACCGCCGTCCGCGGCCATGCGTCCCCCAGTGCGCGCCACGCCTCGGCGCGCCAACGGCCTTCAGTCTACACCGAAGTCCGGACGCGCCGCGAAGGCCTCCATCCACAGGGGCGGATCGTCGCACACCGAGGCCGGCGAGGCGCCCACAACTCACTTCGCGGGCGAACACCACACACGCGTGAAGTGCGGCGAAATCGAAGCCTCCCCTCCGCCAGGAGAACGGCGCCGGCGGTCAGTGAAGCCCCTGCGCCAGAGCGTTCCGCCAAGGACTTGCACGGCATTCGCCGCCCAAAGCCGCACCCTGGACCTTCGACTTGTCATGCACGGCGCGCCGCCCTGCGACAGCACAACACGATCTTGAGACCCGAGCACTCGACAACCGGAAGTAAATCCCGCTGAAGATTGCGGCCGCTCTACACAAGCGGTCGTCAACTTGACAGTCGGAGAACGCAGTTTTAGAGCCGAAGTTGGCTAATGAAAGGTAAAATCGAGACCTGCAACCCTAGGCCGCCGTTCTGTTTTATTTTCGCCCCTCAGGGGAATATTCAGCGGGCAACGGGGGCGCAAGTCACGATCAAGTACCGGCATCGTACGAGCCAGTTACGCAAGGGGTGCTGACCATGAAGCTTCGAATCGCCCTCGCCGCCGCGGCGGCCGGGCTCGCCGCCACGTCCGCGGCCAACGCCGCGCCGGCCACCGCCAACACCACCGCCCAGGTCAATATCGTCGCGCCGGCCGCGCTCACCGCGACCCGCGACCTGGAGTTCGGCACGATCGCCAAGCCGACCGCGGGCTCCAGCACCGTGACCCTTGCCTCCGCCGCCAGCGGCACGGCCACGCCGACCGTCACCGGCAGCGCCTTCGTGCCCACCGGCGGCCTGGCCCACGCGGCCGCCTTCCACCTGATCGGCACCAACGGTCAGACCTATTCGATCACCACCAACAGCCTCAGCTTCACTGGCGCGACGGGCAACCTGAGCGCAATCGGCGCGGAAAGCCCGGTGGCCGCCAGCGGTACGCTGCTCACCCTGCCGGCCTCGGGCACGGACGACCTCTACATCGGGGGCCACTTCGACATCAGCTCGACGACGGCGGTGAGCACGTACAACGGCACCCTCAGCCTGACCGTCAACTTCAACTGACAACCGCCGCGCCGCGCGGTCGGGACGCACCCGTCCCCGGCCCGGCGCGCCAGCATCACCGGCCATGACACGCGCCGCGTCCATTATCGGAAGTCTCGCCGTCGCGATTGCGGTCGCGGCGGCCTCGCCGTGCGCCGCGGCCGAGGTCGCGGTGGCGCAGGCCCACGCCGCGATTGTCGACCCGACGGCGTTCCAGGTGGCCTGGTGGCTGGCCCAGCCCAGCGTGCAGGGCGGCGTCCAGGGCGCGACCTTCATAGGCACGATGCCGGCCCTGGGGATGGGCCTGCTGATCCCGGGCAACGCCCGGCTCATCATCCGCCGCGAGGACGATACGGGCGCGCCGGTCACCGCGCCGGGCGCCTTCGAGGTGACCACGGGCGAGCCCGAATCCCTGATCATCCGCACCGGCGGCGACGCCACGCTGCGGCCCGTCACGCCGCGCACCATCGCCGGCGGCGAACTGCTGGGCGGCAAGGCCGCCAGCATCGACGTGGCCCGCGGCCTGATCCGCGCGCCCGACGCGCCCGGCCTGCCGGCCCCGCAGACCCTCGTGGTCGTGGTCCAGTACAACTGATGCGCGCCGGGTTCCTGTTCCTGGCCGCCCTGGCCTGTGGCGCGGGCGCGGTTCCGGCCTGGGCGCAGCCCGCGCCCGCCGCCGGCGCGTCGGTCAGCGCCTTCCTCAACATCACGCCCAAGCGCCTGACGCTCGACGGCAAGCGCCGCACCGGCGCGGTGGTGCTGCTGAACCAGGGGACCCAGCCGGTCACCGTCGACATCGGCCTGGTCGACCGGGTGATGCTGCCCGACGGCCAGATCTTCGGCCTGGACGACGCCGACAAGCGCGACGACGGCAAGGCCGCCTCCGCCCAGCTGAAATCCGCCCGGGACCTGCTGCAGCTCTCGCCGCGCCGCGCCACCCTGGAGCCCGGCCGCCCCCAGACCGTGCGCGTGCGGCTGGCCACCCTGCCCGAGGCCGCCGCCGGCGAGCACCGCAGCCACCTGACGGTCACCACCATCCCGCCGCGCGACACCGGCACCACCGCCGAGGCGGCCGCCGCCACCGGCGGGGCCAGCGAGCTGCGCTTCCAGATCACCGCCGTCTACGGCCTGTCGATCCCGGTGATCGTGCGCCCCGCCGAGCCGGACGTCCGCGCCACGCTCGAGGACGCGAAGCTGGACTATGTCGACGTCGCGGCCGACAGCCGCGGCGCGGCGAAACGCACGCCGGTGCTCAGCCTGGAGCTGGTCCGCGGCGGGGCCAGTTCGGCCTACGGCAATTTCGAAGTGCATGTGGTGGGCGCCCGGAAGGGCGCCGAGCCATTGGGGCTGGCGCGCGGCGTCGGCGTTTATCCGGAGATCGGGCGGCGTGTTGTCCGGATCCCGCTCAGCCGCGCGCCCGCCGCCGGCGAGAAGCTGGAGGTGACCTTCACGGACGACGACACGTCACCGGGGAAGGTCCTTGCGAAAGCCACGCTCTAGATGGCTGGGACCGCTTGCGACCGCAGCGCTCGCCATCACGGCGCACGCGCCCGCGCAGGCCGCATCCCCAAGTTCTCCTGGTCCTGCATCACCACCTAAGATTGCCGATCGCCCTGCCGACCCGGCCGCCCTGGATCCGGCGACCCTGCTTCTGCTGTCCGTCCAGCTCGACGACCTGACCCTGTCGGAAAGCCTCGGCGCCTATGGCGCGCCGGAGGACCCCTACGTGCCGGTCAGCGAGCTGGCCCGCCTGCTGGAGGCCGACATCGACGTCGCGCCGGCCGAGGGCCGGATCGTGGGCCGGCTGGGCGAGGCGCGCCGCTCGCTGCTGGTCGAGCTGAAGTCAGGCGTGGCCCGGGTAGGCCCCGCCGAGATCCGCCTGCGCCCGCAGGACGCCGTCGTCACGCCCACCGAGATCTACATGCGCGTGTCGGCCGTCCGCCGCCTGCTGCCGCTCAGCATCGAGGTGGCCACCGACGACCTGGCGCTGCGCCTGCACGCCGTCGAGAAGTTCCCGATCCAGGCCCGGCTCCAGCGCATCGCCCAACGCCCGGACGGCTCGGCCGTGGGCGTGGCCGAGGAGGCGCCGCTGCGCATCGCCCAGCCCTACGCCTTCTTCAGCCCGCCCGGCGTCGACGTGGTGCTGGACGGCGGCTTCGAGTCCGGCCGGCGCAACCGCGACTTCCGCTACGACCTGCGGGTGGCCGGCGACCTGCTGTGGAGCAACTTCCAGGGCTACCTGGGCTCGGACGAGGTGGGCCGCGCCGCCAACGCCCGGGTCCTGCTCCAGCGCCGCTCGCTGGAGGGCAACCTGCTGGGCGCGTTCCACGCCCGCGAGGTCAGCCTGGGCGACACCTTCACCCCCGGCCTCTCGATGGGTGCGCGCACCGTGGCCGGCCGCGGCTTCTCGATGTCGACCGCGCCGCTGGAGCAGACCAACGTCTTCAACCACATCGACCTGCGCGGCGACCTGCCGCCGGGCTACGACGTCGAGCTCTATGCGAACGACGTCCTGAAGGGCAGCACCAACCAGGCGATCAACGGCCGCTTCGAGTTCCTGGGCGTCCCGCTGTCGCCCGGCGTCAACGTCCTGCGCCTCGTCACCTACGGCCCGCGCGGCGAGCGCAACGAGGAGGTCCAGGTCGTCAACGTCGGCGCCAATCTCCTGAAGCCCGGCGAGGTCCAGTTCGCCTTCGGCGTCGTCGACCAGGACCAGCCGGTCTTCCGCATCCGCAACCTGCACCAGACCACGCTCGGCGATACCGGCCTGTTCGCCCCCAGCGGGACCCGCGTGGTGGCCTCCATGAACATCGGCGTCACCGACCTGTTCAGTCTCACCGCCGGCGCGGCGCGCATCCCGCAGATCGGCGGCGGCCGGCTGGGCCTCTACACGGTGGGCGCGCGCACCTCGCTCTGGGGCCTGGCTACTCAGATGGACGGCGCCTGGGACGGGCGGCGCGGCGGCGGCCTGTCGCTGGGCGTGGCGGGCCAGTTCGGGCCGTTGTCGGCGGTCCTGCGCCAGGCCGAGTATCGCCATGGCTTCACCGACGAGAACAACCTGGGCTTCAACTCGAAGCTGGACCTGGAGCACCGCACCGAGCTGACGCTGGATTCCAGCCTGAACCTGCGCGGGCGCATCGTGCCGGTCTCCCTGCGCGCGATCCACAACGAGTACGCGGGCGGCTCCAGCGACACCCTCGCCGCGTGGCGCGCCTCCACCAGCCTGGGGCAGGTGCTGTGGTCGGCCGGCTGGGAGTACAATCGGCAGGCCTACAAGCCCGCGAGCCCCACCGAGAAGCTGACCGGCTACCTCGCCGCCTCCACCTACCGCAGCTACAAGTGGCAGATCCGCACGACGCTCGACTACCAGATCCTGCCCGACATCAAGGCCCGCTTCCTGGCCCTGACCGTCGACCGCCGGCTGTCCGAAACCTGGTCCCTGCGCTTCGGCCTCGGCCAGCCGCTGGACCGGCTGGGCGACTGGAACGCCACGGTGTCCAGCATCTACGCCACCCCGTACGGCGATCTGGCCCTGACCGGCGAATACGACAACGCCGACGAGGACTGGCGCGTCGCCGCCCAGTGGAGCTTCGGCCTCGGCTGGGACCCGGGCCGCAACCGCTATGGCATAACGCGAACCGGCCCGGGCTCCGGCGGCTCCGTGCTGTTCAACGCCTTCCTCGACGAGAACGGCGACGGCATCCGCCAGGCCAGCGAGCCGGCCGCCCCTAACGTCGGCCTGGAGGGCGGCGTCCAGCGCGGCCTGGTCACCGGCAAGGACGGCCGCCTGCTGGTCACCGGCCTGGGCTCCGGTCCGACGGCGCACATGGACGTCAGCCTGGAGAAGGTCGAGGACGCCTCCGTCTCGACGCCCCCGTCGCGGCTGGAGCTGCACCCGCGCCCCGGCAGCGTGACCCGCGTCGACTATCCGATGCGCCCGACCGGCGGGGTGATGATCAAGGTCGAGCTGCTGCGCGAGGACGGCAAGCGGGTCGGGCTGTCGGCAGTGCGCGTGCAACTGGCGCCGCTGCAGGGCGCGCCGGTGCAGGCGGTGACCGAGTTCGACGGCTCGGCGATGTTCGACGCCGTGCCGATTGGCCGCTACCACGTCCAGCTCGACCCCCGACAGGCGGAGAAGCTGCGCATGCGCCTGCTGCAGGAGCCGGACGTGACCATCAAGGGCGGCGGCGACTTCGCGCCCGATGTGGTCGTGCAGGTCCGCTTCCTGCCCGCAGAGCCGCAGACGACCGTGGCCAAGTCCGACGGAGGGAACTGAGATGGCGCGCGCCCTTCTCCTGGCGATCGCCGCCCTCCTCCTGGCCGCACCGGCGGCGCGGGCCGCGGACTACACGATCAAGATCGGCCCCGGCATGGACCTGCAGTCGGTCGCCGCGGCGACGAGCGGTGACACTGTCCTGCGCATCAACCCGTCCAGCGGCGCGGTGAGCGTCCAGAGCGGGACCGGGCGCCGGGTCAGCGTGTCCGCGGCGAACGCCAAGGTGACGATCACCTGCAAGCCGTCGCGCCCCAGCGACACCGACTGCACGACCAAGCCCGTTCCGATCCGCATCGGCGCGATCGGCGCGGTCACCGGCCGTGCGAGGGCGCTCAACCTGTTCACCATCGCCATGGGCACCGCCGGCCTCGCCGCGCCGCCGACGGGGACCAATCCGGTCGCCTTCCAGCTCGCGCCGCCTGGCGACAACAGCGCCAAGACCTTCTTCGTCGGCGCCGACTTCACGGTGGCGGGCGACGACTCCGGACTGCCCTCGGGCGGGGGTGAGAACAGCTTCTACGTCAACGTCCTCGACGCGGCCGGCCTGCAGGTGGCCGCCGAAACCGGCAGCGGGGCGGGGCGGGGGGTGCCCCCCCGCGGCCTGGGAAAGACCGGCGGCCGCCACGTGGGCCGCCTGCAGCGGCGCGGTCCGCGCCTTCCACCCCATCGCCATCGAAAAGACCGGCGACCTCAACTTCGGCCGCATCCAGCTGCCAGCCTCGGGCGACAGCAAGGTCACGCTCAATCCCGGCAGCGGCGCGCGCACCGTCTCTGGCTCCGGCTTCGGCTATCCGACCCCGGCGCCCACCCGCGGCGCCTTCACCGCCAGCGGCGAGGGCGGCCAGAGCTTCTCCCTGACCATCCCGACCAAACTCACCCTGACCGGGCCCGGCACATTGGTCGTCGACATCACCGTCGCGGGCAACACCGTCCCGAAACTCAGCGGCACACTCGGCAACCCGGGGACCTACAGCTTCACCGTCGGCGGCAGTTTCACCATCAACAGCGCCACGCCCACCGGCGTCTACACCGGGGTGCTGAGCGTCAGCATCGACTACAACTGATCCGCCTTGCACTATCCGAAGCCGCGGTATTCAACTGCGCTGCTTTCGAAGGCCTCCCGGAAGGATTTTCCCCATGAAGCGTCTCATCCTTGCCGCGGCGGCCGCCGCCCTCCTGGCCGCGCCGGCCTCGGCCGCGCTGAAGCCCGGCGACAAGGCCCCGGTGTTCACCGCGCCGGGCTTCCTGGCCGGCGATCCTGTGACCCTGTCGCTGGCGGACGCGCTGAAGAAGGGGCCGGTGGTGCTCTACTTCTTCCCGGCGGCGCACACCTCGGGCTGCAACCTCGAGGCCCACCTGTTCTCGGAGGCGATCGACAAGTTCAAGGCCGAGAAGACCACGGTGATCGGCATCACCGCCGGCAACGTCAAGGAACTGGCCGCCTTCTCCAAGGAGACCGAACACTGCGGCGGCAAGTTCGCCGTGGCCGCCGACCCGGGGGCCAAGATCGCCCGGCAGTACGACAGCGTGCTGGTCGTGAAGCCCGACTGGTCGGACCGCACCTCCTATGTGATCGCGCCGAACGGCCAGGTCCTGCACGCCTATTCCAAGATGGACCCCAGCGACCACGTCAACCAGACCCTGGCCGCGGTGAAGGCTTACAACGCGAAGAAGTAGCCTCTCCCATACGTCATCCCCGGGCTTGTCCCGGGCACCCAGAAACACCGACGGTCCAGGCACGGGATCGGCGCCGCCCAAGGTCTTCCAGCATCGCCAGCGCGTCTGGGTGGCCGGGCCAAGCCCGGCCATGACGTTTCGCGGCTTGGGTGTTGACCCGAAAACCCTTGCCCGCGCTCGGCTTTTCCCCTACTAGCGCGCCTCTTCAACGGAAGGCGGTCCCTCGCGAAATTGTTCGCGGCCTGGGATCCATCGTAGCCGGCGGACTTCCGCTTGCCGGCCGCGCCGCCTTCCACAACGGAAGAAGGAACGCATGGCGCTCTACGAGCACGTTGTCATCTCGCGGCAGGATATCTCGCCGCAACAGGCCGAAGCCCTCAACGACACCCTGAAGCACCTGATCGAAGAAGGCGGCGGCAACGTCGCCAAGATCGAGTACTGGGGCCTTCGCAACCTCACCTATCGGATCAAGAAGAACCGCAAGGGTCACTACTCCCTGCTCGCGATCGACGCCCCGGCGGACATCGTGAAGGAGATGGAGCGTCAGCTGTCGATCAACGAAGACGTGCTGCGCTACATGACCGTGCGCGTCGACGAGCTCGACCTTGAGCTCTCCCCGATCCTCGCCCGCCGCGATCGCGACCGCGAACGCCGCGACGACGCTCCTCAGTTCTAGGAAAGGGAGGCTCATCTCATGACCGACGAAACCTCCGTTCAGGACACCGCCCCCGCCGCCGGCGCCGCCGCCGGTGGCCAGCGCCGTCCGTTCTTCCGCCGCCGCAAGGTGTGCCCGTTCTCCGGCGCCAACGCCCCGAAGATCGACTACAAGGACGTGAAGCTCCTGCAGCGCTACGTCTCCGAGCGCGGCAAGATCGTGCCGTCGCGGATCACCGCGGTGTCCGCCAAGAAGCAACGCGAGCTGGCCAAGGCCATCAAGCGCGCCCGCTTCCTGGCGCTGCTCCCCTACGTCGTGAAGTAAGGGAGAGGCACAGATGAAAGTCATTCTGCTCGAACGGCTGGAAGGCTGGGGCGGTCTCGGCGACGAGATCAACGTGAAGGACGGGTTCGCCCGCAACTTCCTGCTGCCCCGCGCCAAGGCGCTCCGCGCCAACGCCGCCAACCGCAAGCGCTTCGAAGTCGAACGCGTCGCGATCGAGGCCCGCAACGACAAGGCGAAGGCCGCGGCCGGAACCGCCGGCGAAAAGCTGGACGGTACGTCCTACGTCCTCATCCGCCAGGCGGGTGAGAGCGGCCAGCTCTACGGCTCGGTCGCCGGTCGCGACGTGGCCGAGATCGTCAACGCCGAAGGCGGCAAGATCGAACGCGCCATGGTCGTGCTGGACAAGCCGATCAAGACGCTCGGCCTGCACGACGTGAAGGTGCGCCTGCACCCCGAGGTGACGGTCACCGTCACTCTCAACATCGCGCGCAGCGCCGACGAAGCGGACCGTCAGGCCCGCGGCGAGAACGTGATCAACTCGCAGTTCGAGGAAGATCGCGTCGCCGACGAACAGGCGGCTGCGGATCTGCTGGAAGGCGGAGCCGGCCAGCTGGCCAACGAGTACGGTCCCGCCGACGCCTAGGCTTCGGCCACATCGACGAGAACATGCGGCGCGGGGGTCCACTCCCGCGCCGTTTTCGTTGGAAGGCCGCCCGCCTATTTCGCGTAACAAGTTGTCACTTTTCGGCTCTCGGCGGTCCGCGACTGGCGGAATAGCCAGTCTGCTTCCTCTGGACTGAGACGCAACGCCGAACGGCGTCGCTCTCTCAGGGGAGAAGAAACCATGCACCGACGAACCCTTTTGCTCGCCGCCGTCGCGGCGGCGGGCCTGCTGGCCGACGCCGCCAGCGCTCAGACCGACGCCGCATCCTCCTCCCAGGTCGACGAGATCGTCGTCACCGGCACCCGCACCGAGGGCCGCTCGCGCCTCCAGTCCCTGGCCCCCGTCGACGTGATCGGCGCCCAGTCGCTGGAGCGGGCCGGAACGACCGAACTGGCCTCGGCCCTGGCCGCCCTGGCCCCGTCGCTGGACTTCCCGCGGCCCGCCATCACCGACGGCACCGACTCCGTACGCCCGGCGGCCCTGCGTGGCCTGGCGCCCGACCAGACGCTGGTGCTGGTGAACGGCATGCGCCGCCACGCCTCGGCGCTGGTCAACGTGAACACCTCGATCGGCCGCGGCTCGGCCGCCGTCGACCTCAACGCCATTCCCACCGTCGCCGTCGAGCGCGTCGAGGTGCTGCGCGACGGCGCCTCGGCCCAGTACGGGTCCGACGCCATCGCCGGGGTCGTGAACCTGCGCCTGCGCGAGGCCCGCTCCGGCGGGGCCGTCAGCTACACCTACGGCGTTTACGACACCGAGGTGGAGACCGCCCGCATCCCCGACGGCTACCGCAAGAAGGACGGCGTCACCAACACTGCCGCCGGCTGGGTCGGCCTGCCGCTGGGCGCCGAGGGCTTCCTGACGCTGTCGGGCGAGTACCGCTTCCGCAATCCCACCAGCCGGGGCGACCTGGACCCGCGCCTGGCCAAGCCGCAGATCACCTCGCGCTTCGGCGACCCGCAATCCGAGGACGCGACCATCTACGCCAACGGCGGCCTCCCGCTGAACGCCGACTGGCAGCTGTACGGCTTCGCCGGCTATCAGCACCGCAAGACCGACAGCGCCGCCAACCCGCGCCCCGCCAACAACCCCAACAACGTGCCGGCGATCTATCCGGGCGGCTTCCTGCCGCGCATCACCACCGACATCGACGACATCTCCGTGGCCGGCGGCGCCCGCGGCGAGGTCGCCGGCTTCCACGTCGATGCCGGGATCATCTACGGCTACGACAAGGTCCACTACGGCGTCATCGACAGCCTCAACGCCTCGCTGGGCGCCGCCTCGCCGACCACCTTCGACGCCGGGATCATGCAGTACGACCAGTGGGTGGCGCGCCTCGACGTGACCCGGCCGCTGAACCTGGGCCTGGCCAAGCCGGCCACCCTGGCGTTCGGGACCGAGTACCGCCACGAGGGCTACGAGATCCACCGCGGCGACCTGGCCTCCTATGTGTTCGGCGGCGCGGCCGGCAAGGCGGCGGGGGCCCAGGGCTTCCCCGGCTTCCAGCCCGGCAACGAGGTCGACCGCAACCGCCACTCCTACGCCGCCTACGTCGACCTGGACGCCCAGGTCACCGACCGCTTCGACGTCGACGTGGCCGGCCGCTACGAGCACTTCTCCGACTTCGGCTCCAACACCACCGGCAAGATCGCCGCCCGCTACGAGATCTCCGACGCCTTCGCCCTGCGCGGCGCCGTCTCCACGGGCTTCCGGGCCCCGGCCCTGCAACAGCAGTACTTCACCGCCACCTCGACGAACTTCATTCTGATCAACGGCGTGAACACCCCGGTCGAAGTGGGCACCTTCCCGTCGGTCAGCCCGATCGCCACGGCCCTGGGCGGCAAGCCGCTGGAGCCGGAGAAGTCGCACAACTATTCGCTCGGCGCGGTCTTCCACACCGGGGCCTTCGAACTGACCGTGGACGCCTACCGGATCGAGATCGACAACCGCATCGTGCTCTCGGAGAACATCCAGGGCTCGCCCGGCGGGTCACCGACCGCCCAGGCGATCTTCCGGCTGATCAACCCGCCCGGCAGCTCCGGCCTCGGCGCCGCGCGCTTCTTCATCAACGGCGTCGACACCACCACCAAGGGCGTCGACATCGTCGCCCGCTACAATATCGAGACCGCCGCGCTGGGCCGCTTCGACCTGACGGCGGCGTCCAACTTCAACTCGACGAACGTCACCCGGATCCCGACCACCGCGGTGCTCTCCGGCCTGCCCGTGCCGCCGATCCTGTTCGACCGCGCCAACCGCCTGATCTTCGAAGAGGCCACGCCCGACCAGAAGCACGTGGGCATCGTCGACTGGTCGCGGCGGGACTTCGGGGCCACCCTGAAGGCCACCTACTACGGCGACGTCCTGGTCCCGAACAATTCGCCGGCGCTGGACTTCAAGGCCGGCGACCACGTCGTTGTGGACCTGGAAGCCCGCTACAAGGCCCCGTACGGCATCGACGTGGCCCTGGGCGTCGACAACCTGTTCGACGAGTACCCGAACGCCACGCCCACCACCGTCAACACCAACGGCCCGCAAGCCTTCACCAGCTTCTCGCCATTCGGCTTCAACGGCCGGTTCCTCTACGCCCGCATCGGCTACCACTGGTAGAACGGCGAGCCACGGCGCGGCGCGGGACCTCCCTCCCGCGCCGTTTGCCACGCGGGTGTTGCACTTTTGTCATTTCAGTCAAAAGCGACGCTCCCTAGCTAGTCCCCCATCAGGGCCAAAGACCGGGATCATCCGGCCGTCCTCGAGGGGTGCTTATGTCTCATCGCCATCTTCTGTTTGCCGCGGCGTCTGCCGCGACCCTGCTCGCCAACGCGGGCGCCGCCTGTGCCCAGGCCGCCGATCCTCGCGACGTCGAAGAGATCGTCGTCACCGGCACCCGCACCGAGGGCCGCTCGCGCCTCGAAAGCCTGGCCCCGGTCGACGTGATCACCGCCGCCTCGCTGCAGCGCCAGGGCACCACCGAGCTGGCCTCTGCGCTGGCCGCCACCGTGCCCTCCATCGACTTCCCGCGCCCCTCCAACACCGACGGCACCGACGCCGTCCGCCCGGCCACTCTGCGCGGCCAGGGCCCCGACCAGACCCTGGTGCTGATCAACGGCACCCGCGGCCACACCTCGGCGCTCCTGAACCTGAACGGCTCGGTGGGCCGCGGCTCGGCCGCCGTCGACCTGAATGCCCTGCCCTCCACCGCCATCGACCGCATCGAGGTGCTGCGCGACGGCGCCTCGGCGCTCTACGGCTCCGACGCGATCGCCGGGGTGATCAACGTGATGCTGCGCCAGGCCGACCACGGCGGCGGCGCCACGGCCACCTACGGCCAGTTCGCCACCCATTTCGACGGCTTCTACGGCCGCGACAAGCATCTGAGCGACGGGGCCACGGTCACCGTCAACGGCTGGCAGGGCCTGAAACTGGGCTCCGACGGCTTCCTGACGATCTCGGCCGAGTACCGCGACCGCAACCACACCAACCGCTCCGACATCGACCCGCGCATCACCCCGCTGAAGGTCCGCTCGCGGTTCGGCGACGGCGACGTCAAGGACGGCAGCCTCTACGTCAACGCGGGCAAGCCGATCGGCGACTTCGAGCTGTTCGCCTGGGCCGGCGCCCAGAAGCGACACGCCGAGACCGCCGCCACCTACCGCACGCCGACCGACGCGACCCAGAACATCCCGGCCGTCTACCCCGACGGCTACCTGCCGCTGCTCAACACCCACTCCAAGGACGCCCAGGGCGGCCTGGGCCTGAAGGGCGAGATCGCCGGCTGGCATTCCAACTTCACCGGCGGCTACGGGTGGAACGAGATCACCTACGACGTGAAGAACACGCTGAACCCGTCGCTGGGCCCGACGTCGCCGCATGAGTTCTACGCCGGCAAGCTCACCTACGACCAGCTGGTCGGCAACGCCGACTTCAACCGCGACTTCGACGTCGGCCTGGCCGGTCCGCTGAACGTGGCCTTCGGCCTCGAGGCGCGCCGCGAGGGCTACAAGGTCGGCGCCGGCGAGCCCGGCTCCTACATCCGCGGCCCGTTCACCACCCTCGCCCTGGGCTCGCGCGGCTTCTCGGGCTTCACGCCGTCCAACGAAATCGACAAGCACCGCACCAACGTCGGCGGCTACATCGCCCTGGAAGGCAAGCTGCTGGACCGCCTGACGGCCTCGGCCGCCATCCGCCAGGAGCACTACTCGGACTTCGGCTCGAACACCTCGGGCAAGCTGTCGGCCCGCTTCGAGGCGACCGACTGGCTGGCCTTCCGCGCCTCGGCCGAGAGCGGCTTCCGCGCCCCCAGCCTGCAGCAGCAGTACTTCACCTCCACCGCCATCCTGTTCGTCAACGGCGTGCCGTTCGAGACCGGGACCTATCCGTCGGTCAGCCCCGTCGGCCTTGCGCTGGGCGGCGAGGCGCTGCGGCCGGAAAAGTCCAAGAACTACGCCCTGGGCGCGGTCTTTCGGCATGAGGGCTTCGAGCTGACCATCGACGCCTACCAGATCAAGGTCGACGACCGCATCGTGCTGTCCGAAACCCTGACCGGCAGCGCCACGGCCGCCCCGGGCACCAACGCCCGGGTCCTCTTCGACCTGCTCTCGCCCCTGGGCGCGTCGGCCGCCCGCTTCTTCCTGAACGGCGTCGACACCAACACCAAGGGCGTCGACGTGGTGGCCCATTACGTGATCCACGACGACCAGGCCGGCCGCTTCGACCTGACCGCCGCGGGCAACTACAACCACTTCAACGTCACCCGTACGCCCAGCACCAAGCAGACCATCCTGCCCACCCCGGTGTCGCTGTTCGCCCGCCAGGCGGTGCTGCGCTTCGAGGACGGCACGCCCAAGTGGAAGGCCAACCTGCAGGGCGAGTGGTCGAAGGACGCCTTCGGGGCCACCCTGCGCACCACCTTCTACGGTGACGTCCTGTCCCCCGGCACGCTGGCCGACGGCAGCGCGGACGTGCACACCGGCACGCGCGGCGTGGTCGACTTCGAGGGCCGTTACACGATCGCCGAGCGGGTCACCCTGGCCGTGGGCGCGGACAATCTGTTCGACACCTACCCGCGCCAGGTCCTGCCGAACCTGAACACCACCGGCGCGGCGCCCTACACCTCGTTCTCGCCGTTCGGCTTCAACGGCCGGTTCGTCTACGGGCGCGTCAGCGTCAACTGGTAGCGGCCCTGAGGCGGCGTGGGAGCCCTCCCGCGCCGCCGACCGCCGGGCTTCGTCCACAGGCCTCAAAGTGTGTGTGGATGGGCGCCGAAAGCGACCTTGTCGCAGTGCCGGTGACGCGGCCCTTCATGTATCCGTCACGTTATGGCTCTCGTTCCGGCGCTCGACCTTCGTACCGTGTCCAACGACATCGCGATTCCGCACGTCCCCTCGAACATCGAGGCCGAGCAGGCGCTGCTGGGCGCCTTGCTGTACGACAACGCCGCGTTCGAGCGGCTGGGCGACAATCTGCAGCCGCGCCACTTCTTCGAGCCGTTCCACCAGCGGCTGTTCGAGACCATTCAGAACGCCATCCGCAGGGGCCAGCTCGCCGAGCCGATCCTGCTGTCGGAGCAATTCGCCACCGATCCCGCGTTCCAGGAACTGGGCGGCGTCCGCTACCTGGCCGATCTGGTCGACCGCGCCCCGCCGGCCGCCAACGCCCCGGACTACGCCCGCTCGGTCTATGACCTGGCCCTGCGCCGCGACCTGATCCGCATCGGCGGCGAGATCGCCACCACCGCCCAGCAGGGCGACGCCGAACTGGACGCCCGCGACCAGATCGAACAGGCCGAGCAGCAGCTCTACGAGCTGGCCGAAACGGGCGGCGTCTCCTCCGGCTTTGTGAACTTCGCCGAAGCCCTGCAGGGCGCGGTCGAGATGGCGGCGGAAGCCCACGCCCGCGACGGCGGCCTGGCCGGTCTTTCCACCGGCCTGATCGACATCGACCAGAAGATCGGCGGCATGCACCCCTCCGACCTCATGATCCTCGCCGCGCGCCCCTCGATGGGCAAGACGTCGCTGGCCTGCAACATCGCCTTCGACGTCGCCCGCAACTACGCCTGGGAGCCGCAGCCGGACGGCTCGCGCAAGACCGTGCGGGGCGGCATCGTCGCCTTCTTCTCCCTGGAAATGTCGGCGGAGCAGTTGGCGATGCGCCTGCTGGCCGAAGCCTCCGGCGTCTCCGGCGACCGGCTCCGCAAGGGCGAGGTCGACGCCATGGAGTTCGGACGCGTCCGCGACGCGGCGCTCGAAATCCAGGAGGCTCCGCTCTACATCGACGCCACCGGCGGCATCACGCTCGCCAAGCTCACCGCCCGCGCGCGGCGCCTGAAGCGAATGACGGGCCTGGACCTGATCATCGTCGACTACCTGCAGCTCATCACCACCGGCGCCGGAGGGCCGGAGAACCGGGTGCAGGAGGTCTCCATGATCACCCAGGGGCTGAAGGCGCTGGCCAAGGATCTGAAGGTCCCGGTCATGGCGCTCAGCCAGCTCAGCCGCCAGGTCGAGAACCGTGAGGACAAGAAGCCCCAGCTCAGCGATCTGCGGGAATCCGGCTCGATCGAACAGGACGCCGACATGGTCATGTTCGTGTACCGGGAGGAGTACTATCTGAGCCGCCTGGAGCCGCAGCCGAACACGCCTGAGCACTTCGAGTGGCAGGAGAAGATGGACAAGGTCGCCGGCCAGGCCGAGCTCATCATCGGCAAGCAGCGCCACGGGCCCATCGGCACCGTGCGGCTGTCCTTCCACTCCGACACGACCAAATTCGGCAATCTGGCCCGTGACTCGAGCCGCTACGAACAGCACTAAGGCGGCATGACCCCCGACCGGGCGCGCCTCACGATCGATCTCGACGCCCTGGCGCACAACCACGCCGTGATGGTCGCCGCCGCCGCCGGGGCCGAGGTGGCCGCGGTGGTCAAGGCCGACGGCTACGGCCTGGGCGCCGGGCCGGTCGCGCGCCGGCTGCACGCCGAAGGAACCCGCAGCTTCTTCGTCGCCCGCCTGGCCGAGGGCGAGGCCCTGCGCGCCGAGCTCGCCCGGCGCGACGCCGCCATCTACGTCCTGGACGGCCTGCTGCCGGGCACGGCCGAACGCCTGGCCGCCGCCCGCCTCACGCCAGTGATCGCCACCGTCGCCCAGGCCAACGCCGCCCTCGCCCAGGCCGCCGCGCACGGCCGCTACCAGGTGGCGCTGCAGATCGACAGCGGCATGAACCGCCAGGGCCTCTCGATCGGCGAGGCCCGCGCGCTCACCGAGACCCCCGCGGGGCTTCGGGCCCTGGATATCCCGCTGGTGATGAGCCACCTGGGCTCGGCCACCGACCCGTCCGAGCCGCGCAACGCCCAGCAGCTGGCCCGTTTCCGCGCCGAACGCGCGCTGTTCCCGCAGAGCCGCGCCGCGCTCGCCGCCTCGGCCGGCGCCTTCCTGGGCCCCGACTATCGATACGACATGATCCGCGCCGGCATCAGCCTGTTCGGCGGCGGCCCCGAGGAGCGCCCTGACCCGCGCCTCAAGGCGGTCGCGACCCTGACCGCGCCGATCCTCGACATCCGCTTCCTGCAGGCCGGCGACCGCGTCGGCTACGGCTCGGCCTTCACGGCGCCACAGCCGATGCGCGTGGCCGTCGTCGCCGCGGGCTATGCCGACGGGATCATCCGCGCCGCCATGGGCAAGGGCTACGCCTGGGCGGCGGGCGCGCGTCGGCCGCTGCTCACCGTCAACATGGACCTGCTGGTCATAGACCTGGGCGACGCCCCGGCGGCGGTCGGCGACCCGGTCGAGCTCCTGGGCGCCAACGTCCTGCTCGACGACCTGGCCAACGCCGCCGGCACGGTCGCCCACGAGGTGCTGGTGCGCCTCAGCCCACGGGCCGAGCGCGTCTACCTGGGCGCATAGGTCGCCGACAGCGGCCCGCCCAGCTCCGCGGCGCTGCCCATCAGCACGCCGCGCACCGACCACAGCCCCACCACGACCAGCAGCATCACCGCATACGCCGTCAGCCGCCGCTCCTCCGGCACCCGCATCATCGGCGTCACGCCCAGGTACAACGCATAGAGGCAGTAGGCCGCCGCCAGGATACCCACCGCCAGCCCGACGCTGGGGTACAGTTCCGCCAGCCCGCCGATCCAGCTGGCCGTCGCCGCATAGGCGACCAGCTCCAGCGCCCGCGCCCGGTTCCGCGTTCCGCCGAACGCCCCGGCGATGAGGTCCACCAGCACGGCGGCCGCCAGCAGGCAGGCGAACGTCAGCGCGTATCCCGCCAGCGCGCCCAGGATCAGCCCCAGCGGGCTCATCACCACGCCGACGTTGGCGATGTTGAACCCGAACTCCAGCGGCCCGGCCACGCTGCACACCGCCGGGATCGCCGCCAGCGGCGCCACGTAGCGCGGGAACAGCCCGTGCGCGTCCGCGGGCTCCGCCGCGATCGTCGCCCAGGTCCGGGCGGGCGCCACGACCATGCGGAACGCCCGCACAATCACGCCCACGCCCCGCGGCGTACTCATCCAGCCCTCCAGCGCCAACTCGAACCCATGCGTAGCACAACGCGCCTACGTCCGGACCTGACGCCCCCGTCGGCCACGAAACGCACTAGACTTCCTGTCACCCGAATCACGGAGACTCCATGGCCCGCGACGGCGCCATCTACGCCTGCCGGTCCTGCGGGGCCGTGCAGACCAAGTGGTCCGGCCAATGCCCGGCCTGCAGCACCTGGAACACCCTGGTCGAGGAACTGACCAGCCGCACGCCCGGCGCAATGACCCTGACCAAGCCGAGCCGCAAGATCCATCTCGCCTTCGAGGGGCTGGACGAGGCCACCGTCGCCCCGCCCCGCGTCGCCACCGGCGTCGACGAATGGGACCGGGTCTGCGGCGGCGGCGTGGTGCCGGGTTCGGCCATCCTGGTCGGCGGCGACCCCGGCGTCGGCAAGTCCACCCTGCTGCTGCAAGTGGCGGCCCAGGCCGCCCGGCGCGGCGCCCGGTGCGCCTACATCTCCGGCGAGGAGGCGGTGGAGCAGGTCCGCGCGCGGGCCCAGCGCATGGGCCTGGCCGACGCGCCCGTGAAGCTCGCCGCCGAGACCAGCCTGCGCGCCATCTCCGACGGCCTGAAGGCCGAACACTTCGACTTCGTGGTCATCGATTCCATCCAGACCATGTGGAGCGACGCGCACGAGGCCGGCCCCGGCTCGGTCACGCAGGTCCGCGCCGCCGCCGGCGAGCTGGTCCGCCTGGCTAAGAAGCGGGGCATGGCCGTGGTCCTGGTCGGCCACGTCACCAAGGAAGGCGCCATCGCCGGCCCCCGCGTGGTCGAGCACATGGTCGACGCGGTGTTCTCCTTCGAGGGCGAGCGCGGCTATCCGTTTCGCATCCTGCGTGGGGCAAAAAACCGGTTCGGAGCCACAGACGAGATCGGCGTCTTCGAAATGGGCGACGCAGGGTTGGCCGAGGTGAAGAACCCCTCGGCCCTGTTCCTCAATACCTCCGGCGAACGCGCCGCCGGCGCGGCGGTGTTCGCCGGCATCGAGGGGTCGCGCCCGGTGCTGGTGGAGATCCAGGCCCTGGTCGCGCCGTCCGCCTACGGCACGCCGCGCC
>CBHTUE010000056.1:0-23113 GCA_966096115.1 uncultured Phenylobacterium sp.
CGCTCGACTTCGCCAAGGCGATGATCGACGAGGGCTTCCACCCGATGACCATGTATTTCCCCCTGGTCGTGCACGGGGCGATGCTGGTCGAGCCAACCGAGACCGAATCCAAGCGCGAGTTGGACCGGTTCTGCGAGGCCCTGGTGGCCCTGGCCGCCGCGGCCAAGGCCGGCGACGCCGACCGCTTCAAAGGCGCCCCGTACTTAGCCCCGCTGAAGCGCCTGGACGAGACCCTGGCGGCGCGCAAACCCAAGCTCGCGTGGCGGCCCGAGCCGGGCGCCAACGACGTACCGGCGGCATAGGGGGATCGCTGTCAGCCGCGAGAGCCAGCTAACTCCTAAACTTGGATCGTCATAGCCGAGCTTGTCCCGGCCATGACGATCATGAGGGGGAGATCGCCCCCTCTCCATGCGGCTTAAGGGAAGAAAGACGGCGCCGCGGGAGGCGATCCCGAGGTGGTCTGATGCAGAATCGTTGCGGCCGTGCATCGCACTGTGGCGCCGGCGCCATCCGCCGCTGAATAGCCCCACGTTATCGAAATTTAACAGCGCGAAGCCTTTACCAATCAGGCGTACGTACGCATATCGGGAGGGCGACGGTGGGAACTCCCCGCCCTGCCGTGCGCTCCCAGGACTAACCCAGTGTCTTTCGCCATGCCCTCTTTGCGCGTGCACCGCGCCACGGACGACCTCGCGCGCGAGGTGGCCGCCCGCATTAAGCGGGGCGGGCTGGTGTTGCTCGGCTTCGCGATCATCGGCTTCGGCATCCTGATCGCCCCCTTGCCGGGCCCGGGCGGGATCCCGGTGATCGTCGTCGGTCTGATGGTCGTCCTGCGCAACAGCTTCAAGGCGCGCCGCCAGTTCGTGCGGCTGAACCGGGCCTACCCGAAGACCCTCTACCCGATCCGCCGCCTGCTGCGGCGCGACCCGGAAGTGGTGTCGCTGTTCTACCTGCAGACGCTGCGGGTCGAGCGCCTGCTGCTGCCGCGCCGCATCCGGTGGGTGAAGGGCCTGCGGCGCCGTTTCCGGAAGCGCGCCGCGGCGTAGTCGGGCGACGGCGGCGCGCAGGCATGCGCGATGCGCCGGTTGCGGACCTCAACGCGCGTCCGGCCTGACGACCTTGGCGGGGGCCCTAAGCGTCCGCTCGAGCCCACAGCGTCATGAGCGCCAGTCGCCCAGGGTGTCACCCAGCGCCGCCTTCAGCGGATCCAGCCAGGGTTCGAAACGGGGCCAGAGGTCGACGCCGTCGCGGAAGATCGGGCGGCGGACCTGCTCGGAGCTGACGGTCCGCACGGGGCGCTCATTGCAGTGGAAGTCGAGGCAGGCCGCCTCGAACGGCAGGCCGCAACTGTCCAACAGTCGGCGCACCTGGACTTCGGTGTCGGCGACCAGGTCCTCGTAGATCACGCGATGGACGCGGCCGGGCAGCACGGCGTCCATGTGGCGCATCAGCTCCACGTAGTCGGCGTAGTAGCGGCCCAGGTCGGTCAGGTCGTAGGAGAAGGCCTGGCCCTGGGCGAAGTGTTGTTTGAAGGCCGAGAAGCCGCATCCCAGCGGATGGCGGCGCACGTCGAGAATCTTCGCGCCGGGCAGGGCGAGCGCGATCAGGCCCAGGTGCTGGAAGTTGTTGGGCATCTTGTCGACGAAGAACGGCCGACCGAGCTTGCGGTGCACGCGGGTGCGTTCGAGGAACGCCTCACCCAGCGCCGCGAAATCGGTCGCCGTCAGCTCGGCGAGCGCCAGCGGATAGCGCGCGTCGGGCCGGTCCAGTTCGCGGGCCAGGTGGCCGATGTCCGGCAACTCCATGGTGCCTTCGACCGCCGGGTGGCTGGCCAGGATCTGCTCCACCAGCGTCGAGCCGGAGCGCGGCAGGCCGACGATGAAGATCGGTGTCGCGGCCGACGTGTCCGCGCCGGCGCCGGAGCGCGCAGCGAAGAAGGCCGGCGTGAACAGCGCCTTCGAACGCCGCGTCTGGGCCGTGGTCTCGTCGGCGTCGTAGCCGGCCTGGGCGCGGCGGATCGCACCGCCGGCCGCGTAGCAGGCGAAGGCGCCGGCGTCGTCGCCGCCCAGGTCCTCGAGCGCCTTGCCCAGCGCATAGTTGAGGTGCAGCCGATCCACCTCCGGCAGGTCGGGCCGCGCGAGCTGGTCGCGCATGGCCGCCACCTCCCCCGGCTCGAAGGCGGCGACCTTCAGGTTGGCGAGGCTCCAGTAGGCGTCACCCAGGGCAGGCGCCAGGGCGATGCAGCGCTTGTAGGCGGCCACCGACTCGTCGCGCCGGCCCAGCGTGCGCAGCGCGTGCCCGTAGTTGAGCCAGATCTTGGGCTGGCGCGGGAAGTCCGCGAGCAGCGCCTCGTAGATCGCCACCTCCTCGGCCTCCTCGCCAATCAGCCCCAGGCACGCGGCCTTGAGGTTGCGATAGACGGGATCGGCCGGGTCGGTCGCCAGCAGGCGCTCGACGTGCGGTAGCGCCTCGGCCGCCTTCTGCTGGAAGAACAGAGCCTCGGCGTAGGCGAAGCGGGCGCCCTCGACGTCGGGGGCGATCTGCAGGGCATGCGCCAGCAGGATCTCTGCGTCGGCGTGGCGGCCCAGCAGGGCGAACAGCTCGCCCAGCATCTGGGCGGCGACCGGGTCGTCCGGATGGCCCGTGATGTGGGCGCGCAGCAGGCGCTCCGCCTCGTCCAGGCGGCGCTCGAACAGGGCGTCGGCGGCAGGGCGCAGGGCCGGGTCGCGCACGGCGGCGCGGGCATGCTCGGCGAACGCGCGCTCCGCGCCCACCAGGTCCCCGGCCGCGAACAGCCGCTCGCCCAGCGCGCGCCAGGCCTCGGGCAGGTCGCGGTTCAGGGCGACGGCCTGGCGCAGGGCCGCGACGCCGGCGGCCTCTTGCCCATCGGCCACCAGCACCACGCCGAGCTCGTACTGGGTCAGCGCCGCGCGCGGATAGGCCTGCGCCAGCGGACCCAGGACCGTCCGCGCGCCGGCCAGGTCGCCGGTCCGGCGCCGGGCCGAGCCCAGGATCAGCAGCGCGCGCGGATCCTGGCCGACGTGCGCCAGGATCGCCTGCGCCTCGCGTCCGGCCTGCTTGGGATCGGTCGCCAGCAGCGCCGAGGCCCGCTCGATGGCGGCGGCAAGGGACCCGGGCGGCGCGCTGGCCGGCTGCGCCATGAGAAGCGGCCTCAACAGGAAACGTCGTCCAAGCTGTCGGGTGGCGCCGGCCCGGCGTCAACCGCCAACCGCAGCGGGCGGCCGGGCGCGAACCCGGCCGCCCGGCCGCGGTCAGAAGGTGTAGGTCACGCGGCGGTAGTAGTAGCCGCCATTGATGCCGCAGGGCGAGCGGCCCAGCGGCGCGCTGTAGACGTTGCCGCCGTCCGCGGGCCGCAGGCCCCCTGACCCGTTCGACACGTTCGGGGACTTCGGCGCCTTGTGGTTGAACAGGTTGTTGGCGCCGACATTGACCTTGATCTGCTCGGTGATCGCATAGCCGACGTCCAGGTCGGTGATCGCCGTGGTGCCGATCTTCAGCTCCCGGCCGCCGATGCCGGTGCCGTCGAAGCTGATGATCTCCGAGGTCTTGCCGTAGACCGTCTCGCGCAGATTCACCGTCAGCTTGTCGAGGGTGTAGAAGGCGCCCAGGACCACCTTGCCGCGGGGCGCGGCGGTCTCGAGATAGCTGACCGCCGTCGGGCCGAGCAGGAAGGTCTGGCCAAAGGCGGGGGCGACCACGGGCGCCGGCAACGCCGCCTGCTTCTGCACCTTGGTCTTGTTGTAGTTCACGGCCACCGACCAATCGACGTGGCCCATGTCGCCGAAGTCCGAGGCGTAGTTGCCGGTCAGCTCCACGCCGCGGGTGCGGGTCTTGGCCCCGTTGGTGAAGATGCTGACGCCCACGTAGCTGAGGCCGGTCGGGTCCAGCACGTTGCCGTGCGCGGCGATGGCGTTCAGCACGTTGCGCGACACGATGGTCGAGCCCACCTGGCCCAGCAGGATGCCGCTGCCGACGATGCGGCGGCGGATCTGGATCTGGTAGGCGTCGACCGTGATCTGCATCCCCTCGATGGGGTGGGCCACGAAGCCGCCGCTGAAGTTGGTGGATTTCTCGGACTTCAGGTCGCTGAACCCGATCTGCTTGGCCGCCGGCGAGTTGGCGGGCAGCTGCACCACCGCGAAGGTCGGGGCCACGTTGGTCGCCGAGTAGAACTCCTCGGCCAGGGACGGGGCGCGGAAGCCGTTGGAGACCGTGCCGCGGATCGCGATCATCGGGTTGAAATCGTAGCGGGCGGTCAGCTTGCCGACGCCCGTGCTGCCGAAATCGCTGTAGTGCTCGTAGCGGCCGGCCAGGTCGACCTTCAGGCCCGCGACCGGTTCGGCGGCGAGGTCGGCGTAAACGCCGTAGTTGGTGCGGTGGTGGGTACCGGCGTCGGTGGGCTGGAAGCCCGGATAGGACTGGCCGCCTTCCTTGTAGATCGAGAAGGGGTCGCCGGCGCTGATGCCGAAGGTGTTGCGGCGGTATTCGGCGCCGAGGGCCACGGTCAACGGGCCGGCCATGCCGACCTCGAAGTCCTTGGCCACGTCGAGGTTGCTGGTCCATTCGGTGGACCGGAACGCGCCGTCATAGAAGTTGCGCGGCGTCAGGCCGGTGTCGACGAACAGCGAGGCGTTGGCTGAGTTCAGTGTGGAGATCTGGTCGCGGACGTGGCCGTAGGTCGTGCCCAGGTCCCAGTCCCAGCCGCCGGCCTTGCCCTTGAAGCCCCCGCCGACCGAGTAGTCGTCCTCCTCCAGGTGCTCCTTGGGATCGAAGCCGTTCGGGAAGGGGACGATCGTCGTCGCGCCGACCGTCCGGGTCACCTTGCTGGGCACCCGGTAGTTCTCGAAGGCCGAGGCCAGCCGGTGCGAGTAGCTGGCCGTGAAGTAGGCCTCGACCGTCTCCGACAGCGTGTAGCCCCCGTTCAGGTAGGCGTTGTAGATGTTGTACTGCGCGTCGCCGTTGATCTTGTTGACGATCGGGAAGCCCGAAGCGCCCGGCAGCCCGGCCTTGTCGATGGCGTTGTCGCTCGCCTTTATGGTGCCGTCCAGGTTCTGCACCCGGCGGTCCGGGCCGCCGCGGACGCTGAAGCCGTGGTAGCGGTTTTCCAGGGTGATGTTCATGAAGCCGGCGTCGCCCAGGGGCAGGCCCAGGTTGGCCGAGATTGCCGCGGTCTCGCCGTCGCCCTTGTAGTACTGGCCTGCGGTCGCCGAGATCGCGCCGCCGTGGTTGGCGGACTTCAGGATGATGTTGACGACGCCCGCGATGGCGTCGGTGCCGTACTGGGCGGCCGCACCGTCCTGCAGCACCTCGATGTGGTCGATCGCGCCGACCGGGATCAGGCTGAGGTCGGCCGTGGCGGCGCCCTGGTAGGGCCCGCCCAGGACGTGGAGGTTGCCGGTCGGGTGCCGGCGCTTGCCGTTGACCAGCACCAGGGTGTCGTTGGGGTTCAGGCCGCGCAGCGCGGCCGAGAGCGTCAGGTTGCCGGTGTCGCCGCCGACCGCCTCGGCCGTGAACGACGGCAGGTTCTGGCTCATCGCCTGGATCAGGTCCGGCTGGCCGACCTTGAGTAGCGCGCTGGCCCCCAGCACCTGCACCGGGGCCGGGCTGTCGGCCGCCTTCAGGCCCGTGACCCGGGTGCCGGTCACGATCACCTCGGTGACGGCGGTCTCCGCGTCGGCCTCCGCCGCGGCGGCCTGCGATGCGATGCAGGCGCCCAGGACAAGCATGCTGCTGAATGCGAATAGGTTTTTCATGAGATTCTATGACCCGCCAAGTCGATGATTGCCTTGTGGTCCGGCCCGAACAGCAGATCGGCGGGCCCCATTCCCGCGTTCGACTACTGGCCAGGATTCGGTCCACCCCGATGACTTCCGGAAGAGGTTCGAATCCTTCCGGGGCTCCCCACGAGAGTCGCCGGACAGTTTCAACACGCCCGGCGTGGCCACTGCCCAATGACAGTTTTCAGACGACGATTTGTCAGGATTGTCGAAAGGCGCAGCATTTGCGCGGTCGGGCGCCTTGAAATTGCGCCGACGACTTGGCCTCATCGAACGGCCGCCGCACCGGCTCAGAACACCTTGCCTGCCTTGCAAGCAGTGCGACTGGATTTACCCGCGCGAACGCCGCAAATTCAGGCACGGCGCCCAGGGGGGCGGCAGGAAGCGTTCGGCCGCCGGATGAACGCGCCCAGGGGTTGCCCCGCGGCGTGCGCCCCTGGAGACCGGACCAAAGTCGAGGGGCCAACGAACATGAATGATCCGAACGCCGCCGGGGCGCCGTCGACGCGCCGCCGCTTCTTCGAACAGTTGGCCGCGGTGGGGGGCGTGTCCCTGGCCATGGCCGGCATGGATGCGCTCGGCTTCGGCATCGCCTCGGCGACCGAGCTGCCGCCGACCCTTTCGGGCGGGGCCAGGAAGACCAAGGTGGTGATCCTGGGTGCGGGCCTGGCCGGGCTGACGGCGGCGTACGAACTGGGCCAGGCCGGCTACGCGGTGCAGGTGCTGGAAGCCCGGGGGATCGCCGGGGGCCGCGCCCAGACGGCGCGCAAGGGGTTCGTCGACACCGACCTGCTGGGCAACCGGCAGGTCTGCGACTTCGACGAGGGGCAGTACATCAACGTCGGTCCCTGGCGGGTGCCGTACCACCACCACTCCACGCTGCACTACATCAAGAAATTTGGCGTTCCGGTGGAGCTCTTCAACAACGACAACGACGCGGCCTACGTCTATTTCGGCCGCGGCAAGGGCCCGCTGGCCGGCAAGCCGATCCGCAAGGGCCAGATCGCCGCCGACGCGCGCGGCTACACGGCCGAGCTGATGGCCAAAGTCGCGTCGAAGGGCGACCTGGACGCGGCCCTCTCCCCCGCCGACCGCGAGACCTTCATCGCCTACCTGGTCAACGAGGGCCGGCTGCAGGCCTCTGACCTGCGCTACACGGGCACGGACGGCCGCGGCTACGACATCCTGCCTGGCGCGGGCGTCGATCCCGGGCCGGGCAAGCTCTCCACCCCGTTCGCGTTCGGCGACGTGCTCAATTCGCGGGCGTGGTTCGTGCTCACCTCGGTCGCCGGCTGGGAGCAACAGCGCACCATGCTGCAGCCGATCGGCGGCATGGACCAGATCCCGCGGGGCTTCGTGCGCAACCTCCCCAAGGGGGTCATCACCTACAACGCCCAGGTCGACCGCATCTCGCAGAACGCCTCGGGCGTGACCGTCGCCTACACCGACGCCAAGGGCGCCAAGGTCGAGGTGTCGGGCGACTACATCATCTGCACGATCCCGATCTCGGTGCTGAAGAGCATCAAGATGGACGTGTCGAAGCCATTCCTGGACGCCATGGGCAAGGTCGCCTACGCGCCGGTGAACAAGATCGGCCTGCAGATGAAGAGCCGCTTCTGGGAAGAGAAGCACGGCATCTACGGTGGCCACGTCTACAACGACATCCCCGGCATCGGGACCATCTCGCTGCCCTCGACCGACTGGCACGGGCGCAAGGGCACGCTCCTGGGCTACTACGCCTTCGGCGGCGAGGCGGCGAAGATCAGCGCGATGAAGCCCGAGGCGCGGGCGAAATTCGCCGTCGACGAGGGGCAGAAGATCTTCCCGGAGTATCGCGAGAACTTCGAGAAGGCGTTCTCCAAGTCCTGGCACCTGGACAAGCACAACCTCGGGGGCTGGGCCGAGTGGAGCGACGAGAGCCGCAAGACCGCCTACCCGCTGCTGAATGAGCCCGACGGCCGGATCTACCTGGCCGGCGAGCATCTGAGCTATCTTGGCGGCTGGCAGGCCGGGGCCATCGAAAGCGCCTGGCAACAGATTGCCAAGATCCACGCCCGGGTGCACCAGGCATGAGGGGAACGATGCTGAGAGTGCTGAGCCTGGCCCTGGTCGCGGTGGCCCTGCCGATCGGTTCGGGCGCCCAGACGCCGCCCGCTCCGGCCCCGGCCGCGCCGATGTCGGGCGACGTCGTCTACGCCAACAATTGCGCCGCCTGCCATCAGCCCAAGGGCGAGGGGATCGCCGGCCCGTTCCCGGCGCTGGCGGCCAACAAGCTGGTCACCGGTCCGGCCGACATGCTGACGGTCACGGTCCTGGTCGGCCGCGGCGGGATGCCGGCGTTCAAGAACGAGATGAACGACGCCGACATGGCCGCGCTGCTGACCTACATCCGCGGCGCCTGGGGCAACCAGGCGTCGCCGGTCACCCCCGCCGACGTCGCGGCCGCCCGCACGAAGGCCGCAGCCGACGCCCAGCCGAAGGACCTCCAGGCGCACTGAACCCGCGGCAGTGGCCGCGCACCGGCTGTGGACGTCGCAGGTCCTCGGCGGGGCGTCCCCGAATTCAGCTGAACAGACTGCCGTAGCTGTACTCGACGTCCACGCGTCCCACGCTCGTGGGCGCGGAATCCACGTCGGTGCTGTCATGGTCGATGGCGTAATAGAACTCGCCGCCCGATCCCCCGTGTTCGCTGCCGAACTTGATCGACACCCCGGCCACTTCGGCCGTCGCAAGTCCTGCGTTGCGCGAGAGGATGGCGCTCAGAGCCTGATCGTACCAGCTGTCGAGGTCGTCGTTCACCGAGCCCGGCGTGTCGATCTTCACGAAGACGAACCGGCTGTCCTCGTGATCACTGGGCGTGACATCAAAGTAGAATGTCACGTGCGAGATGTCCTTGGGCATCGTCGCAAAGCTGCCGCCGTCGTTGACGGCGTCCACGGGCGCGGAATCTACGATCGTCTTGGGCATATCGGGCTCCTGGCTGGGTTCAGGCCAACCTGAATTCACAGCTTGAAGGAGCCGCTAAGAGACGCGGTTAAGTCGGCGGCAAGGTTGACCGGGGCTCACGCTCCTTGAGCGGCGTTGGGTCTCGATGCGCCGGGGGCCCGAGACGAGCGCCCCCGTCCCCGATCACTGCCCGCCCTTGGCCGCCGCTTCGGCCATCCGGGCGCCGCGGAGGATGCCTTCCATCGCGTAGTTCCCCTCGTGGCAGGCGTATTCGTAGATCTGGCCCTTGGCGGGCTTGAAGGAATACTCGCCCGACCAGGCCTGGGTGTAGTGCGCGGGGTCGTCGACCGTGAACTGGTAGAGCAGCTCGTTCTTCGCGATCCGCGTGAAGCGTTCCGTCACCGTGCCCTGGGATGACACGGGCGTCATCGTCCGCCCTTCCTGGATGGGGTTCACGTTCTTCGTCTCGGCGACCAGCGTGTCGCCTTCCCACCAGGCCACCGTGTCGCCCAGCCACGGCCGGATCACGGCAGGCTGGTGGGACGCGCGGGCCTTTGCGGCAGAGGCAAAGATCGGGGCGATCCGGACGTCGTGGTTCATCTCCAGGTCGATCACGAAATAGCCCGGCGCCAGGGAGAAGCTGTAGTTGTTGTTGTAGATCGCGTTGAGCATGACCGGCCCGCCGGCGTCGCTCTGGGCGATCAGGCAGCGCTCGCGGATCGGAAGGTCCTCCGGCCCCGCGTACCCACCTTTCCCGGAGCGATACTCGGCCCCGTCCCGGATCATGAGGGCGAGGCTCTTCGCGCGATCGCGGAAGGGCATCTTCCCGTCGGCGGGACTGGTGATGAACGAGGAGCGCGCTTCGCCGCGGACGCGCATCAGACCGTCGCCGGAATCGATCCAGAACGAGTTGTAGCCGGCGGTGGCGTTCTCGTCCTTGAAGGCGCCCTTGCTGAGATCCGAGGTCCCGTTCGCCGCGTCGCGCCGGGCGACCGTCGCCTTGTCCACCGCGTCCGCCCGTTCCTTCGGGACGACAAGCTGGGAGAAGGCCGCCGGTCGCTCGAGCTGGGTGACGGTGGCGTTCGTCCAGACCCCGTCGAAATTGCGCGCCAGCGCCTTTGGCGCGGGGGTCCGCTGGGGCTGGGCGAAGGCCGGGCCGGCCAGCAGCACGGCCAGCATCGCGGCCGCAGACATGGAGCCTCTTGTCATCGCGTCGTCCTCCCGGCCTCACGGGCTTCGCGCCTTGCCGGCGCTTTGCGGAGCCTCAGGCGTAGTTACGCCCTCCCGAGCGGAAATTCAAAGTCACGGTATGTTTTTTGCCGGCCCAGCTCGCGGCGTAGCGGGAGCTGGGGAGAGGCATGGAACAGCGGCCTCCCTCCATCCGCGTGCGCGACGGCGCCAAGGTCCCGCGGACGATCCACGGGATGACGGCGCATCGTGAGTGGTGGGACTTCTGGAGTGATCCACGAACCTCACGACGGTCTGCCGAGGCGACGCTCCGGGCGCATCCCCCAGTGGATGGCGCGGACATCCCGGCATCTGGTCGTGAGGCTCGTGGACCGGTCGAAGGCGTGACGTTCCCCAACGCACGCCTGACCATTGGCCCCCCGCCGCCCCGGCCCGCGCTGCGGGCCGTGCCCCTAGAAAAGACGGCCTTCTTTCGAAGGCCTTCGGGGCGGGAGAGAGGGGCCGATCTCGATGTGATCTACTGCAGCTTGCCCGCCAGCTGGCCGATGGCCCTGTCGATGAGCGGGTCGGACTTGGAGCCGGCGAGGCGCTGGGTCAGCACCTGTTCGGCCATCTGGGTCGCCAGGTCGGCGGCGGCGGCGCGGACGTCGGCTTCGGCCTGAGCCTCGGCCTGGGCGATCTTGCGCTCGGCCATCTGGCCGCGGCGCTGGATCGTCTCGGCCAGCTTGGCCTGGGCCTCGGCGCCGAAGCGCTGGGCCTCTTCCTTGGCGGCGGCCAGGATGTCGGCGGCCTGCTTCTCGGCGGCGGCGCGTTCGACGTTGATGTTGTCCAGGAGGGCCTGGGCCTCGGCGCGGAGCGCGGCGGCCTCATCCAGCTGGGACTGCACCTTGGCCCCCGCGTCGTCCAGCGCCTTCAAGGCCAGCTTGTGGACGCCCAGGGCGAACATCAGGCCGAGGAAGATCACGAAGGCGACGCCGACCCAGAAGTGGGCGTCGGTGAAGAGCTCGGTCATCTCTTATCCTCGAGCCCGGGCGGCCGTCAGCTCGGACGCCGTGGCGGCCTTGCCGGTCAGCTTGGCGACGATGGCGGCGGCCGTGTCCTGGGCGATGGTCGCCACGTTGGTCATGGCCTTGTCGCGGGCGGCGTTGATGGCCGCGTCGGCCTTGGCGGCGGCGTCGGCCAGGCGGGCCTCTTCCGCGACCAGCGCCTTGTCGACCTCGCCGCGGGCCGCAGCCCGGGCGTCGTTCGCCAGCTTCTGGGCCGCGGCGCGGGCGGCGGCCCGGTCGGCGGCGGCGGCCTCGGCGGTCGCGTCGGCCTCGGCCTTCAGCTTGCGCGCGTCGGCCAGGTCGCCCTCGATCTTGGCGTCACGCGCCTCGATCGCGCCGCCCAGCTTGGGCACGGCGAACAGGCGCATGTAGAAAAACAGCACCACGAAGACCAGCAGCACCCAGACGATCTGGCCTGGCCACCATTGGAAGTCGAACTGCGGCAGCCCGCCGGAGGCGGCAGCGTGGCCCGCCGCCTCGGTCACTGCATGGGTCTCGGTCGCCATCGGCGCGGGATCCTATCGTCTGGTCGTATCAGCCGAAGCGGAGCAGCAGCGACATCACGAAGGCGAACAGGCCCATGGTTTCGGTCAGCGCCATGCCCAGGAACAGCATCGTCTGCTGGCTGGCGGCGGCCGACGGGTTGCGGATGGCGGCTTGCAGGTAGTTGCCGAACAGCACGCCCAGGCCGACCCCGGCGCCGGCCATGCCGATCGCGGCGAGGCCCGAGCCGATCATCTTCGCGGAAGCAGGATCCATAGTGAGTAGTCCTCTCTGAGAGCTCTATTGAGTTGGGTTAGTGGCCGTGACCGAAGTTCACGACCTCGTTGAGGTAGACGGTGGTGAGCGCGGCGAACACGAACGCCTGCAGGACGGCGACCACCAGTTCCAGGCCGGTCAGCGCGACGATCATGGTCAGCGACAGGCCCGAACCGATCCAGCCCAGGGTCGCCAGGCCGCCCGACAGCGCGAAGATGCCGAGGCCCACCACGAAGGAGCCGAACAGGCTCATGACCACGTGGCCGCCCAGGATGTTGCCGAACAGACGCATCGCCAGGGTGATGGGGCGCACGAAGTAGGAGATCATCTCGATGATCACCATGGCCGCGCCGCCCAGGACGCCCATGCCGGGCACCCAGAACAGGCTGAGGAACTTCGGCCCGTGCTTGATGAAGCCCAGGATGAAGACGCTGAGGAAGGTGATCAGCGCCAGCGTCGCGGTCACCGCCAGCTGAGACGTCACCGCGAAGGTGAGCTCCAGGCCGCCGATGTTGCCGATGGCCAGCACCACGCTCATCAGGTTGAGCGTCAGGATCAGCATGAAGATGGTGAAGACGAACGGGATGTAGGGCTTGCCGCCGTGGCCGATGATCGGCCCGACCAGCACCTTGTCGATGATGTTGTAGAGGGCTTCCATGGCCGCCTGGCCGCGGTTCGGCACGATCTGGCCCTTCGCGAACACCGCGATGGAAGCCATCAGCAGCAGCGTGCCGACCAGCAGGGTGAAGATCGAATTGGTGATCGAGAGGTCGACGCCCCCCACGACGATCGGCGGAAGCCACGAGATCTTGTGAACCAGGAACTGGTGCATCGGGTCGATGGCAGGCTGTTCAGCCATGTCGGTCGGCCTAGTCCTCTTCGTCGTCGGGAACAGACGGGAGCGGTCCCGCCTCTTCCATTGCCTGTTTCGTTCTCTTCGCCGCGCCGCTCACCGCGACGTAGATTGAGAACCCCGTGCCGACCAGCAACCCGCCGATCAGCCCCAGGGGCTGCGTATGCATGAAGCGATCGACAAGCCAGCCAAGGCCGGTCCCGCCCAACACCCCACCAACCACTTCACCGAGGAAGCGGAACCCGTCCCCCGTGAACGCCTGGGCCGCGGTGCTGTCTTTGGGCGCACGCTCGGCCTCGAAGGCGTCCATTCGCTCGCTGAGGCGCTTGCGCGCTTCGTCGTGCGGACCGTCCGTCGTTGGCATGAGTCGAAGGCCTCTAGGACCGCGACATCGCCGCCGCGGCGGGGGGCTTCAGGTCGCGCGGAACCTACAGATGGGTGTGCAGTGCGTCAAGATTCGCGTCGGAGCTTATAAGTATCTGATTTTGCGCACATTTTATCGACGCGCGACATTCCGTCCGGGAAACCCGGCGGCCGTTACTGCGCCGCCATGGCCTCGGCCTGGCGCAGGTCGACCGACACCAGCTGCGAAACGCCGCGCTCGGCCATGGTCACCCCGAACAGGCGATCGGTGCGGGCCATGGTGACCGGATTGTGGGTGATGACGATGAACCGCGTCTCGGTGCGGCGGCACATCTCGTCCAGCAGGTTGCAGAACCGGTCGACGTTGGCGTCGTCCAGCGGCGCGTCCACCTCGTCCAGCACGCAGATCGGGGCCGGCTGGGCCAGGAACACGGCGAAGATCAGCGCCGCGGCGGTCAGGGCCTGCTCGCCGCCGCTCATCAGGCTCATGGTCGCCATGCGCTTGCCGGGCGGGCAGGCGTAGATCTCCAGGCCGGCTTCCAGTGGGTCGTCCGATTCGACCAGCCGCAGCTCGGCTTGGCCGCCCTGGAACAGCGCCTCGAACAGGGTCTTGAAGTGCTCGTTGATCACCCCGAAGGCGGCCGTCAGGCGCTCGCGGCCCTCGTGGTTCAGCTCGTCGATGCCCTGGCGCAGGCGCGCGATGGCGCCGGTCAGGTCGGCGCGCTCGTGGTTCATCGTCTCGACGCGGACCGAGAGCTCGTTCGCCTCCTCCTCGGCCCGCAGGTTCACCGGCCCGATGGCCTCGCGCTGGCGTTCCAGGTTGAACAGGTGCGCCTCGGCGCCCGCGCCGTCGGCGGGGATCGCCACGGCCTCGTCCGAGAGCTTCTTGGCCAGCTCTTCCGGCTCCATCCGCGCAGCCTCGCGGATGTTGGCCGACACCTCGGCCAGACGCTGCACGGCGGCCTCGGAGTGGGCCGAGAGGCTGGCGCGCACCTCGCGGGCCTCGGAGGCGGCGGCCTCGGCGGCGCGCAGGGATCGATCGGCCTCGGCGCGCTCGTGCTCGGCTTCGGCCAGGGCGTCGGAGGTCTTCGTCCGGCGGGCCTCGGCGGCGGCCAGCTCGTCCAGCAGGGCGACCTTGCGCGCCTCCAGGGTGGTCGGCGCGGCCTTGGCGGCCTCCAGGGCGGCGTAGGCCTTGGCGCGCGCCTCGGTCAGCTGGTCGCTGCGCTTGGCGGCGGCGGCCGAGCGGCGGGTCCAGTCGTCGTGCTCGCGGGTCAGGGTCTCGAGCCGCCGGGCGCGGCCGTCGCGTTCGCGGATCTCCAGGTCGTAGGCCGAGCGGGCCTCGGCGGCGGCCTCGCGGGCCGGGCCGGCGGCGGCGCGGGCGGCGGCCAGGGTCGCGCGCAGTTCGCCGACGCCCTCGTCCGTGCCGACCTCGTTCATGATCGCGGCGAGTTGCGCCTCGTGCTCGGCGAACTCGGCGCCGAAGCGGGCGATCAGGTCGTCCAGCGACGCGGCGCGCTGGGCCTTCAGGGCGGCGTCGCGCTCCAGGCGCTCCAGGGCGGTCCGCGCCTGGCTGGCCTTCTGCTCCAGCACCGGCGGCTCGCGGCGGGCGGCGCGCAGGGTGTCCTCGGCCTGACGCAGGCGGGCGACGGCGGCCTCGACGGTGGCGCGCGCGGCCGTGGCCTTCGGCGTCAGCTTCTCGATCTCGGCCTCGACCTCGGCCAGGCGGGTCTTCTGCTCCAGCCGCACGGCCGCGGGCTTCGGCGCATCGGCCCTGGCCACGAAGCCGTCCCAACGCCAGAGGTCGCCTTCCTTGCTGACCAGCCGGGCGCCCGGCGGCAGGGTCTTGGCCAGCCGGTCGCCGTCGGCCCGTGCCACCAGGGCGACGTAGGCCAGCCGCGCCGCCAGCGCCGCCGGCGCCTGCACCAGCGGCGCCAGCGGGGTCGCGCCCTGCGGCCAGGTCGGGGCCACGGGATCGCGGCCGCCCCAGTGGGACGGCGCCGCCGGGTCCAGCGAAGCGTCCAGGTCGTCGCCCAGCGCCGCGGCCAGGGCGGCCTCATAGCCGCGGTCGGGCGACACCGAATCCAGCGCCGGGGCGAAGCCGCCGCGCTTGGCCTCGGCGGTGAAGCGGCCCAGCTGTTCGTCCAGCTTGCGGCCGGCCTCGCGGGCGGCGCGCTCGGCCTCGGTCGCCTGGCTGCGTTCGTCCTCGGCCGCCTCCAGCGCCGCGCGGGCGGCGGCCAGGGCCGCCTCGGCGGTTTCCAGCTCGGCGCGGGCGGCGGCGGCCTGCGGGTTCGCGGCGGGCCCGAGGGCCGCGCGTTCCTGCTTCGCCTGCTCCAGGGCGCGGCGGGTGCGGGCGACACGCACCTGCGCTTCCTCGACCCGCGCTTCGGCGGCGCGGCGCTGGGCCTCCAGCCCGGCCAGTTCGGACGCCAGCCGCTCCACCTCGGCGTCGGCCGCGGCGCGGGCGGCCTCGGCGGCGCGGGCGGCGGCTTCCAGCTCGGGGCCACGCTCGGGCGCGCCGGCGATCAGGCCTTCCAGGGCGGCGATATCGCCCGCCAGCCGCTCCAGCGCCGCCAGCGCGTCCTCGGTGATGTGCGCCTCGCGCGCCGCGTCGGCGTCGATCCGCTCCACGTCGCCGGACAGGCGGGCGAGTTCGGCGGCGTAGGCCTCCTCCTCGCGGTCGATGCGGTCCTTGTCGATGGCCAGCTTGTGCAGGATCGCCGCGGCGATGGTCTCGGCCTCGCGCAGCGGCTTCAGCGCGGCCTCGGCGTCGGCCGCCCGGGTCGTCGCCGCCCCGGCCGCCCGCGCGGTCTCCTCCACCGCCCGGATCGCCGCGTCGGTCTCGGCCGTCAGCCGCTCGGCCGCCACCCGCGCCTCAGCCCACTTCGCATAGAGCACCGCGCCCTGCAGCGACCGGATCTCGGCCGACAGCCGCTTGTAGCGCTCGGCCGCTCGGGCTTCCTTCTTCAGCCGCCCGAGGTTGGCCTCCAGCTCCTGGGCCACGTCCTCCAGCCGGGTGAGGTTGGTCTCCGCCGCGCGCAGCCGCAGCTCCGCCTCGTGCCGCCGCGAGTGCAGGCCGGACACGCCCGCCGCTTCTTCCAGGATCAGCCGGCGGTTCTGCGGCTTGGCGGCGATCAGCTCCGAGATCTGCCCCTGGCGCACCAGCGCCGGCGAGCTGGCGCCGGTCGAGGCGTCGGCGAACAGCAGCTGCACGTCGCGGGCCCGCACCTCGCGGCCGTTGATGCGGTAGGTCGAGCCCTCGCCCTTGTCGATCCGGCGGATCACCTCGATCACCGGATGGTCGTTGAACGCCGGCGGCGCGCGCCGTTCGGAATTGTCGATGGTCAGCGAGACCTCGGCGTGGTTCCGCGCCGGCCGCTTGTCGGCGCCGGCGAAGATCACGTCGTCCATGCCGCCGGCGCGCATCGCCTTGGCGGAGTTCGCGCCCATCACCCAGCGGAGCGCCTCCAGCAGGTTGGACTTGCCGCAGCCGTTCGGCCCGACGATCCCGGTGAGCCCCGGTTCGATCCGGAACTCCGTCGGTTCGACGAAGGACTTGAAGCCCGCGAGCCTGAGGCGCTGGAAGTGCACGGTCTCTAGCGCCTCCCCTTCGCGGAAGAGGGGGCCTTCAGAGCCTTGGCGATCGCCACGTCCAGCTCCGGCAAGGTCGGCACGGTCTGGGAGTCCAGCTTCACGCCGTTGATGAAGAAGGTGGGCGTGGAGTCCACGTGGTCTGTCTCGACCGCGTACTGGATGCGCTTCTCCAGCGCCTCGCCGGCCTTGTCGTCGGTGATGCAGGCCTGGAACTGGGCCTCGGTCAGGCCATTGGCCTTGGCGATCTCCAGGAAGATCGGCTTGATCTGGCCCTGTTGCCAGCGCGCCTGGCTCTTGAACACCTGGTCGACGATCGGGAAGTACTTCGAGCCGTCGCCGCAGCGGGCCATCAGGAACCCGGCCGCCGCCACCTCGACCGGCGCGGTCAGCAGCTCGCGCACCGTGAAATAGACCCGGCCTGTGTCGATGTACTTCGCCTTGAAGTCGGGGAAGACCTCGGCGTGGAAGTGGGCGCAGTGCGGGCAGGCCAGCGACAGGTACTCCACCACGCGCACCGGCGCGTTCGGCCTGCCCAGGTTCATGTCGCCGGGCGCGGCAGGCCAGCGGCTTGCGCCCGGCGCGGGCGGGCGGGCAGAGGTCCCCCCGCTTGCCTTAGGGGCGGGCGGCTTCGGCGCCGGCGCGGCGGCGCCGGTCAGTACGGCGGCGACGGCCGTGACGAGGGCGGTCCGGCGGGTCGCGGTCATTTCGCGGCCTCCGCGACAGCGGCGTCCAGTTCCTCCAGCGTCATCTCGCCTTCCTTCACCTTCTTGCCGTTGAACAGGAAGGTGGGCGTTGACGAGATCCCGGCCTTGATCGCCGCCTCGGAGCGGGCGTCGGCGGCGGCGACGCCGGCCTTGTCGGCCAGGCAGGCCTTGAACTGGGCGTCGCTGAGGCCCGCGTCCTTGGCCACCGCGCCCAGCGTGCCCATCACGTCGTTGGTTTCGTACATCTTCGCCTGGCGGCGGAAGAGGTTGTCGACCGCGGCGAAGTACTTCTCCGGCCCGGCGCAGCGGGCGGTCATGAAGCCCGCGGCGGCCACGTCCTGCGGTGGGGTCAGCAGTTCGTGCAGCGTGTAGCGGACCTTGCCGGTGTCGATGTACTTGGCCTTGAACGCCGGGAAGACAGTGTTGTTGAACTCGGCGCAGTGGCTGCAGGTGACCGAGGCGTACTCCTCCAGGTGCACCTTGGCCGCCGGGTCGCCCATCGACATGGAATCGTCGGCGCGCGCGGCGGCCGGCGCGGGCGCCGGGGCAGCGGGTTCGGCCTTTTTCTGGCAGCCGGCCAGGGCCAGGGCGGCGCCGAGGGCGCAGACCACGAGGCGGCTGGAGGGTGGCGTCAAGGGCGTCTTCCAGTTCTGAACGAGAGATTAAAGCGCGATTCCCACGTTGAGGCGCAAACGCTCTCGCGGACGGCTTCCCATTCGTGTCGATAAGACGACGGCGGATGTGTGTCGACGGGGGACGGTTGCGTCACTTCGCGCGGCGCAGGACCCCGCGGCCGAGCTTGGTCAGGGCGTCCTTCAGCTCGCCCTCCGGCGCCTCGGCGAGGTCCGCCGCAAGCTTCGCCTCCAAGGCGGCATCCAGGGGCGCGGCGCGGCGCTTGGGCGGCGGCGCCTCGGTGCGGCGCAGGGGGCCCTGGACGATGCGCAGCTTGCCCACCGCCTCGGCGCCCAGGAACAGGTTCACCCGCCCGAGGATCTCGTGCGCCTGGTGCTGGATGATCGCGGCCGCCGGCCCGGCCACGCGGATCTCCAGCGTCGACACGCCGCCGGCGCGCGCCTTCACCAGCTTCACCGGCTCGGTCCGCCGCGCGATCTCCGGCCCCACGATCTCCCGCCAGCGGGCGGCCAGCGCATCGGCTCCCTGGCTGAACCGATCGTCCATGGTCTTCAGATAGCCGCGCAGCGCGCGCCCCGCCGGCGGCGGCGGGCGGCCCACCGGCCGCGTGCGCTTGCTCCGCAGGATGTGCAGGGCCTCTTCGGCGGTGGGGAGTTCTCGCGGCACCTGTCCTTTTACCCCGCCCGCGCCTCCAGGCGATAGACCGGCGTCGGCCCGAACCCCTTGAGATCCTCCGGGGCGAGCGGGGTCACCGCATAGTCTGACCCCAGGCGCCGACAAGCTGCTTCGGAGATCAGAACCTGGCCCGGCGTGGCGGCGGTCTCCAGCCGTGAGGCCAGGTTCACCGAGGCGCCCCAGCAGTCGAACGCCGGGCGTTGGACGCCGATGACGCCGGCCACCACCGGGCCCACGTGCAGCCCGACCCGCGCCTCCAGCGGATGGCCTGCCACGCGGCTCGCCTCGGCCACCACCGCCGGCAGCGCCAGGGCGAAGTCGGCCGCCGCGCGCGCGGGATCGCCCGCGCCGGGCGCCAGTCCGCTGGCCCCCATGTAGCAGTCGCCGATGGTCTTGATCCGCTCCACGCCGTGGCGCTCGGCGAGGCGGTCGATGGCCGAGAATATCCCGTTCAGCAGGTCGACCAGCTGCGCGGCGCTGATCTGGCGGGACAGGGCGGTGAAGCCGACCAGGTCGGCGAAGACGATGGCCACCTCCGCATGGTCGTCCGCCACGGCCGTAGCGCCGGCCTGGATGCGCCGCGCCACGTCGGCGGGCAGCATGGTGTGCAGCAGGTCCTGGATCCGGGCCCTAGCGACCTCCACCTCGCGCATCAGCCGCCATTCGCGGCGCGCCACCTGCTCGCGCCGCGCCGCACCGACCACCCCGATCGCCACCGCCGTCAGCACGGAGATGATTCCCACGACGGTCACGACGCTCGGTCGGGTCGGGGCCACCAGGCCAGCCGCCGCCGCCAGAATGCAGCCGTTGCCGGCCAGCAGGTAGACGAACCGGCTCGGAAACAGGCTGGACTGGGCGACGACCATGGTGACGAACGGCAGGCTCCACAGGCCGAGGAATTCGTCGGGGACCGGCGCGGCGTCCATGAAGACGACGGAGACGGCGTCGAGCAGCGCGATGCTGCCTGCGATCACCGCCATGGTGGCCGTCATCACCAGTTCCAGCCGCCGCCGTAGCGCCGGCGCCTGCACCGCCGCCGCCATTCCGACGATGAAGACGAACGTCAGCAGCCGGATCGTGTGCGAAATCGCGGCGCCGGCGCCGACCGGGTAGAGGATCCGGTCCACGAACGTGAAGCTGTACTGCAGCGCGCCGGTGGCCAGGCCCAGCAATTGGATCGCCCGCAGATGGCGCAGTACATAGCGATCGACGAACGCCGCCTCGTCCTGCGGGTTCTCGAACCTCAGTCCCATCCGGACGAGCAGCCGGCGCATCTCGCCTCCCCCACCATGCAAGCTTGACCATGGTAATGGGGCTTTCGCGCGACGTCAGGTGCGCTGCGCGCGGCGGCCGCAGGCCTTATGAAGGGCCGTGGCTCCCGATTCCCTCCGCGCCCAGCTGCTGGCCTGGTATGACGCCAACGCCCGCGCCCTGCCCTGGCGGGTGGGCCCGGCCGACCATGCCGGGGGCGTGCGGGCCGATCCGTACCGGGTGTGGCTGTCGGAGGTGATGCTGCAGCAGACCACCGTGCCGCACGCCATGCCCTACTTCCTGAAGTTCACCGCCCGCTGGCCGACGGTCACAGCGCTGGCCGACGAGGCGGACGGCGAGGTGATGGCCGCCTGGGCGGGCCTCGGCTACTACGCCCGCGCCCGCAACCTGCTGGCCTGCGCCCGCGCCGTCGCGAACGACCACGCCGGCGTGTTCCCGGACACCGAGGAGGGCCTGCGCACCCTGCCCGGCCTCGGGCCCTATACGGCCGCGGCGGTGGGCGCGATCGCCTTCGACCTGCCGACCAACGTGGTCGACGGCAACGTCGAGCGCGTCATGGCGCGGCTGTTCGCCGTCGGAGCCCCACTGCCGGACGGCAAGCCGGAGCTGAAGACCCTGGCCGCCGGTCTGGTGCGCGACCACCGGCCCGGCGACTGGGCCCAGGCGCTGATGGACCTGGGGGCCACCGTCTGCCGGCCCAAGGCGCCGCTCTGCGACCGCTGCCCGATCGCCGAACACTGCGCCGGCCTGGCCACCGGCGCGCCAGAGACCTACCCGCGCAAGACCGCCAAGGCCGAACGCCCGCACCGCTATGGCGTCGCCTACGTCCTGACCCGCGGCGACCAGATCGCCCTGGTGCGCCGCCCGCCGAAGGGGCTGCTTGGGGGCATGCTGGCCCTGCCGACCAGCGACTGGCGCGCCGAGCGCTGGAGCGACACCGAGGCGCTCGCCGCCGCGCCCGCCGACGCCCCATGGCGCGGCGTCGGCGAGGTGGAGCACGGCTTCACCCACTTCACGCTCACCCTGCAGCTGCTGCGCGCCGAGGGCGACGCCCCAGGGGGCGAGGCCGGCGTGATCTGGTCTCCCCGCCGCGATCTCGACGGACTGCCCAGCGTGTTCCTGAAGGCGGCGCGCGCGGGGCTGACCAACCTCCTATAGACCCCAGCCTTGCCCGGCTTGTCAGGACCCTAGGCCGCGGCGGTCGCCGGCGCCGGGCCCCGCGGGAACACGAACACCAGGGTCGAGAAGCCGATCGCCGACATCATCAGCGCCGCCGCCGGGATCGCCGGCACGCCGTAGCGGGCCAGCGCCACGCCGCCCAGGGTCGCGCCCAGCGCCTGCCCCATGGAGAACACCGATCCGTTCAGCGCCAGGGCCACCGGCGCCCCGTTGGTCATCTGGATCAGCCGCGACTGGGTCACCGGCGAGATCGAGAACAGCGCCGTCGCCGCCAGGAAGATCGCCAGGGCCGCCAGCCCCTCGCTGGGCAGGCCCGGCGGCAGCAGGTGGTGCGTGGCGGCCAGGTGCAGGCTCATGGCCGCGGCCTGCAGCGCGATCCCCTGCAGCACCCAGGCCTTGCCCGCGCCGCGGTCCGCCGCCCGGCCGCCCAGCCACAGGCCCGCCGCCGCCCCGAACCCGATCATCGACTGGAAGAACGCCACGCCGGCGCCGGTGACGCCGGTGCCCACCCGCACGATCGGCGCGATGTAGAGGTTGAGCGTCATGTTGGCCGCGAAGGTCAGGAAGCTGGTCAGGTAGAGCGGCCAGATCCCCGACAGCTCGATCCGCCCGCCCTCGCGCCGGTGCGGCGCCGGCACCCGCGGCAGAAAGATCAGCACGCCGGTCAGCGCGATGCCGGAGAGCGCGGCGGCGACCAGGAAGGTGGCGCGCCAGTTGAAGATCGAGCCCACGATGCTGCCGATGGGTATGCCGACGACGAAGGCCAGGGTCATGCCGCCCGACACCATCGCCAGCGCCGACCCGCGCCGCTCGGGCGGCACCAGCGAGGCCGCCGCGACGCTGGCCGCGGGTCCGGACATGGCGCCCGCCAGCCCGGCGATGGCGCGGAACACCAGCAGCGAGGCGTAGTTCGGCGCCAGGCTGCAGGCGATGTGCAGGGCGATGCTCAGCACCAGGCCCAGGATCACCACGAACTTGCGGTCCAGCCGCCCCAGCAGCCACGCCGCCACCGGCCCCAGCACGGCGGAGGTCAGGACGTAGGCGGTCTGCAACTGCCCGGCGACCGCGGTCGAAACCCCCAGGTCCGCCGCCATCTTCTCCAGCAGCCCGGCAAAGATGAACGCCGCCGAGCCGAACGCGAAGGTGCAGAGCGTCAGGACCAGGATGCGCGGGTTCAAAGGTCCGCCCCGTGCATGCTCATCCCCGTACGTACCTCTTTTGCGAACAGCCTAGCCCTTCCCTCCCTTAATGGGGAGGGCGAGGCCATTCGGATAGGCCGCGGAGCGGCAAGGCAGCTCTTGACCGCAGAGGGCGCGGAGATCGCGCGGAGGACGCAGAGCGCGCGGAGCCTTCGCGATCTCTGCGAAACCTCTGCGATCTCTGCGGTTAAGAGCGGCGCTTCGCGCCCCACTAGCGAAGGGCGGAGATCGCGAGCCAGACCAGCGCGACGGCGGTGGGGTAGAAGGTCAGGCCCAGGCCGAAGGCCCGCGCCCAGGGGGCGAACAGGTAGCCGGCCCAGAAGGTGATCCGCCCCACGACGAACAGGCCGGCCAGCGCCGGGATCAGGCTTAGGTTCCGCGGCTGCAGCGTCAGGGCCAGCCCGCTCCAGGCGACCGCCGCCAGAACCGTCTGCTCCAGGGTGTTCCTGTTGTAGCGCAGGTTGATGTCGAACGCCGAGCCGGCCGGCGCCTCGCCGCCGTCGATCGCCGCCTCGGAGAGGAAGCGCCGGTTGGCGGTGACCCCGATCCCGACCAGCAGGGTCAGCCCCGGCCCCAGCATCCACCGCCACGCCAGCGCCAGCCGTTCCGCCGCGCCGGGATCCGCCGCGGGGCCGTGACCCAGCGCCAGCCGCCACGCCGCGACGCAGGCGCCCACCGCCGCCAGCATGCCCAGCGCGATCAGGATCTGCTTGCGCGCCATGGAAACCTCCCGCGCCAACTCACCTCGTCATCCCGCGGCTTGTCCGCGGGACCCCTGCCAAACATCGCGCCCGCGGATCGAGGGGTCCCGCGGACGGGCCGCGGGATGACGCTCGTGGATCAGTTCGGCCGCGGCGCCCGCACCTTCGCCCGCCACACGTCGAAGGGGGCCAGGCCCGTGGCGGGC
>CBHTUE010000057.1:0-22956 GCA_966096115.1 uncultured Phenylobacterium sp.
CACCGCTCGCTCTTCGGCGAGCGGTCCCCCCTTCCCGTGAACGGGAAGGGAAAGGCTCAGCGCTGCGGCTTACCCGCGACGTCGGCCGGCGGCTCCTGCTTGGCGGTCGACTCTGCGGCCGGGGCGTCGGCGGGCTTGGGCTCTACGGTCTTTTCGTCGAGGGCCGAGGGGGGCGGGGGCTCGTTCTTGGGAGCGTTGGCGCGGAGCGTCGCGCCCATCAGCTTGGAGCGGGCTTCCAGGCTGGAGGCCACCACATCGCAGCGGGCGGGCAGCGCCCAGCTCATCCACTCCTGCGCCTTGCGCGCCTTGGTGACGCCGGGCTGGGTGACCCAGATCATCCGGCCCTGGCGCACGGCCTGGCCGCCCACGGTGTTGATCGGCCGCACCGAGGCCTTCTCGGCGGCGGTGAGCGCGGTCTGGAAGGTCTTCAGCTGGGCGTTCCCGGCCTTCTGCATCTCAGCGTAGACCTTCAGGTCGTCGGCCAGGCTGGTGCCGGGCTTGCGGAACTGGCTCTCGATGCGGGTGACCTCGGGCATCACCTCGTCATGCAGGTCCAGCCAGCCGCGGAGCGCGCCGTAGCACCAGGCCACGAAGGGATAGTCGCCCTGGGGCGCCCCGTTGGGCAGGCGATCCTCGGCCGGCGGAGGGGCAGGCGCTGCAGTAGCAACGGGGTCGGGAGCCTGGGCGAACAGGGCGAGGGCGATAGCGAGCGCGAACATCGAGGTCCTTAGTGCTTACGAATTTGGGCCGCTTTGCGCCGATCAAGACAGAGGGGGTCCAAAACCACCGCCCCCGGGGGTCTCGATCTCGATTACGTCGCCAAGCTCCACCGTAACGGCGAAGCAGCCCGGAAGTTCACTAGCCGCGCCCGACGCCGCGATCAAACGCTGCCGTCCGGGTTTTCCGGGGGCGCCGCCGGTCAGCCCCTGCGGCGGATGCTCGCGCCGCGAGGAGAGCAGGGCCGCCTCCATCGGGGCCAGGAACCGGATCCGCCGCACCGTCCCGTCGCCGCCCCGATGCGCGCCCGCGCCGCCTGAGCCGCGACGCACGCCGAACGCCTCGACCCGCACCGGGAAGCGGCGCTCCAGGATCTCCGGGTCGGTCAGGCGCGAGTTGGTCATGTGGATGTGGACGGCGCTGGCCCCGTCGGCGGTGGCGGTCGCGCCCGCCCCGCCGCAGATGGTCTCGTAGTACTGCCGGTCCTCGTCGCCGAAGGTGAAGTTGTTCATGGTGCCCTGACCGTTGGCCATCACACCCAGGGCGGCGTAGAGCGCGTCGACCACGTGCTGGCTGGTCTCGACGTTTCCGGCGACCACCGCGGCTGGCGGGCGCGGGTCCAGCATCGAGCCCGGCCGGGTGAGGATCTTCAGCGGCTCCAGGCAGCCGGCGTTCAGCGGGATGTCGTCGTCCACCAGCGTGCGGAAGACGTAGAGCGCCGCGGCGTCGACGATCGCCGAGGGGCCGTTGAAGTTGGAGCCGAGTTGGTCGGCGGACTGGGTGAAGTCCAGGGTGGCGGTGCGCGCCGTGGTGTCCACGGTGGTCCGCACCACGATCTCGCCGCCGCCGTCGACCGGGACGCGCGCCGCGCCGTCCGAGAGCTTGCCGACCGCCCGGCGCACCGCCTCGGCGGCGTTGGCCTGGACGAAGCCCATGTAGCGGGCCACCGCCTCAGCCCCATAGGTGCGGATCATCTCGGCCACCGCCGCGGCGCCGGCCTGGCAGGAGGCGACCTGCGCCTTCAGGTCGGCGACGTTGCGGTCCGGCGCGCGGGCGGGCCAGCGGCCGGCGGCGAGCGCCGCGCGGGTCTCAGCGTCCAGAAAGCGGCCGCCGGCCATGATCGGGAGCGCGTCCAGCATGACGCCCTCCTCGTCGATGGTGTGGGAGAAGGGCGGCATCGAGCCGGGCTGGATGCCGCCGACGTCGGCGTGGTGGCCGCGGGCGGCGACGTAGAAGCTCGCCTGAAGGTCGGTGTCGGCCATGAACACGGGCATGACCACGGTGATGTCGGGCAGGTGGGTGCCGCCGGCGTATGGGTTGTTGAGCGCGAAGGCCTGGCCGGGTTTCAGGTCGGGGTGGCGGTCGCGGACGGCGCGCACGCTGGCGCCCATCGAGCCCAGGTGCACCGGCATGTGCGGCGCGTTGGCGACTAGGCCGCCGCCGGCGTCGAACAGGGCGCAGGAGAAATCGAGCCGCTCCTTGATGTTCACCGAGTGCGCGGTGCGTTCGAGGGCGGCGCCCATGGCTTCGGCGACGCCCATGAAGCGGCGGTTGAACAGCTCGAGGGTGACGGGGTCGGGCTTGTCGAGGGCGATGGCTTGCCGGGCCGCGGCGGCGGTGCGGGCGAGGCGGATGAGGCCGTCTGGCTCGGCGGCGGCGCGCCAGCCGGGGAGGACGGCGATCTGGGTGTCGGCGCGGACGATGAGGGCAGGGCCGTCAATTTGCGTGAGGGTTTCGGCGGCGACCACGGGGGCGTCGCGCCAACCTGCCTCCGCAAACATTTTGATCCGCTCATCCCCGCGGAAGCGGGGACCCAGGCTTTTTTCGTTTGGGGCAATCGGAGAGGCCGTGGCGGTTGCAGGTTTCGCAACACCAAAAACGCCTCGGTCCCCGCTTCCGCGGGGATGAGCGGAGTTTGAAAGGGCTTCGGCCTCCACCGCGGCGATCAGGATGGTGCGCCCGGGTTCGACGAAGCCGAACAGGCGTTGGTGGGCGGCTTCGAAGGCGGCCTTGGCGGTGGGGGCGCCGCTCAGCGCGACCGGCAGTTCGGCGTCGGCGCCGTCGTAGCGGAGGCGCAGGGTGCGGCGGACCTCGCCGGCCTCGGCGCCCTGGGCAGCCATGTCGGCGCGCGTCCCGGTCTCAAGGGCGGCGAAGGCCTGTTCCGCCGTTGCGATCCCGGCCGCGTCCAGCGGCGCTTCGACCCCCGCCTGCCGCAGGGCCGTCACCTGGGCCTGGCCGATGCCCCAGGCGGACAGGACCGAGCCGTAGCGCGGGCACAGCACCGCCTCGACGCCCAGCGCCTCGGCCGTCTGGCACGCGACCTGGCCGGCCGCGCCGCCGAACGCCACCAGGGCGTGGTCGCGGGGGTCGAAGCCGCGCTCGGTGGAGATGCGGCGCACCGCCTGGGCCATCTGCTCCACCGCCACGGCGACAAAGCCCTCGGCGGCGGTCTCGATGTCCACGCCCATGGCCGCCGCGAGGTGGGCGAGGCGCGCCCGGCTGGCGGCGGGGTCCAGCGGCGCGTCGCCGTTGGGCCCGAACACCGCCGGGAAGAACCGCGGGTCCAGACGGCCCAGCACCAGGTTGGCGTCGGTCACCGCCGCCGGGCCGCCGCGGCCGTAGCAGGCGGGGCCCGGATCGGCGCCGGCGCTGGCCGGGCCGGCGCGGGCGCGCATGCCGTCGAAGGCCAGGATGGAGCCGCCGCCGGCCGCCACCGTCTCCACGTCCAGCATGGGGCTGCGCAGTTTCACACCGGCCACCTTCGCTGCGTCCCGGCGCTCCAGCGTCCCGGCGAAGCGGCAAACGTCTGTCGACGTGCCGCCCATGTCGAAGCCCAGCACCGCCGGGGCATGCGTCTGGCCCGCCGTTCGCGCCACGCCGACCACGCCGCCGGCCGGGCCGGAGACCACCGCGTCGCGGCCGCGGAAGGCCTCGGCGCGCACCAGCCCGCCGGCCGACGTCATGAAGTAGAGCGGCGCCCCGGCCACGGCGTCGGCGACCCGGCGGACGTAGGCCTGCAGCACCGGCGTCAGGTAGGCGTCGGCCACGGTGGTCTCGGCGCGGGTGATGAAGCGGGGCAAGGGCGACACCTCGGAGCTCAGCGCCACGAAGCCGAACCCCGCCGCCCGCGCGATCTCGGCGGCGGCCTGTTCGTGCGCCGGGTTGAGGTCGGCGTGCAGGAAGGCGATGGCGCAGGCGGTAAACCCGTCGGCGATGGCCGCCGCCAGGCGGTCGCGCAGGGCGGCGGCGTCCAACCCGCGCACCACCGATCCGTCCGCCGCCAGCCGCTCGTCCGCCTCGACGACGCCGGAATAGAGGGGCGCGGGCCGCTCGATGTTCAGCGCGAACAGGTCCGGCCGCGCCTGGTCGCCGATCAGCAGGGAATCGGCGAAGCCCTGGGTGGTCAGGAACAGCGTCTTCGCGCCCGCCCGCTCCAGCAGGGCGTTGGTGGCCACCGTGGTGCCCATCTTGATCGCCTCGACGCGGGCCGCCGGGAAGGACTCCCCGGCCGCCACGCCCAGGATCCGCCGCATCGCCTCGACCGCCGCGTCCGGATAGGCCGGCGAGGCCGACAGCAGCTTGGCCGACACCTCCGCGCCGTCGTCGAAACGGCCGATCACGTCGGTGAAGGTGCCGCCCCGGTCGATCCAGAAGGCAACGCGTCTGTCCAAAACTTAACCCTTAGGTCTGATTGTCACCGGCTCTCGGCCCATCTAAGGCTTGCCCATAGCGAAATGAGCTTCTGGCGCAAAATAGCCGGCCTGGCTGCCCGCGGGGTCGATGAGGCGGAATGCGATGTCTGCCCGCCCGGCCTCCCCGGTGAGGATCCGGCCTTCTCCACGGCTGTGACCGCGCTGGGCGCCAAGCTGGCCAAGGCCGACGGCGAGGCCCAGGCGGCCGAGTACGACATCTTCCATCAGGTCTTCCAGGCCGACCCCGGCAGCGAGGGCGCCATCCGCCGCCTGTACCAACTGGCGCGTCAGACCACCCGCGGCTTCGAAGGCTATGCGCGCCGGCTGAAGAAGCGCTACGGCGCCTGCCCGCAGCTGCTCGAGGACGTGCTGGATGGCCTGTTCCACATCGCCGCCTCCGACGGGGTGGTGACCGGCGACGAGCTGGCCTACCTGGAGCGGGTCTGCGAGCTGTTCGGCCTGTCGCCGCTCACCTTCCGCCGGTTGAAGGCCACGCACCTGGGCGCCGCCAACGACGACCCCTACGTGATCCTGGGCGTGGCGCCCGACGCGCCGGACGACGCCGTCCGCGCCGCCTGGCGGGCCCAGCTCTCCGAGGCGCACCCCGACCGCGCCCGCGCCCGCGGCCTGCCGGCCGAATTCATCGAGGTCGCCGAGGCCAAGGCCGCGGCGATCAACGCCGCCTTCGACGAGATCATGCGCGAGCGCCGCGAGCTGGCGCTCGAAGGGGCGGCATGAGCGACGCAAATCCGCCGTATGGTGGATGTTTGGTTGACGTCTGGAACGGGTGTGCTGACATGCACGCTTCAACGGCGCCCGCTTAAGGAGGCCCCATTGGTTAAGGACTTCGCCGCGCAACCCGGTTCGGCCCTTCGCGGGCTGGCCGCCGTCGGCGCCGGTCTCGCCACCATCGCCGCCGTGATCGTGGGCGCCGTCCTGGCCCTGTTCGCCGCGGCCACCGTCGCCGTGATCGCCGTCATGACCTCCGCCGTCCTGGCCCTGGCCGCCATGGCGCTCCGCGCCCGGCGCACCGTCCGCGCCCGTCGCCGGCGCACCGAGAGTGACATCATCGAAGCCCGGCACCTGGGCGGCCACCACTGGGTGGCCTACGGCTGGAACGAGCGCAGCTAGCGCCGGACCGGCTCACTTCGGCGTCTCTGCATAGGATCGCGGCGTCCCGGCCGTAGAGGCCGCGCGCGTCTTCGCGGACGTTCAGCGCCTGGATCTGGCGCTTGAGAGAAGCCGCATGCTGAAGAAATCACTGAGCTGGTACGTCTGGGTCGCGATCGTCGCGTCGCTGTCGGCCAGCCTGCTCGGCTTGCGCCCGGCGCTGCAGCTCGCCATCGCCCTGTCCGCCCTGCAGACCCTGCATTGCGCGATCCGGACCGGCAGCCCCGTCGCCTTCCCCGTGCAGGTTCGCGCCGGCTACCTGGCGATGCTGGTCGCCGGCTGCTGGCCGCCGCTGAGCTTCCTGCACTGGATCCAGGCGATCGGCGGCTGGACGATGATCGTCGCCGACTACTGCTTCCTGGCCCGTTGCCTGTCGCTGGCGCCGTGGAACCGGCGCGGGCCGCTGAGCGGCGCGGTGGTCCGGGCCACCTTCCTGAGCCCGCCGACACCGGGCTGCTTCATGGACCGGCGGCCAGCCTGATCAGCGGGCGTCGCGACGCCACTGCGCCGGGGGGACGCCGCACTCGCGCCGGAACGCCCGGGCAAAGGCGGCCTCGGACTCGTAGCCGACCTCGAAGGCGACCTGGGCCACGTTGGCGTGGGTCTCGCGCAGCCTCTGCCGCGCCAGCTGCATCCGCCACGCGGTGAGGTAGCGCATCGGCGGTTGCCCGACGACGGCGGTGAAGCGGTCTGCGAAGGCCGAGCGGGACATGGCGACCTCGGCCGCGAGGGCTTCGGTGGTCCAAGGCTCGGCGACCCGGGCGTGCAGCAGCGACAGGGCGCGGCCGGCGATCGGGTCGCGCAGGCCGGCGAGCCAGCCGGTCTGCTCCGGCGGCAGCTCGCCCAGATAGTGGCGCACCAGCTCGGTGAACAGCAGTTCGGAGATCTTGGTCAGCACCGTCGCCGCGCCGGGCCGCCCCTCGGCGAGCGTCTGGGCGGCGTAGGCCAGGCCGCCTTCGAGCCAGGCGCCGCCGGGCAGGTCCGCGAGCCGCAGGGGCATCACGCGGGGCAGGCCCACCAGCAGCGGGCGCAATTGCTCGTTCCCGCCCAGGAATCCGCAAACCAGCCGGGTGCGCGCGCCGCCGCCGCCGTGGACCATCCGCGACATGCCCAGCGCGTTGGGCGGCTGGAGGAGGTCGCTGATCAGGATCGGGGGCAGGTCGCGGCCATAGCCGAAGGCGTGCATGTCGTTGCGCGGCAGCATCACCGCCTCGCCCGCGCCGATCTCGCAGTCCGGTTCGCCGTCGATCCGCACGCGGAAGCGGCCCTCCGTCACATAGTGGAAGCCGATCACCTCCTGCGGCGGGGTCATGAACGGCCGGCACGCCTCGGCCGATACGCGCCCGGCGACGGACCACGGCTCGGTGAATTCGGCGTCGATGAAGACCCCGCCCGAAAGCCCGACGGCGCTGAGCAGGTCCGAAAGCGCGTCCATACCGCCATTCGGCGAACCGCGGCGGATCGGTCAAGTCTTCCGGCGGCGCGATCATTCAGGCCGCCCTGCGCCGCGCCTAGAGAAGCCGCCCTATTGCGGCGCCCCCGCGCCGCCTGGAGCCCCAAGATGACCTACCACTACTCATTCAAGGACTGCCTGCAGCGCGCCGAACGGATCAACTGGCGGGTCGAGGACCTGATCGGTCCCGGCAAGCGGCTCGACTTCTCGCGGCCCTTCATGCCCGAGGGCCTGGCCTGGACCCAGTCCCTGACCTTCCTGAGCGCCGAGGAGAAGCGGACGCTGAACCAGATCCGCGGCCACGCCTACCTGGCGATCTTCGGCCTGGTCGAGGAGTTCATCCTGCCCTTCGTGCTGGACCACGCCCGGCCGGTGCTCGCCGACGGCGACGACCGCACGCGGGCCCTGCTGGAGTTCGCATCCGAGGAAGCCAAGCACATCGAACTCTTCCGCACCTTCCGCCGGACGTTCGAGGCCGGTTTCGACAGCGAGTGCGAGGTGATCGGGCCGCCGCAGGACATCGCCGCCCACGTCCTGTCCCACCCGCCGCTCTCGGTGGCCCTGCTGATCCTGCACATCGAGTGGATGACGCAGCAGCACTTCCTGGAGAGCGTGCGCGACGACGAGGGTCTGGACCCGCTCTTCAAGAACCTCCTGCTGCACCACTGGATGGAGGAGCATCAGCACGCCCAGCTGGACACCCTGATCGCGCACAGCATCGCCGAGGGGCTGACGCCGGCCGAGATCGACGCCGGCGTCCAGGGCTACCTCGCCCTGGGCGGGTTCCTGGACGAGGGGCTGAAGCAGCAGGCCGCGTTCGACCTGGCGGCGCTGGAGCGCGCGATCGGGCGGCGGCTGGGCGAGGCCGACCGCGAGGTCGCACTGCGCGTGCAGCACCAGGCCAACCGCTGGACCTACATCGGCTCCGGCATGTCCCACCCGAAGTTCCTGGGCACGGTGGGCGAGCTCAGCTCGCAGATGCGCCGCGCCCTCGAGGCCGCCGCCCCCGACTTCAGCTGACCCCAACTCTTCGAGAAAGACCTGATCCCATGAACGCCATCACCACCACCCCCGCCGCCCCCGCCGCCCTCGTCAACGGCATCCCCGTCGACGCCGTCAGAGGCCTGATCGACGGCGTCGCCGCGGACCCGGCGGCGGGAGCCACCCGCTGGCGCGTGACCAACCGCTGGCAGGGCCGCATGCGCAGCCGCGCCACCGTCGAGGGCTTCCAGATCGGCGGCGAGCCGGTCAACCGCGCCTTCCAGATGTACGTCGACGAGCCGCTGGAGCTGGGCGGGACCAACATGGACGCCAACCCGCAGGAGTACCTGCTGGCCGCCCTCAACGCCTGCATGATCGTGGGCTTCACGGCGCTCTGCGCGCTGGAGGGCCACGAGATCGAGCACCTGGAGATCGCCACCGAAGGCGACATCGACCTGCGGGGATTCCTCGGGCTCGATCCGGCGGTCTCGCCCGGCTACGACGGCCTCACCACGACCCTGTGGGTGAAGGGCGCCGCATCGCCGGAGCAGTTCCAACAGGTCTTCGAGACCATGCTGACGACTTCGCCGAACTTCCACAACCTGACCAAGCCGGTCCCGGTCACGCCGCGGCTGGTGGTGCTCTAGGCGCCCGAAGGCGGCTCTCCGGAGCCGCCTTCCTGCGCGTCTGCCGTCGCGGCGCCCTTGCCGCGCCGCGGGCGCGCCTCTACCGTCCGTTCAAACAGTCGTTGGGAGGACGGGACATGACGATCGGCATCGTCGCCACCATGAAGATCCAGGAAGGCAAGAACGCGGAGTTCGAGGCCTTCTTCACGGAACTGGCCAAGCAGGTCCGCGCCAACGAGCCGGGCAACATCGCCTACCAGCTCACCAAGAGCCGCAAGGACCCGCAGGAATACAAGGTCCTGGAGCTGTACAGGGACCAGGACGCGGTCACGACCCACGGCCAGACCGAATACTTCAAGGCCGCCGGGCCGAAGTTCGCCGGCGTGCTGGCCGGGCGGCCGGACGTCGAACTGCTGGACGGCGTCGGCTGACGGGAGACTTTCGCCATGGACCTGGATTTCGCGCCTGAAGACCTCGCGTTCCGCGACGAGGTCCGCGCCTTCATCGCCGAGGCGTTCGACGACGACATGCGGGCCAAGCTGGCCCAGTCGAAGAACAACCACCTCGACAAGGAAGCCCAGGTCCGCTGGCTAAAGCGGCTGGGCCAGAAGGGCTGGATCGCGCCCGACTGGCCGGAGGAATACGGCGGCACGGGCTGGAGCCTGGGCAAGAAGTACGTCTTCGACATGGAGATGGCCCTGGCCGGCGCGCCGTCGACCTCGAATATGGGCCTGCGCATGTGCGCGCCGGTGGTCATGGCCTTCGGCACGCCGGAGCAGAAGGCGCAGCACCTGCCCAAGATCCTCACCACCGACGTTTGGTGGTGCCAGGGCTACTCCGAGCCGGGCTCGGGCTCCGATCTGGCCTCGCTGGCGCTGAAGGCCGAGCGGGACGGGGACCACTACGTCCTCAACGGGTCGAAGACGTGGACGACCCTGGCCCAGTGGGCCGACTGGATGTTCTGCCTGGTGCGCACCTCCAACGAGGAGATCCGCCAGAAGGGGATCAGCTTCCTGCTGATCGACATGAAGACCCCGGGCATCACCATCCGCCCGATCCCGACGCTCGATGGGCCCGCCGAGGGCGAGCAGGAGATCAACGAGACCTTCTTCGACAACGTCCGGGTGCCGGTGGCGAACCGCATCGGCAAGGAAGGCGAAGGCTGGACCTACGCCAAGTACCTGCTGCAGTTCGAACGCGGCAACGCCTATGCGCCCGGCCTCTCGGCCCAGATGAAGAAGGTCAAGAAGATCGCCAACCTGGAGCGGTCGGACGGCGGCGGGGCGATGATGAGCGACCCCGATTTCCGCAAGAAGCTCAGCGAGGTCGAGATTAAGGTCGAGGCGCTGAACGCCACCGAGCTGCGCATCTTCGCCGGCCGCGCCAACGGCGACGCCATGGGCGCGGTCTCGTCCATGCTGAAGCTGGAAGGCTCCCAGATGCAGCAGGCGATCACCGAACTCGCGCTGGAGGCGGCCGGCGTCTACGCCCAGCCCTTCGTGCGCGACACCTGGGAGATGCTGCGCCCGGGCGGCAACACCTTCCGCGCCGGCCCGGACTATGCGGCGACCATCGCGCCCAACTACTTCAACTACCGCAAGACCTCGATCTACGCGGGCTCCAACGAGATCCAGCACAACATCATGGCCAAGATGGTCTTAGGTCTGTAGCAGGGCGTTTCAGCGACCTTCGTTCTGTTTCAACCCGTTGAAAACGTTGAAAATCACGTTTTCAGGAGCGATCGTCCTGGCGCGTTGATTTGCCGGATTCGGCGACCTATGTGTGACCTGGATAGCGGGTGGCGGGCGCCGCCTCGCCAGTTTGCTTGATCGGTTTGCGCCATGGCCACGCAACGATTTACGAGTGCTTTCTGCGACGCGGTGAAACCTTCCGCCGGGCGGCAGACATCATATCCTGACCCAGATGTTCTGGGGCTTGAACTTCGCGTGTCCGGCGATGGCCGCAAAGCGTGGAGCTTCCGCTATCGGACGCGCCGCGGCCGCCAAGGTCGGGTGACGCTAGGCCTCCATTCGACAGCCTTTGGGCTGAAGGATGCGCGCGACGCAGCGCGCAAGCTGAAGGTCGCGGTAGCTGACGGCGGGGATCCTGCGGTGGAGATCCGTGTGGCCAAGACCGAAGCGGCTACGGAGCATCTCAAGACGTTCGGCGATCTGGCGGAGGCGTACTTCAAGGCCACGGAGACAGGTCGCTATCGGCCGAAGCGCGCGTCCAGCCTCAAGCTCGAGAAAATGGTCTACCGGGTCCACATCGAAAGCCCGCTTGCGCGCATGCCGCTTGAGACCATCAACCGGCGGCTCGTCAAAGGGGCGCTCTATCGGCTGCTCGACCGCGGGGTGACCGGACAGGCGGTGAGGGCTCAGGCGATCATCCGTCAGATCCTGGCCTACGGCGTCGGCGAAGAGCGTCTGCAGTTCAATTGCATCGCCAACCTGCCCGCGGTGGCGCCTTCGAAGGCGCGCCTTCGGGTCTACTCGGACGCGGAACTCAAGCAGATCTGGGCGGGCGTTCTGGCGCCCCAGAAGCTCACTGTGCCGAGCCCACGTGCGAACACGCGGCGGGATGGGACTGTGGTCCAGGTCAGTCGTCCGATGCGGATCGCGATCCAGCTCGTCATGTTGCTCCTGCAGCGGCGGTGCGAAGTGCTCGGCATGGCGAAGGCCGAGCTGGACCTTGAGCATGGGCTGTGGACGATCCCGCCGGGCCGCATGAAGCAGAAGCGTAGCCACGTCGTGCCGCTCTCGCCGTGGACCGCCGAGCTGATCCAGGAGGCGATCGAACTCTCAGCTGAGCGGGACTCGCCATTCGTCTTCCCCGGCCGGAACGATCCGATGAAGCCCATGAACGGCCCGTCGATGAACTGCGCGTACAACACCATCCTGTGGGCGCTCGGCATCGAGGACGGCACGATCCACGACCTTCGACGCACCGGCTCGACGCTGATGACCAGCGAGCGCATGACGATTTCACCGTTCATCCGCAGCAAGGTCCTCGGCCACTACGACGCCGGGGGCGGCGCACAGGTGTCGGCGACGCGGTACGACGCCAACAGCTATGTCCGCGAGAAACGCGCGGCGCTGGAACAGTGGCAACGCCTGCTGGCCCGGATCGTCGGCGAAGCGCCTGCGGGACAGGCAAACCTGCGGTTCGACAGTGTTCCTGCGTCTGCAGCAGGTTTCAGCGTTGCCGGCCAGGTCCTCACCGGATTGGGCGCCTCGCCGTCATTCGGCATCCATCGCGTCGCCGAGTTGACGGGTCGCTTGATCGCGGCCCGTCCGGAGTATTAGCGCCGCGGTCCGAGGGGGCCTCGCCAGACGCTCGGCGGCGGCGATAGGATGGATCATAACTCTGGGAGGCAGTTCATGATCCGAGCCATCACCATTGCGTCCATGCTGATGTTCGCGACGGCCGCAACCGCAGCGCCGACGCTCGACGCGGCCGGCAAGTGCCGTGACAAAGGCAAGTTTGTCGCCGCCGCGATGTGCAAGAAGCCGGCGGCCGCTACGGCCACGAAGTGCCGTGACAAGACGACCAAGAAGTTCGCCAAGTGCGGGGCGCCGAACACCGAGCCCGTGAAGTAGGCCCTGGCGCTCAAGATCCTGACGGCCATTAGCGTGGCGCTCGCGCTTGGATGCGCGGCGCTCGCCGTGGCGTGGACTGTGCAGCGCGACCGCGGCGACTGCTGGCGTGAGCTGGCCGAAGAAGGCCTGACCGCGCCGGGCCGTTGTCCGCCCTAGGCCGCGACCTTCACGAGGAAGCGATCCGCCCGCACCGCCTTCAGCAGGGGAACGGCATCGACAGCCGGGTTCAACCAGGCCGCCAGGTCGTTCGGCTCCAGCACGACGGGCGCGCGGCTGTGGTATTCGGCCAGCACCCCTTCGGACGGGCCGGTCATGATCGTGAAGCTGGACACCTCGCCCTCGTCCAGCGTCCGCGCCGTGTCCCAGATCCCGGCGAAGATCACCGGTCGTCCGTCGGCCCTGGCGAAGGCATGTTTGACCCTTGCGCCCTGCGGCCCCGTCCACTCGTACCAACGGCTCGCGAAGGCGACGCAGCGCCGCTCCTGGAACGCGAACTTGTAGGACCACGGCGTCTTCGGGTCCTCGCCGGTGAAGGGCTCGGAGCGACAGTTGAACGTGGTGAGCTGGAACCCGTCCTTGGCGCCGCGCGCGCTGGGTTTCACGCGGCCTTTGTAGGACCGCGGGATCAGGCCCCACCGCATCCGGTCGACCACGAAGTCCTCACCCTCCAGCCGGGCGACCCATTGCGGGTCCGTCGGTCGGACGTCGTCGTTCGGACCCAGGTCATTGATCGGCTCGGTGCGAACCCGCCCGACGCCCGAGAGGATCTCGTGCACGTCGGCCCAGGTCAGATGGGAGGTATCAAAGCGTCCGCACATGAGGGTCGCCTAGAAGGGTTTGCAGACCTTGTTGCCGTAGCTGTCCACCGATCGGTAGGAGCCCGTCGGACAGCCCTTGCTGGTGTCGTAGGAATCGCCGCCCCCGTTGGAGCTGCGGCACACCTTGTTCCCGTAGCTGTCGACGGTCGGGTAGGCTCCGATCGGGCAGGTCTGGCCGCGCGGGACTTCCGTGCTCGCCGCGCTTCCGTCAGACGAGCGCTTGCAGATGCGGTTGCCGAAGTTATCCACCGAGGGATACGACCCGATGGGGCACGACTGGGCCTGAGCGGCCGACGATCCTATCGTGGCGAGCGCCAGCGCAGCGAAGACGGCAGCGACCTTCATGATGTTCCCCCTAGCCCGGGCAACCTTCGCGCTGGGCTGTCCCGGCGGCAAGCCCCCGGACACCGGCAAGAGGTCGCGGTCCCGTGTCTCGATCTCGGCCTTCAGCGCTGCGTGATACCGCATGTCGACCGGCCGGCCGGCCACCAGGTCGGCCATGAGATCCCAGAGGTCGTCGTCGGCGAAGCGCCAGTCGATGACGTAGTCGTCGTCGGTCACAGCCTGCCTCCTACCGCGGGCCCGGATAGAACTGGCCGCGTTTGAGCTTCCAGAGTTCGATGCATCGCTGCGGCGCCTCCGAGGCCAGGGACCGCGGGCTGCCGCCCTTGATGGAACGGGCGATGTAGGTCAGCCGACCATCGCGGCAGTCCACGCCCGGACAGGGCGGCTGACGTCCCCACCAGATCCAGTCGGGTCCATGCACGCGGATGAGCAGCGCGAGGTTCACGCGCACCGCCAATCGGCACTTGTTGCAGCGCGCAACGAGCAGCCACCGCAGGGCGTGCATCTCGGCCAGGGTCAGGGCCGCTTCCGGCGCGGGCGGCGTGCAGATGACGTCGGGCGACTTGGTGCTCATCGGGGCTTTGTGGCCGGATCGGCATCGCTACGGCTGCCCCTTGTTCGATCCGCCGAAGACGTAGGGGTCCTTGGTGAAATGCTGCCCCGCCTCTCCGAGGGCGGTCATGGCGCGCATCAGGACGAGGTAGTCGGGCCCCATCGGTTGACACCGGATCATCGTGGCCCGCAGCCGATCATAGGCTGGCCGCAACGCCGCAAATTCGCGCCCCGGGTCCGTCACGCCCAGGTAGTTCACCTTCGCCATCTCGGCCTCCTGCGCGTTGAACAAAAGCAGAACATGCAAGGCTTGGCGAGTCCGGAAACGTCCGTTGGTGGGCGGTGCGAACACCTGCGACCGACTCTGTCGTGCGCGCGCCGGCTATCCGCGACCGAAATCGCGACCTCGGGAGGCGGCGGCAATCATTGCCCCTTGCGGCGTCGGGATGAGATCGACCGACTTGCCGAGCGCCGGTGGGCGTTGCCCCAACTTCAGTCGCCCGTAGTGCTCGGCGCCTTCAGCGTCCCGCACGATCGCCCAGCCCGAGGCGCCGAGCTCGTCATGGTGTCCACTCTTCACCAGCCGGCCGCGAACGGGCTCGGCGCCCAGTTCCCGGACCTCACGACCGGCTTCGAGGCGGCGCTGATGGAGGGTGCGGATGATGTCGCGGCGGAGCTGCAGGGTCCGCAGTCGACCCTCTAGGTCAGGGTGCAGCCGGTAGCGCCGACCGCGCGGCGTGGCCAGGCCTAGCGCCTCAAGATGCCGAAGCCGGCCACGGGTCAGGGCCGCCCAGGCGTCGGTCATCCCGACGCCGTCGTCGACTTCGCGGTTGGCGTCAGCGGCCTGCACCAGCCGACGATCAAACCCGGTGAACCGGTCGGCCTGCGTCTCGCGCCAGATGCGCTGCTCGGCGTCCGCGCGCGACAGATCCCCCAGCATTTCCTGGGCGACCTCCTGGGCGCGGCCCCGGAACCCGTAACCCACATAGTCGCGCGGAATGACCAGGTCGCGACCGGAGGCTTTGCGGCCGCGCAGCAGCACGTGGGCATGCGGTTGGTCGGTGTCGAAGTGGCAGATGGCAATCCACTGGAGCTCGGGCTCGCCCAGGTCCGCGGCCACCCGGCGCATCGTCTCTCGGGTGAACCGCCGCAGGTCCGAGAGGCGGTCGCCGTGCTCCGGCGAGATGATGAAGCGGAAGTGGTGCCGGTCCTCCGGCCACAGCGCCGTGGCCATGCTCGGGTCGACGTTGTCGATATCCCGATCGAAGAAGCTCGGGCGCTCACCCGCGAGCGCGGTTCCAGAGCGGCCGAGGTAGCTCACGTGCGCGGCCAGGGCCGCGCCACGCGCCAGGCCCCGACCCGCATGCCGCGAGACCAGCGCCTTCACGATCACGCGCTGGCGCACGTCAAGGCGGAAGGGACGGCCTGAACGCTTCTGCGCCGACCTGAGCACGCCGGCGCGGTCGCCATAGGCAAACAGGCGCGATGCGGCGAGGCGCTGAAGCATGGCGGTCCGGACGGGAAAGCGGTCGGCCTTCAGCCGGGTCGGCAACCGCGCGACAGGGCGCTTCGCGGGTTCATCGGCAAGCCCCGAAAGCCGTGCATGGATGGCGTCCCGTGTGAGCATGGCAAGCAACGTCCGCCGTGCGAGGTCGACAGGTCACGGCAAGTCGCCAGAGCGCGTCGATGCCGAGATAAGGTCCTGAAAATCTAGAGCAAAGTGAGACGCCAAACACCTCTTTTATCTTGCCCTAAGACCTAAAATCGACCCTCAGATCAAACGTCATCAATCCCGGTCAATCGCCGACAAGAACACCAGTGCATCAGATCTCTACGACCTAAGCTGAGTCTCCGCCGCAGCAGCCAAACGAAAAAACCCGCCCGGCCGAAGCCGAGCGGGTCAGGAACGAAGGTGCCGGAGCTAGGCGGCTCGGGCCCGGATCGCCAGGTGCTGGACGCCGCGGGCGCCCGCCTGCTGCGCCAGGTTCAGCGCCGGTCCGAACGGATGCGACCGGTCCGCCCGCGCCCCATCCAGCGACTGCGCCAGGGTCAGGCAGCAGGTCGGCTCCAGCGCCATCAGCTCATCGTTGGCGCGGAAGGGTGCGGCCTTGCCGTGCTTGTCGAAGTCGGCCCGGGCGAGCACCAGCGTGACCCCCTTCTGCTGCGCCCAGCGGATCGCCAGACGCTCCGCGCCCTTGGCTCCGGTCGTCGCCAGCGCCATGTCCGGCCACTGCGTCCGCGCCCAGTTGAGCGCGTCGAAGATGCGGTTGGCGTCCACCCCGCTGTCCGCGAACGGCGCCGCCCGGAATGCGACCACCGGGCCCCCCGGCTCCGCATCCTCCGAGCGCCGACGCTCGATCGCCCGCAGCGCCTGCTTGGCTTCCAGCTGGGCCGCCGTCAGGTGCGTGCCGCGCCGGCTGCCACGCCAGGGCGTCCAGACGTCTCCGGTCGCCGTCGTGTAGACCTCAGCGGCCGCATCCCGGATCAGCTCGCAGGCCGCCTGGGCCACGTCCGCAGAGCGCGCCTTTGCGGTGGCTTCCTGCAGCTCGGTGTCGGCCATCTCCGACCCGTCGAAGTCCCGCTCCAGGATCCGCATCCGATCGCGGGCCCGGTCCGCGTCGCGCTCGATGCGTCCGGCGGCGGAGTGGAAGGCGCCGATCAGGCTCTCCGCCAGGATGGTCTGCACATCTTCGAGCGCAGTGTCGCAGATCAGGTCGAGCAGTTCGGTCATCACGGCGTGCCCCAGCTGTACCAGCGCAGCTTCCGTGGGATGCGCACGCACATCCTCCAGCGCCGCGGCTTGTACGTCGAAGGTCGTATCCGAGGTCGAGAAGGCATGAAGGGAGAAGGTCATCGATGGACTCCAAGGTGAGAGGAATTCGTCGATGCGCCCACCGCGCAACGACCCCGGTCTTGGCCACGTCGGGCCCCGGGCAGTCACCGGAGCGAAGCGCCTCTCGCGAAGCGGAGGGAAACGGCCGTCAGGCCGTTGACGGCCAGGGTGACGTGACAAGATCGGAGGGCGTTGTGTGGGGGGTGTTGCGCCCGCCCGCAGAGGCGGGCGCGCCATTCGGCGCTACCTGCGCCGAGTGCTGTGCAAGTGGCGTCCGAGGCCTGGGGACGGTCGCGCCATCGCTCGGTCCGCGTGAGGGATCGTCACCCGAATGGGCGGAGACCCGTCAGGGGCTCCGGGAGCCGCAGGCGACTAGAGCCCGACCCGGCCTTCAGGCCGGGGCACGCCCCGACTCTGACCTCAGCGCTCTGCCCAGAAAATGTACTTGTGAAGGATTTCGGAGCCCGGTTTCAGGACCCCGAGGTCGCTGCGTCGATCGAAGTAGCAGTCCCGTAGGCGCGACAAGGCCGTCGACACGAGTTCGGTCAGTTCCCGCGGATTGATCCAGGTCGTGGTCCCCGCGACCAAGCCGTTCGCCGTACCGTCCCAGGGCGTGGCCGGCAGCCGGATCACTTCGGGCATCGTCCGGTTGAAGCGGAAGATGAACCACGCCGTCTTCTGGAGGTTGTGGCTGGTCAGCGAGGCGTCGTGCACGAGGCCGTTGCGCAGCGCATAGAGGTGGCTCACCTCGGCCGACAGCGGGGGCAAGCCCCCGAAGTGGTAGAGCGCGCGCTGGATCGCCGACCCGCCCCGCGGATGCGGCGCGAGCGACCGGTCCTCGTAGCAGCTGCCGATCTGGTCGAGGATCGCGAAGGCCGCCAGCAGGGGGACATAGTTGGACGTGAGCTGCGTGCCCCGGGACTGCCGCATCTCCGTTTCCACGTCGTCGAGACAGGAACTGAGGATGTGGTCGCGGGTCCACTCCCGCGGCCGGACGCCCAGATGGCAGTAGACGATCTCATCATCGGTGAGATCCATCAGGCGCTTGGCGGAGAGGTCGCGGACACGGGAATTCATCCCGGGCCATATGGTGCAGCTGTGGTGTGGTGCAACGCCCCATCCCGGCCCGAGGTCACGGCTCCGCGACGACGGCGAGCTGTTCTCGGGACGCCCCTGACCTCACGCCGCGCCCTCGGCGATCATCGTCATGACGTCGTCGGCGCTGACGATCCGAAGCGCCTGGCCCATCGCGATCGCCGACTCTGCCCGACGATAGGTCCGGCTCCGTTCCAGCTCCCACCCGAAGGGCCGCGCACCGGCGACGACGAGCAGGCTCGTCTTCGCGCCGACGCTGCCGGACACCCGCCCTCCGGCCCTGGCGATTATTTCCGCCAGCGGCCCGTCGCGGGGCTGGCCGAGGATCGTCACCCGATGCCCCGCCAAAGGCCCGGCCGCCGCCGGCTCGGGCGCGCGGCCCCTCGGACGCCGGGGCGCACCGCGCCACGGGCCGGCCATCCATCCGTCGAGATCGATGCCGGTATGCTCCATCGCCTTGACCAGCACCCAACCCGCCACCCTCGCGTCGCTCAGGGCGTCATGGTGCTGGTGCTCCAGGCCCAGATGCTCGGCCATCAGGTTGAGGCGGTGGCTGGGGAGCTCCGGCCAGGCGTGGCGGGCCACGTTCACGCTGTCGAGCCAGCGGGTGCGGATCATCGGCAGGCCCGCGACCTGGCAGGCCGCGCCCAGCGCGCCCTGGTCGAAGCCCGAGTGCGCGACGGTGATCCGCCCGCCCAGATGCGCTGAGAGCGCGCCGTACAGCTGCGGGAACCGCGGCTTGCCGCGCACCTGCCGCGGTCCGATCCCGTGCAGGCGGGTGTTGAAGCTCGCGAACACATCCTGCGGGTCCACGAGCGTCTCCCAGGCCAGCACCTCGCGCCCGCCCGCAAACCCGACGATGCCGATCTGGCAGATGCTGGAGGACCGGCCGCAGGCCGTCTCGACGTCGATCACCACGAAGTCCATCGGCGGCAGCGCCGGCTCGGCCGTCACAGGCGGCAGCGCCGGCCGAGGCTCCCTCGGCGGCTGCGCCGCGAGCGCGGTCCCGGTCACCAACCCCAGGCTGCGGCTCAATCGGTCGAGGATCGTCAAACGCGCCCGGCTCCTTACGACTCGGCAAGGCCAAGCTCAGCCTGCCCCAGTCGATATCTCAACCTTCGCGGCGGACATGGGGCCGCTAGCGCAGCCCCGCCAGTTTCAGGAGGTGGTTTCGCTCGACCGGCCGGTAGGCCAGCGCGCCATGGGCCGCGCAGTAGGCGCCCCGGCGCGTGTCCCGCCCGCACAGCCGGAACCCGTCGGAGAGCGGGTCGCCCATCGGCCAGCGACACTGGCCGAAGCGGACGCTGACAACGGTCGCCAAGCCCGTGTCGGGGAGGGGCGACACGACCGCGACCACCGCCGTCGACTCACGGAAGGTCCGCGCCGCCGGCGGCGGGCTCGGCCGGCGCAGGCGGCGTTCGCCGCGCCCAGCTTCCGGTCGCCGGGCCCCGGGGACATGCGGCGTTGTGCGGCCGCTCAACCCAAGCCGATGGATCTTGCCGATCACGGCGTTGCGGGTCACGCCGCCCAGGCTGCGGGCGATCTGGCTGGCGCTGAGGCCGTCGCGCCATAGCTTCCCAAGGGTCTCTACGCGCTCGTCGGTCCAGCTCGAGGACGCGGTCATAGTGTGTCTCCCGGATCTGCGAGCCCGATCGGCTCGCCCCGGTCCGCCCTTCCTTCACCCTCGCCGGAGCCTTCCCAGAGGAACTCGGACCCTAAGCTTCGGACGGCGTCAGCATCGCCAGCATGTCCGGGCCGAGGTTGTATTTGAACGCCGGGCGCGCCGCGCCGAGGATGGCGGCCAGCCGCCGCGTCGGCGGCATCTCGGCCGCCAACGCCGCTTCGATCGCTGGAACCGTGGTCGCGGGATTGCGCAGGCGGAACCGCTGGTTTGCTAGCACCTGCGGCCAGGCCTCGGCCGCCCAGCGACCCAAGTCAGGCAGCACCGCACGCCCCACGAGGGAGCCGCGCGCCCACTCGATCATCCGCAAGCCGGTGGTGAAGAGGTCCTCCGCGAGCGGCGGCGTCGCCGAGCGAGATGTGCGCCAGATCGCGAAAAACGTCCCCTGGCGCGTGGTCGGGTCCGTCGCATAGGTCGGTGGGGCGTAGCCGGCGCCAATCAGAGCCACGGTCACCTCCTGCACGCCGTCCAGGCCGCGAAGGTCCGACAGGATTTCGAGGGCGAAGAGCATGTCGTTGACGAAGGTCTGCGCGCTCTCGGCAAGCCGTTCCGGCTCGGGCAGCCGCGGGAACGGCCCGTCTACCAAGGGCAACTCCCCGGCGGGCTCGCCTCCCAGCGCCTGCATGTGCTTGACCCCAAGACACATGGCCTCGAGGCCCTCGCCGATCGCAGCCGGGAGCCGCGCGAGGTCGAAGGCCGCGAGGGCGCGTTGCAGGCGTACGTGACGGCGCTGGCATTCCAGGCTGAAGATGTGCCGGTCGCCCAGCAGGTCGGTCAGCGCATCGTCGAAGCCCAGGGCTCCGCCCCTGTGGATGTCGACGGCCGCCAGCAGGTAGTGGCTGCCCTCAAGCGAAGCGCGTGGCAGCTTGCGGATGTCCTCCGGCGGCTCGGGGTTACTGCAGAGGCCCGGCGGCGCGATGGACTGCCCCGGGATCGGCAGGGGCTCCTTCGTGGTCTCGCCGAAGAGCCAGAGGCAGGCGTGCCCGAGCACCTTGTGGAGATAGGTCGCCTTGAGAGAGGCGGCTGGATCGACCTCGCGCATCGCCTCCAGGACGGACCAGAGCCCGCGCAGCGCCCGGTCGTGTTCGCCGCAGCGCCATTCGGCGAGGGCGACATCGGCGCGCAGGCCCAGCACGCCAACCCGAAGCGTGTCGGACTGGACCTCTTCGGCCGCCGCGAGCGCCTGGCGGAACCAGTCCCGCGCCTCCTCGAGAGCCCCGACCTCCGAGGCGCTGATCGCGGCCTCGCGACAGAGGAACATCCGCTCGACGGTGTCCTGCCGCAGGCCGCCCTGCATGACCTCGCGCAGCAGCGCCAGCGCGTCGCCATGGCGGCGCCGGCGAAAGGCCACTTTGGCGCGCGCGCGTGACAGCGCCAGATGTGGACCGAGCTCATCCTCGGCGAGCTGAAGCGCGGCCATGGCGCCCGGCTCATCGTCGGCGTACTCGTCGAGCATGACCGAGCGGGCCACGTGACAGCGGACCGCGAGGTCGGTTTCGCCCCATCCCGCCGCCTTCCGGGCCAGGCCCAGGTAGGTCTCGGCGCGTGGACGCCCCTCGAGCGCGTCGTCGACGCTCCGTTCCGCCACCCACGGATGGCTGACCATGTAGCCGGCCTCCTCCGGCCGATCACGCAGGCGCGTCAGGAGACGCCCCCGTGTGGCCGCTGGAAGCGCGTCCAGTTGCCCGAAGGCGTCGGCGAGAGCGGCGACGCTCCGGATGCCCATGGTCAGGTTGTTGAAATAGAAGCCGGTGGGATCGCCGATCTCGCGCCTGCCTGCGCTCGGCGCCAGATCGGGGTGGGCGGTCGCGAGCGCGTCGAACCGGGCAAGGCAGGCCACCCAGTCGGGGGGGGCGCCCGGACGCCCGGCGAGGGGCAGCTTGCCCACGACCCGCCGCGCGAAGCGCGGGGCGTTGGCGGCGGCCGCGAAGGCGTTGAGCGCCTCGCCGACCCGAATGCCGCGCGGGTCGGTGAGGTGGAACGCCTGGCCGTCCAGCCCGGGCTGGTGCGCGATGTGGTCGAGCGCGGCCGCGACGAAGTCGACCGGCACGATGTTGGTCCAGCCCAGCTCGGGGCCGATGAGCGGCACCCACTCGGGCAGCAGGTGGCGGACCCTCTTCAGCGCGGTGAAGAAGTAGTAGGGGCCGTCGATCTTGTCCATCTCGCCGGTGCGGCTGTCGCCCACGACGACCGCCGGCCGGTAGACGCGGAACGGGACGGTCGTCTCCGCCCGCACGAGCGCCTCGGCTTCGTACTTGGTGCGGTGGTAGGCGGTGGGGAGCTTCTGGCCCTCGGCGAAGTGGTCCTCGCGGAACAGGCCACGGTGCTCACCGGCGACCGCGACCGACGAGACGTGGTGCAGCGTCGCGCCGAGCGCGTTGGCGAGCGCCACCGTGTTGCGGGTGCCGGCGACGTTGGCCAGGTCGTTCGCCGCGGCCCAGGCGGTCATGTCGTAGGGCGCCGCGAGGTGGAAGACGTGCTGGACGCCGGCAAAGGCTGCCGGGTCGACGCCGAGCAGCGGCTGCGCCAGGTCACCGACGACCGGGACGACGCGGTCGCTGGGGAACAGCGCCCTGGCCTTGTCGACCGACTGCGGGCGCACCAGCACGTAGATCGTGCCCTCGCGCTCCAGCAGCCGCTCCACGAGCCGCTTGCCGATGAAGCCGGTGGCACCCGTCACGAAGTACGTCACGCCTGTCCCTCTCGTCGACCCTGGCCGCATCCTGCCCCGCGCGGTGCCTGCCCGCTACGGACCCGTGTCGGGCGATCCGGCCGGCGTGCGGCTGCGAAGGTAGGGGCGTGACTGCCTGGGCCCTGGTCGGCACCAACCTGCTCGTGCTCCTGCTGCTCGGCACCGTCGCGGCCGTGCCGAGCTTTCGCAGCAAGGACCCGTCGTACGGCGACGGGTTGTGGGGGCTGGGCTTCGTGGTGGTCGCGGTCGTCTCGGCACTGCTGACCGAGGGGGACGGTGCGCGGTCGGCGCTGCTGGTGGGGATCACGACCGTGTGGGGGCTGCGGCTCTCGGCGTACCTGTTCGCTCGGTGGCGGCGGCAGGGCCCCGACGCGCGCTACCAGGCGATGGTCGGTCCGGGCGCGGCGAACGCCACCCTGTGGCTCCGGGTTTTCGCCACCCAGGCGCTCGTGCTGGTGGTCGTCGCGCTGCCCCTGCAGCTCGGGCAGCTCTACGCCGGCTCGCTCACCGCGCTGAACCTGCTCGGCGCGCTGGTGGCCGTCGGCGGCATCGCGACCGAGGCCCTGGCGGACCGGCAGCTTGCGCGCTTCAAGGCCGACCCCGCGCACCACGGCCAGGTGATGGACCGCGGCCTGTGGGCCTGGAGCCGGCACCCCAACTACTTCGGCGAGGCCACCACCTGGTGGGGCCTGGGACTGCTCG
>CBHTUE010000058.1:0-22760 GCA_966096115.1 uncultured Phenylobacterium sp.
CGTCGGCGGCCTACGCCTGCTCCTGGGGCACGATCATCGCCGGCGTCAGCCAGGCGGCCCTGTGCTGGTGGGGCGCCCACCAGTCCGGCGCGCGGATCTATCCGAAGGCGCTCAAGCTGACGCCCGAGATGCGGATGCTGGCGCGGCGCATGGCGCCCGGCGTGCTGGCCTCCAGCGCCACCCAGATCAACCTGTTCATCTCCGCCATGCTGGCCAGCCAGGTGGCCGGCATGCGGGTGTGGCTGGCGATGGCCGAGCGGTTCTACCAGCTGCCGCTCACCCTGGTCGGCGTGGCGATCGGCGTGGCCCTCCTGCCGCGGCTGGCCACCTCGCTGCAGATCGACGACCACGACGACGCCCAGGCGGCCATGGACCAGGCGGTGGTGTTCGGCCTGGCGCTGTGCCTGCCGGCCGCGGCGGCGCTGATGGGGATGCCGGGCTACCTGACCGACGGCTTCTTCGCGCGCGGCAACTTCACCCATCACGACGCCGCGTCGTCCGGGATGCTGCTGTTCCACTACGGCTGGGGCCTGCCGGCCTTCGTGCTGATCAAGATCCTGCAGCCGGCCTTCTTCGCCCGCGGCGATACCCGCCGGCCGATGGTCTATTCGATGCTGTCGGTGGCCGTGAACATCGGCCTGGGCGTGGCGCTGTTCTACACCATCGGCTTCCCCGGCATCGCGCTGGCCACCGCGGCGGCGTCCTGGGTGACGGTGCTGCAGATGTGGCTGCGCCTGCGCAAGACCGGGACCTGGCAGCCCTCGGCCCGGGCCTGGGGCAAGATCGTCCGCGTCGCGATCGCCAGCGCCGGCCTGGGCGCCGCGGTCGCGCTGGCCTCGCACTTCCGCCCGGCTCTGGAGGCTCCCTTGGCCGGGGTCCACCTGGGTCCGCTGCACGCGAAGGAGATCACCGTGCTGCTGGTCTGCATCGCCGGCGCCGCGCTCTATCCGGCCCTGCTCTTCGCATTCGGCGGCGTCACCCCCGCCGAGGCCCGCGCCGCCTTCCGCCGCCGCTCCGGCGACGTGGCCGCCCCGGCGACCGACTTGTCCTGACGCCGATCCGGCGGTATTTCCGCCGCCATGGCTTTCGAACGCATCACCTGGCGATGGCGCTGACCGCCCACCCGTGAAACTCGGGCCTTGCGCCCGCCTGTCCGTTCAATCCAGAAGCCTCACATCATGACCGAACAAGCTCCGGCCCAATTCACGGGCCCCGATCGCGTGCTCTCCGGCGTCCAGCCCTCGGGGGACCTGCACCTGGGCAACTACCTGGGCGCGCTCGTCAAATTCGCCCGCCTGCAGCACGAGATCCCGACCTTCATCTTCGTCGCCGACCTGCACGCCATCACCGCCTGGCAGGAGCCGTCGAAGCTGAAGGATCAGGTGCGCGAGATCGCCGCCGCCTATCTGGCCACCGGCCTCGATCCCAAGGTCGCCACCATCTTCGCCCAGTCGGCGGTGCCCGAGCACGCCGAGCTGGCGTGGGTGTTCAACTGCGTCGCCCGCCTCGGCTGGCTCGACCGGATGACCCAGTTCAAGGACAAGGCCGGCAAGCACAAGGAGCGCGAGAGCGTCGGCCTCTACACCTACCCGGTGCTGCAGGCCGCCGACGTGCTGATCTACAAGGCCACCAAGGTGCCGGTCGGCGACGACCAGAAGCAGCACCTGGAGCTGTGCCGCGACATCGCCGCCAAGTTCAACCACGACTTCGACGCGCCGGGCTTCTTCCCGCTGCCCGAGGCCCTCACCCAGGGCCCCGGCGCGCGGATCATGTCCCTGCGCGACGGGTCGGCGAAGATGAGCAAGTCCGACCCCTCGGACAATTCGCGCATCAACCTGACCGACGACGCCGACACCATCAGCCAGAAGGTGCGCAAGGCCCGCACCGACGCCGATCCGCTGCCCGAGACCGCGGCCGGGCTGGAGGGCCGCGCCGAGGCCAGGAACCTGGTGGGCATCTACGCCGCCCTCTCCGGGACCACGGAGGCCCAGGTGCTGGCCGAGTTCGCCGGCCAGGGGTTCGGCGCCTTCAAGCCGAAGCTCGCGGACCTGGCCGTCTCGGTCATGGGCCCGATCGGCGGCGAGATGCGCCGGCTGATGAGCGACCCGGGCGAGATCGACCGAATCCTCGGCGACGGGGCGGAGCGGGCCCGCGCCATCGCGGCGCCGACCGTGGCCGAGGTGAAGAAGCTCGTGGGGTTCTGGGCCGGTTAGGCTAGGCTCTGCGCCGATGAGCACACGCAGATGAGCACGCGGCGCAAATTCCTGGTGGTGGCCGACGAGAGCGCGGAGTTCCAGACCGCGCTCCGGTTCGCCTGCCGCCGGGCCCGCTCGACCGGCGGCTACGTCGCCCTGCTGCGGGTGATCGAGCCGGCGGTGTTCGAGCACTGGTCCGGCGTCCGCGACGAGATCGCCCGCCAGCAGCGCGAGGAAGCCGAGGCCTCGCTGCAGGAGGCCGCGCAATACGTCCAGGCCGAGACCGGCCTGCCGCCCGAGTTCCTGATCAAGGAGGCCGACTCCACACGCGCCGCCCTCAAGCAGGTCCTGAGCGACGACCCGGACATCAAGATCATGGTGCTGGCCGCCGCGGTCGGCGGCCGCGGCCCGGGCCCCCTCGTGGCCACCATCGCCAAGGAAGGCGTGAAGTGGGGCGCCCGCAAGGTCCCCATCACCATCGTCCCCGGCGACCTCACCGACGACGAGATCGCCGACCTGGCGTGATCTTCCCGCCCCATTAAGGGAGGGAAAACTTGCACTTGCGCCCCTCACGCGCCATCTCTCGCCCATGTTCATCCAGACCGAAGCCACGCCGAACCCCGAGGTCCTAAAGTTCCTGCCCGGCAAGGCCGTGCTGGGCGAAGGCACCCGCGATTTCCGCTCGGCCGAGGAGGCCGCCGCCTCGCCGCTGGCGGCCGAGCTGTTCGGGCTCGAGAACGTGACGCGGGTGTTCTACGGCCCCGACTTCATCACCGTGGGCAAGGCGCCCGACGAGGACTGGGCCTTCCTGAAGGCGCCGATCCTGGCCGCCATCATGGACCACTTCACCTCGGGCCGGCCGCTGTTCACCGACGCGGCGGACGAGGCCACCGGCCATGACGAGGGCGTCTACGAGGGCGAAACCGCCCAGATCGTCGCCGAGATCAAGGACCTGCTGGACACCCGCATTCGCCCGGCGGTCGCCCAGGACGGCGGCGACATCCTGTTCAACCGCTTCGACGTGGCGACCGGCATCGTCTGGCTGAACATGCGCGGCGCCTGCTCGGGCTGCCCCTCCTCCAGCGCTACGCTGAAGGCCGGCGTGGAGAACATGCTGAAGCACTACGTTCCGGAAGTGACCGGGGTCGAGCAAGCGCTCTAGACTCACTGCCGAATGATCGTCCTGGGGTTGGACACCTGCCTGAACGCGTGCTCGGTCGCCGTCCTCGACGGCGAGCGCGTGCTGGCGCATGCGTCTGAGACCATGGCCCGCGGCCACCAGGAGCGGCTGGCCCCCATGGCCCAGGCGGTGATGGCCGCCGCCCACCTGCCCTTCGACAGCCTGCAGCGCGTCGGCGCCACCGTCGGCCCCGGCTCCTTCACCGGCCTGCGGGTCGGCGTGGCCTTCGCCAAGGGCCTGGCCTCGGCGCTCTCGATCCCGGCGGTCGGCGTCGGCGCGCTCGAGGCGCTGGCGGACGAGGCTGACGGCCTGGTCGCCGCCGTGATCGACGCCCGCCGCGACCAGGTCTACCTGCAGGTCTTCGAGGCCGGCGTCCCGCTGATGGCCCCGGACGTCCTGCCGATCGGGACCGCCGCGGCCCGCCTGCTCGAACTCGCCATGGGCCGCGACCTCACCCTGGTTGGGTCCGGCGCCCCTCTGCTGGCCGACGCCGCCCCCGCCGCCAGAATCCTGATCCCCGACGGTTGTGACGCCCGCGCCGTCGCCCGCCTCGCCGCGGCCCGCGCCGCCGCGCCGATCCGGCCCCTCTACCTGCGCGCGCCGGACGCCAAGCTGCCCGGCGGCCGGTCGCTCCCCGCATGAAGCTCGTCCCCGCGACCACGGCCGACCTGCCGGCCATGGCCTCCGCCCACGCCCAGGCCTTCGACCGGCCCTGGGACGAGGCCGCGTTCGCCGACCTGCTCACCGGACCCGGCGGCTACGGCTTCGTCGCCCTGGCCGAGGATCCGCTGGGCGTCGTGCTCTGCCGCGCCATGGGCGGGGAGGCCGAGGTCCTGACCCTGGCCGTGCCCCCGTGGACCCGGCGCCAGGGCGTGGCGCTGGCCCTGATGACCGCGGCCATGGGCGCCGCCCGCGCCCTGGGCGCCAAGGTGATGTTCCTGGAGGTGGACGTCGACAACGACGCCGCCGTCGGGCTCTACGAGCGCCTGGGCTTCACCCGCGCGGGCCTGCGCAAGGGCTACTACGACCGCGGCGCCGAGCCCCGCGCCGACGCCCTGGTGATGCGTCTCGACCTTACGTCAGCGTCCCACTAGACCTATCATCTGGGAACAGGAGAGGACCCCGTGTCGGACCGCATCGAAAAGCTCTGCCTCGAGAAGAACATGCGGATGACCGAGCAGCGCCGGGTGATCGCGCGCGTGCTGTCCTCGGCCCACGACCATCCCGACGTCGAGGAGCTGCACCGCCGCGCCCACGCCGTCGACCCGCACATCTCGATCGCCACGGTCTATCGCACCGTGCGCCTGTTCGAGGAGGCCGGGATCATCGACCGCCTGGATTTCCGCGACGGCCGCGCCCGCTACGAGGAACACCCCGACGACCACCACGACCACCTGATCGACATGAAGACCGGCCAGGTCGTCGAATTCGTCGACGAGGAGATCGAGGCCCTGCAGGAAGCCATCGCCCGCAAGCTCGGCTACCGCCTGGTCGACCACCGGCTGGAACTCTACGGCATGCCGCTGGAGGAGTGACCTCCTCTCCCCCCGAGAGCGCAGCGAACGGAGAGGGAGAGGAGCGCTACCCCACGATCACGTGCGGCACGAACCGCGACAGGTTCTTGGTCACCCGGCTGCGGTCTTCGCGGATGCCGATGCCGGCCGGCTCGTCGCCGACGATCCAGGCGCCCACCACCGGATAGTTGCCCTCGAAGGCGGTCAGCGTGTGCAGGCCCTGCACGATGTGGCCCTCCTCGCCGTAGCCCTGGTCCAGCACCTTCGCCTTGCGGCCCTCGTCGACCAGCTCGATGTTGGCCCCCTCGCGGGAGAACAGCGGCTTCCGCACATAGGAGTTGCCCAGCTCGGCCGCCTTCGGATCGCCCTCGAAGAACGCCGGCAGCAGGTTCGGGTGGCCGGCGTGGCGCGTCCACAGCAGCGGCAGCATGCCCTTGTTCGAGAGGATCGCCTTCCAAAGCGGCTCCAGGAACTGGGTCTTCGAGCCCTTGATCTTGTCGGCGTAGTCCTCGCGGAACATGTCCTCCCACGGGTACAGCTTGAACAGCGCCCCGATCAGGTAGTTGTCCTGGTCGATGAAGCGGCCGTCGGCGTCCAGGCCGATGTCGGCCACCGGTACGAACTTCGGCTCGATCCCCGCCTGCTTGGCGATGTCCTCCAGGTACTTCACGTTCTGCCGGTCCTCGATCGAGTCCGGGTCGCTGGCGAAGTGCACGAAACCGCCGGCCGGGAACAGGGTGCGGAACCGCTGCTCCAGCTTCTCGTGCAGGCTGTTGAACTGGTCGGCGTCAGCCGGCAGCTTGCCCGCCGCGATCATGTCCTCCAGCCACACCCACTGGAACGCCGCCGACTCGTAGATGCTGGTCGGCGTGTCGGCGTTATACTCATAGAGCTTGGCCGGCCCCGCCCCGTCGTAGGCGAAGTCGAAACGGCCGTAGAGCGACGGCGCGCGGTTCACCCAGCTGTCCATGACGTCGTCTCGCGACTCCGCCGGGATCGCCAGCTGCTCCATCAGCTGCTCGCTCTTCACCACCTCGCCCACGAGGTCCAGGCACATGGCGTGCAGCTCGCGCGCCGGCGCCTCGATCCCGTCCTCGACCTCGGCGAGGGTGAACTCGTAGTAGGCGCGCTCGTCCCAGTAGCGCTCGCCGTCCAGGTGGCGCCACGTGAACCCGAGCGCCTCGGCCTTCTCATCCCAGCCGGGGCGTTCGTCGGTCTTGATGCGTTTCATTTTCCTATCGGCTCACCAGTTCCTCCCCCTTTGGGGGAGGTGTGCCGGCGCGGGGCGCCGGGGCGGGGGGGGGGCACGCTGCTCCGACGGTCGGGGAGGACCCCCTCAGTCGGCATTCGCCGACAGCTCCCCCAACGGGGGAGCAACTTGCGGCGCCCTACGCTTTCTCGTCCTTCTCCACCGCCACCGGCTGGGCCTCGATCTGCAGGTTCGGGGCTTCCAGTTGCGGCATCGGCTCGCCCTGCGGCGCCTTCAGGCGGGCCAGGATGTCGGAGGCCGACGAATGCCCCGGCAGGATGCCGGCGGCGGCCAGCTTGGCGTCCAGGTCGGCGCCGGTGCGCTTGTCCTCCAGCTCGCCGGCGGCGCGGAAGCGTTCTTCCTGGATCGCCTGGCGCTCCTTGATGCGCTTGAGGCTGTCGGCGGCCGAGCCCAGCGCCGCGGTGGCGCTGCCGCCCCGTGACGCCACGGCGGCCTGCGCGCGCTGGACGCTGTCGTTGACCTTCACCGTGTCGATCTCGCGGCGCAGGTTCTCGACCTTCTGCTGGGTCGCGGCGATGATCTGGTGCAGCCGCTCCTCGGCGGTCTTCATGTCGGCCAGCTGCGGGGTCTTGGTCCCGATGTCGGTCTCCAGCTCGGAGATCCGGGTCGCGACTTCCAGCGCCAGGGACTCGTCGCCCTTGGCGAGCGCGGCGCGGGCCGAGCTTTCATAGCGGGCCGCCTGGTCGCGCTGGCCCTGCAGCTCCTTTTCCAGCATGCGCCGCTTGGCGACCAGCGTCGCCAGATCGTCGCGCGCCTTGCCCAGCGCGCTGTCGGCGTCGCGGATCTCCTGGTCCAGGATGCGCAGCGCGTTGGCGTCGACCACCGCCGCGCCGGCGTCATAGCTCGCGCCGCGGAAGAGGGTGATCAGCTTCGAGAAGATCGACATGGACTAAGCCCCCTTAGGCGCCGGCGTTGGCGTTGAAGTTGTCGCGCAGGTCGGACGCGGCCTTGATCGCGTTCTCGCCCAGCATGCGCAGTTCGATGATCACCGTCTGCAGGGTGGTCTTGCAGCTCAGCTCGCCGAACAGCTCATAGTAGTCGCGACCGGCCACGGTGGTGATTCCGAAATTCGACAGCGGCACCAGCTTCTGCGCCTTCAGCAGGAAGACGTTGAACTTATCCTGGTGCTCCTGCTCGTCCACCGGCCAGAGCAGGGCCGAGACCACGATCTGGTCGGCGCCGACGGACAGGAAGATCGGCAGGTCGCCGAACTCGTGCAGGGTCAGCTGCAGGACCGGGTCGGTCCCCTCCAGCACCCGGGCGGTCATTTCGCCCTCTCGCAAGAGGCGCGTGTCCGAAAGCGCCGCAGCCAGACTCTTCACCGACCAGTCGGTGTCGATGACATGGTCCATTTGAAATGATCCCGGCGGAGGTTCAGGGTTGCTCGACAGCGCCGGTCCGCGGCTCGACGCTGTGATGATGGCTCGTGCGGCCGCCGCGATATCGGATTTGGCGCCAGGTGGAACCCAGAGCTCCAGCTTCACGAGCCCCAGGCGGGTGCGCTCCTCGCGCCACTGCCGGGTCCGTTCCGCGGGGCTCAGGCCCGCCGCCTTGTCCGTCGGTCGCCGCACCATTCATGGTATGCATACGCGTACATTTGACACGAGGCAAGATGGGACTATGATTGATGAAGAACAAGGGCTGATGACGTGATCTTCCGGGGATTGTTCGGCGGCAAGCGTGAGGACACGCACGATCAGGTGATCCCGGTCGTGCGCAACGTCACGATCGGCCGGACCGTGCGCCTCGACCCGCTGGCGTGGCGCCGGCTGGGGTCGGACACCAAGTTCCAGCTCAACACCGACGTGCTCGAGATCGTGGCCCAGGGCCGCATCAACCTGGGCGCCGACGGCTACGTCCACCGGTTCTACACCGAGGACGACATGATGCTGCAGATGGTCAGCCCCGACGCCATGGGGCAGCAGGCCGAGGACTTCACCCTGTTCGGCCCCTGGTCCAGCGCCTATCCGCCGGACAGTTCCGCAAAGCGCGTGTGGGCCGACCGCCTGCGCGCGCGGACCTGGAACGGTGAGGAACTCCCCGAGTACCGCCGCTTCTGGTTCGGCGACACCGACGAGCGCCAGGACCCGGTCAGCTTCTGGGAGACGGTCTACGACGACCGCTCCGGCTACAACTTCCGCAAGATCTACCAGACCTGCATGCTCTTCTCCCGGGACCTGCCGGGCGAGGGCCGCGAACTGCTCCTCGCGATCGAAATGGAGCCCGAAGGCGGCGACCTGACCCATGAGATCATGGTCGGCATCCCGCTCAACGTTGGAGAATTCGAAGCATGAGCCAGTCGAAGGTGGCTGCCGGCTTCGGCGCCCGGCGAATGCCCAGAAAGGAAACAGCATGATCGCGTTCGACCCGGTCGCCTTCGCCGCCGGAGCCATCAACTTTGCGCTCGCCTTCATCGCCGCCGGCGGCTTCACGCTGATCTTCAAGGCGCTCTACCGCTGGATCACCCCGCACGACGAGGGCGCCCTGATCCGCGCCGGCAACCCGGCCGCCGCGGTGGCCCTGGGCGGCGCCCTGATCGGCTATGTCCTGCCGCTGGCCTCCGCGCTCACCCACACGGCGTCGCTGCCGGAGTTCGTGGCCTGGGCGGCCCTGGCCGGCGTCATCCAGATCTCCACCTTCTGGATCATCCGGATGGTGGCCCTGCGCGACGTCTCCGCCCGCATCGAACGCGGCGAGTTGTCGACGGCGATCTATCTGGCCGCCATCTCGATCGTCGTCGGGATGCTGAACGCCGCCTGCATGTCGACCTGAGGTCTTGTCCCAAAAGGCTAGAACGATGAAACGCACCCGCAAACTCGCGCTCACCGGCCTGATGGCCGTGGGCGGGATGTCGCTCACCGCCTGCGGCGACCAGAGCGCCGACAATGTCCGCATCGACAACCCCGGCCCGGCGGTCGACGCCTACACCTACGCGTCCCTGCAGGAGTGCAAGGACAAGAACGAGATCCCCGACAGCGCCTGCGACACCGCCGAGAAGAACGCCAAGGACGATGAGACCAAGGCGGCCAAGTACAACGAGCAGGCCAGCTGCGAGGAGGTCTACGGGCCCGGCCAGTGCGTGCCGCGCGGCTACAACAACAACGGCGGCGGCAGCTTCTGGGGCCCGCTGATCACCGGCTTCGTGGTCGGCCGGATGCTGGACGGCGGCTGGGGTGGCCGCGGCATGTACCGCGACTGGCGCGACGGCGGCTACTACTCCGCCTCCGGCGGCCGGGTGTTCACCGACTACTCCACCGGCCGCACCCGCATCGGCCAGAACGGCTTCCATGCGCCCGACGCGATGCATGCCCCGCCGAAGGCGATGTCACGCGCCTCGGTCATCTCCCGCGGCGGCTTCGGCGGCCGCAGCTCCAGCTTCGGCCGCAGCGGCTTCGGCGGCAGCCACGGGTTCGGAGGGTAGGGCGCGCACCCCCGAACGAATCTATTGAAGCATCAAGGCTCGTCATCCCCCGGCTTGTCCGGGGGACCCATGCCTCAGCTTGCACGTGAGGGCGCGATGGGCCGCCGCGTCGACGCTCGCGGGCCTTTCCGGTGGACTCGGTGTGAATGGGTCCCCCGGACAAGCCGGGGGATGACGATCAAGATGATGGCGTTGAAGCCTGGTCCGGGCTGCCCGACACCAGCGACGCGCCCCCGCCGTTCGCCTTCGGGGCGCTCGGCGTCTTCGGGATCAGCGGCATGCCGCAGGCCGGGCAGTCGCCGGGCTTGTCGAACGCCTTCCCGTCGGCCGAACAGCCGCAGGGCGGGCACACGTACTTGGTCCCGGGCGGCGCCGGCGCCTGAGCCAGGGCGACCGGCCCGGCCGCACAGGCGCACACGGCGACCACGCCCAGGCCGATGAACATGCGACGCGACGTCATGGCGGAACTCCCCTTTGCGATGCGTCAGCCTAGCGGAGCGCCGCGCCCCCCGAAATGACAGGAACCCGTCGTTTCCGGCCTCGCCCTCCCCAAGGAGGGGAGGGAACTAGCGCGGCATCGCCTTTCCCTGTAATCGGCCCCGGCCCGTAACCCGAAAGCCGAGTAATGCCAGACCTCTACGACGTCGCCGCGATCGGCAACGCCATCGTCGATGTGATCGCCCCCTGCGACGACGCCTTCCTGGCCGCCAACGGGCTGACCAAGGGCGCGATGATGCTGGTCGATCCGGCCCAGTCGGCGGCGCTCTATGCGAAGATGAGCCAGGCGGTCGAGGCCTCGGGCGGCTCGGCGGCTAACACCATCGCCGGCCTGGCCAGCTTCGGCGGCAAGGGCGCCTTCATGGGCAAGGTGGCCGACGACACCCTGGGCAAGGTGTTCGCCCACGACATGCGCGCCATCGGCGCCCGCTTCGAGAACGCGCCCCTGGTCGGCGGCCCCGCCACGGCGGTCTCGATGATCAACGTCACCCCCGACGCCCAGCGCACCATGTGCACCTTCCTGGGCGCCTCGGTGGAGTTCACCGACACCGACGTCGACGTCGAGACGGTCGAGGCCTCCGGCATCGTCTACCTCGAGGGCTACCTGTTCGACGCCGAGGCGGCGCGGCGCGCCTTCGCCAAGGCCGCCGCCCTGGCCCACGGCGCCGGCCGCAAGATCGCGCTGACCCTCTCGGACAGCTTCGTGGTCGAGCGCCACCGCGGCGGGCTGAAGGGCTTCATCGAGACGCAGGTGGACCTGCTGTTCGCCAACGAGGCCGAACTGCTGGCGCTCTACGAGACCGCCGACTTCGACGAGGCGGCCGAACAGCTGCTGCGCCATTGCGAACTGGCCGCGGTCACCCGCAGCGAGAAGGGCTCGGTGGTGCTCTCCAAGGGCCAGATGCTGCACATTGCCGCCGAGCACGTGGAGAAAGTCGTGGACACCACCGGCGCCGGCGACCAATACGCGGCCGGGTTCATGTTCGGCCTTTCGCAAGGACGGTCGCTGCATGACTGCGGCCGGCTGGGGGGCCTAGCGGCCGCCGAGGTGATCTCGCACTACGGGCCGCGGCCGCAGGTCTCCCTCAAGGAGCTGGCCGCGAGCAAGGGACTCTGAGGATGAGCCGCAAGGCCGAAGTCGTCCGCAACACCAAGGAGACCCAGATCCGCGTCGCCGTGGACCTGGACGGGACCGGCGTGTCCAAAGTCTCCACCGGCATCGGCTTCTTCGATCACATGCTGGACAGCTTCGCCCGCCACGGCGGGATCGACATCGACGTCGAGACCAAGGGCGACCTGCACATCGACATGCACCACACGGTGGAAGACACCGGCATCGTGCTGGGCCAGGCGATCAAGGACGCCCTCGACGGCTTCAAGGGCATCCGCCGCTTCGGCCACGCCTATATCCCGATGGACGAGACCCTGAGCCGCTGCGCCATCGACTTCTCCAACCGGCCCTACCTGATCTGGAAGGTCGAGTTCAAGACGCCCAAGGTCGGCGACATGGACACCGAGCTGTTCAAGGAATTCCACCACGCCTTCGCCATGAACGGCGGCGCCTGCGTGCACCTGGAATGCCTCTACGGGACCAACAGCCACCACATCGCCGAGAGCGGCTTCAAGGCCCTGGCCCGCGCCGTGCGCCAGGCCGTGGAACTCGACCCCAAGACCCATGGCCACGCCCCCTCCACCAAGGGCGTGCTGTAGGGCTCGACAGCCAGGAAAAGTGCGGAGCGGTTTTCCGTCCGGCTGACGAGGAGAAAGGACTCTTCCCCATGCAGCGTGTCGCCCTGATCGACTATGGGTCGGGCAACCTCCGCTCGGCCGAGAAGGCCCTCGTCCGCGCCGCGGACGGGCGGGCCGAGATCGTCGTGACCCACGATCCGGACGTGGTGGCGGGCGCCGACCGCATCGTCCTGCCGGGCGTCGGCGCCTTCGCCGCCTGCATGTCGGCGCTGTCGGAGCGCAGCGGCGTCATCGAGGCGATGACCGACGCCGTCATCCGCCGCGGCGCGCCGTTCCTGGGCATCTGCGTCGGCATGCAGCTGATGGCCGGCCGCGGGCTGGAGTTCCGGATCACGCAGGGCCTGGGCTGGATCCCCGGCGACGTGAAGCTCATCCATCCCCGGGGCGGCGACCACCTGAAGGTCCCGCACATGGGCTGGAACACCCTGGAGCGGGTCACCGACCTGCCGATCCTCCGGGGCCCGAAGGCCGGCGAGCCGGTCTATTTCACCCACTCCTTCGCCATGTATCCGGCTGACGCCGCCGACGTGGCGGCCTATGTGGACCACGGCGGCGCGTTTCCGGCCGCCGTCGCGCGCGGCAACATGGCCGGGGTGCAGTTCCACCCCGAGAAATCCCAGGCCACCGGCCTGAAACTGCTGTCCGACTTCCTGGAGTGGCGACCGTGATCCTCTACCCGGCCATCGACCTGAAGGACGGCCAGTGCGTGCGCGTCCTGCACGGCGACCTCTCCACCGCCACGGTGTTCAACGCCGACCCCGGCGCCCAGGCCCGGCAGTGGGCCGACGCCGGCTTCCACTGGATCCACGTGGTCGACCTGAACGGCGCCGTGTCCGGCAAGGCGGTCAACGCCCCCGGCGTCGAGGCCATCCTCAACGCGGTGTCGGTGCCCGTGCAGCTGGGCGGCGGCATCCGCACCCTGGCCGACGTGGAGCGCTGGATCGAGGCGGGCGTGTCGCGCGTGATCCTGGGCACGGTGGCGGTGAAGCAGCCCGACATCGTCATCGCCGCGGCGCTGGCCTACCCCGAGCAGATCGCCGTCAGCGTCGACGTGCGCAAGGGGAAGGTGGCCGTCGAGGGCTGGACCGCGGATTCCGACCTCGATGCGATCACGGTCGCGAAACGCTTCGAGGACGCCGGCGTCGCCGCCCTGATCGTCACCGACATCGACCGCGACGGCACCGTCATGGGCTTCAACGTCGAGGCCTTCGGGGCCATGGCCGACGCCGTGAACATCCCGGTCATCGCGGCCGGCGGCCTCGCTACCGTAGACGACATCGTCAAGCTGAAGGCCCGCAAGGGCGTGCCGGTCTCCGGCGCCGTCCTGGGCCGCGCCCTCTACAACGGCGCCATCGACCCGGCGACCGCGCTCAGGCTCGCCGCATGATCCTGCTCCGCCAAGGCTACGCAGGACCCTGGTCCTTCGAAGCTCCGCAAGGAGCGAAGTAGGATGAGCCTGAAGGTGCGCCTCATCCCCTGCCTGGACGTCAAGGACGGCCGGGTGGTGAAGGGCGTGCAGTTCGTGAACCTGGTCGACGCCGGCGACCCGGTCGAACAGGCCCAGGCCTATGACGCGGCCGGCGCCGACGAGCTCATGTTCCTCGACATCACCGCCAGCCACGAGGACCGCGGCATCATCCTGGACGTGGTCGCCCGCACCGCCGACGTCTGCTTCATGCCGCTCAGCGTCGGCGGCGGGATCCGCAGTGTCGAGGATGGCCGCCGCCTGCTGCTGGCCGGCGCCGACAAGATCTCGATCATGACCGCCGCCGTGCAGGACCGCGACGTGGTCAGCCGCTGCGCCGACGCCTTCGGCAGCCAGGCGGTCGTGGTCTCGGTCGACGCCAAGAAGGTGGGCGAACACTGGGAAGTGTTCACCCACGGCGGCCGCAACCCCACCGGCCTCAACGCCGTGGACTACGCCGTCGAGGTGGTGGCCAAGGGCGCGGGTGAGATCCTGCTCACCTCCATGGACCGCGACGGCGCCAAGGCCGGCTACGACCTGGACCTGCTGCGCCGGGTCAGCTCGGCGGTGAGCGTGCCGGTGATCGCCTCGGGCGGCGCCGGGAACACGCGCCACCTCGTCGAGGCCGTGCAGGCGGGCGCCGACGCGGTGCTGGCCGCCTCCATCTTCCACTTCGGCGAGGTCACCATCGCCGAGGCCAAGGCCGACATGGCCCGCGCCGGCATCCCCGTGCGCCTGACGGAGACCGCCTGATGAGCCACAAGCGCTTCGCCGACGTCCTCGGCCGCCTGGCCGACACCATCGAGAGCCGCCGCGGCGCCGACCTGGGCAAGTCCTACACCGCCCAGCTGCTCGCCGACCTGGACCGCGCCGCCAAGAAGCTGGGCGAGGAGGCCGTCGAGACCGTCATCGCCGCCGCGCAAGGCGACCGCGACGCCCTGACCGCCGAAAGCGCCGATCTCGTCTACCACTGGCTGGTGGTGATCGCCGCCGCCGGCGTGAGCCTGGACGAGGTCGCGGAACGACTAGAGGCGCGCGAGGGCACGAGCGGGCTGGCGGAGAAGGCGGCGCGCTCCAAGGCCTAGCGCGACCCAGTTCCTCCCCCTTTGGGGGAGGTGTCGCCCAAAGGGGGCGGCCCCCCCCCCCCCCGCGCCCCCCCCCCGCCGCCCCCGGTGGGGGGGGGCGGCCCCCCCCCCCCGCCCGGGCCCCCCCCCGCTCAGAACGTGGGACCGCACGCAGCTCCGACCGTCGTGGAGGCCCCCCTCAGTCAGCTTCGCTGACAGCTCCCCCAAAGGAGGAGCAACTGGCTCGGTCGGGCGGCTACCCCCGCCGTTTCCGCTTCAGCGCCACGTACAGCGCCCCCTCGCCGCCGTGCCGCTTATGCGCGTCGGAAATCCCCGCCACGATGTGGCTGAGGTGCGCCGCGCCCAGCCAGTCGGGCGTGCGCTTCTTCAGCACCCCGTCGCCCTGCACGCCCTTGCCGGTGATCACCAGCACCGCGCGCCAGCCCTCGTCCCAGGCCCGCGCCAGGAACGCCTCCAGCGCCGCCTGCGCACGGTCCTGGGTCAGGCCGTGCAGGTCGATGCGGCCGCCGATCTCCTCGCGCTCGCGGCTGATGCGGTGCTTGCGGTTGGGCTCGATGTCCTCCACCGCGCCCTTGCGGCCCCGGTGCGCCACCTTCAGGTCCTTGGGATCGATCCGCGCCGCGGCGTCCAGGGTCTGCGGGCGCGCCGGCTTCGGTTCGCTTCGCCCGTGCAGCGGATGCACCGTCGCCGCCACCATCCCCCAGATGCGCTGCTCCTCGGGCTTCAGGGGCCGCTTCATCGCGGGACCAGCCGCCACAGGCTCAGCGTATGGCGCACCCGCCCCGCTTCGGCGCCGGCCGCGTCGCCCTGGCCCAGGTACAGGTCGGCGCGCACCTCGCCCTTGATCGCCCCGCCGGTGTCCAGCGCGCTGACCAGCCGCCGATAGCTCGGGAACGCCCCGGCCAGCAGCGGCGCCTCGCCGTCGATCCACAGCAGTTCGCCATAGGCGTGGCTGGCCGGATCCACCGCCACAGCGCGCCCCGCCGGCAAGGGCAGGCCCGCCGCGCCCTGCGGCGGCTTCCCATCGTCGGGCGCCAAGCGGAAGAACGCATAGCGCGGGTTGAGCCGCATGATCGCGTCGGCCTCGGCCCCGCGATGCCCCGCCAGCCAGGCGCGGATCGCGTCGCCCGAGGTGTTGTCCTTCGCCAGCAGGCCGCGGTCGCGCATCGGGTTGGCAATGCCGGCGAAGGTGCGGCCGTTGTGCGCCGCATAGAGCGCCTTCATCCGCCGCCCGTCCTCGAACACCAGCACGCCCGAGCCCTGCACCTGCAGGAAGAACAGCTCCTCCGGCCGCATGAACGCCAGCGGCGGCTCGGCCGGCGGCGTCGCTTCGATCGTCGTCCGGTCCGGATAGGGCTCGGCCATCCCATCGCCCTTCACCCGCAGCACCTCGCCGCCCTGCGCCACCACCAGGTCGGCGGGCCTGGCCCGCACGGGCGCGCTGAACTCGGCGTCCGGCTGGCGCCGCGCCGCATAGACCGGGGCGAAGTAGGCGGTCAGCACCCCCTCGCCGCCGACCCGCTCGGCCACGAAGGCCTGCTCGAGGAAGGCGCGGCCGCGGCCCGGCGCCACGGGGCCTACGGCGCGGGCCCGGGCGCACAGGTCCGCCATCGTGGGCTCGCGGGCCACGCCGCAGGTCGCGCGCCAGGCGGCGAAGGCGGCGTCGTGGTCCTCCATCGCCCAGCCGGGCAGGGCGGAGACCTCGATCCGGCGCGGCGGCTCGGGCTGCGGCGGTCGGGGGGCAGGGCGGGGCGGCCCCGGCTGCGGATAGCCGGGCGGGATGGGCCCATGCTCCTGCGGCGTCGCGCACGCAGCGAGGCTGAGCGCGGCAAGCGCCACGGCCGCGCGCAGGGCGATCACGCCTCGGCGGCGTCCACGTGGACCAGGGCCCAGTTGGGGTCCTTGTTCTTCAGCCGGCGCTCAAAGGTCCACAGCTCGGCCGTGCGCCGGTCGTCGACGCCTTCGCCCTCCGGCCCCTTGGTGCGGCTGCGGAACTCGGCCAGGAAGCGCACGGTCAGCAGCGCCAGGTCGCCCGACACCACCTCCGCCTTCTCCAGGTCGGCGCGCGGCGGGTGGAAGAACTCGACGCTCTCGCTGCGGCCTTCCGCCTCGCGCGCATCGATCGCCGCCTCGAAGTCGGCGAGGATTTTCGGCGCCAGCAGGTTGCGCAGGGTTGGGCGGTCGTGGCCGGCGAAGGCCTTAACGATCATCTCGTAGGCCTGCTTCGACCCGGCCAGGAAGGTCGTCATGTCGAAGCTGGGATCCTTGGCCTTCACCGCGGCCAGGCCGGTCAGCTCGACCCCGTCGTCCACCGCGTCCAGCGGACGGTCCAGCGGCGGCCGCACCGGCGCGCCCGTGACCTCGGCCGTCGGGCTGTCGCCCGGTTGGCGGCCCACGCGCCGGCCCAGCACCGCATAGAGCTGGTACAGCACAATGGCCGCGAGGCCGGCGAAGATGATCAGTTCCAGAACCTGCAAGTCGGGTCTTTCGGCAATATCAGACGCGAACCCTTATACGCCTTCACCGTCAATATAGTCCTCTGCAACGTCGGCGTCAGGGGCGGCGTTGCATCGCAGTGGGTCGCATGATAGCCGCTCGGCCCGAACCGAGCGCGTTTTGCGCCGCCAGATCAGAGAATCCTGACCCTCATGAGCGACATCGAGAACGGCGCCCCCGCGGCCGCCGAGGGCGGCGAGCCCGGCATCCGCATCCTGGCCCAGTTCATCCGCGACCTGTCGATGGAGAACCCGCGCGCGCCGGAGGCGCTCCGCCCGTCGCAGGACCAGCCGCAGATCGACCTGGGCGTCGAGATGAACGCCCGCGGCCGCGACGACGGTCTGTTCGAAGTGGATCTCAAGCTCTCGGCCAAGGCCAACCGCACCGACGGCCCGCTGTTCGTGGTCGAGCTGCTGTACGGCGGCGTCTTCCAGGTCACCGGCGTCCCGGCCGAGGAGATCGAGCCGGTGCTGCTGATCGAGTGCCCGCGCTACCTGTTCCCCTTCGCCCGCCGGATCATCGCCGAGGTCACCTCGGAAGGCGGCTTCCCCCCCTTCCTCCTCGACCCCATCGACTTCGCCGGCGTCTACGCCGCCCGCAAGGCCCAGGTCGAAGAGCAGATCGGGCACGCCTGACAACACCCGCGATCGTCATCCCCCGGCTTGTCCGAGGACACATGCTCCAGCTTGCGCGTGAGAAAAGCCGCAAACTGCAGCGTCGACGCTCGCGGGCCTTCGGAAGGTTTCGGTGTGAATGGGTCCCCCGGACAAGCCGGGGGACGACGATCATGGGTTAGGGTCGTGAGGGCGACAGCGCCCTACAGCCCGAACCGCCCCCACAGCTCCTCGCCCTTCACCGCCTCGCGGATGAAGGCCGCGTGGGCCATGCGTTCGTCGTCGGTGGACAGCGGCGCCAGCGGGTTGGGCCGCACGCCGTATTCGATCCGCACCACCGTCGAGCCGGCGTTGGTCATGGTGGCGCTCGACAGCTCGAGGCGCCGCTCGCGCCCGCCCTTCAGCTCCAGATAGACCGCCGCCAGCAGCTTGGCGTCGATCAAGGCGCCATGCTTCTCCCGCTCGCTCAGCGAGATGCGGAACCGCTTGCACAGCGCGTCCAGGGAGTTGTGCATCCCCGGGAACCGCTGCTTGGCCAGGCCCAGGGTATCGATCCAGCGGGACTCGGGCAGCTCCGCCCGGTCGCACTTGCCCAGCTCCCAGTTCACGAAGTTGCGGTCGAAGGTGGCGTTGTGGGCGATCAGCGGGGCGTCGCCGACGAACTCCAGGAAGGCGTCGACCACCTCGGGATGCTCGAACCTGGGCTTGCCGCGCAGGAACGACGACGACAGGCCGTGCACCCGCTCCGCCTCGGCCGGCATGTCGCGGCAGGGGTCGATGTAGACGTGGAAGCTGCGGCCGGTCGGCACGAAGCTCTCGATCTCCAGCGCCGCCAGCTCGCACAGGCGGTCGCCGGTCAGCGGGTCGAACCCGGTGGTTTCGGTGTCGAGGACGATCTCACGGCCCATGCCCCTGTCATGCCGTGCGTCGCGCCTGCGCGGCAACCGCCGCCCGCGCGCCATCCCCAGCTCTCTTGTCGCACGGGATAACTCCATGAACAAACGTAGAACACGGAAGGCGCAGGTGTCAAACCTGGGCGCTCAAGTTCCTCCCCATCGGGGGAAGAACCGCCTGCCGCTAGGCTTTGCGCAACGCCGCGATAATCGCCGTCACCTGCGCCCGCGCGGCGTCCAGGCCCTTACCGGTGTCCACCACATAATCCGCCCGCGCCCGCTTCTCGGCGTCCGGGACCTGCTGCGCCAGGATCGCGTCCAGTCGTTCCGGCGTCATGCCCTCGCGCACCAGAACGCGTTCGCGCTGCACATCGGCGGGGGCGGAGACCACGATCACCGCATGCATGTTCTTCTCGCCGCCGGTCTCGTAGATCAGCGGCACGTCCATGATGATCATGTCAGCGCCGGCGGCCTGGGCATCCTCGAACACCTTCGCCCGGCTCTTCCCGATCAACGGATGGACGATGCCGTTCAGCACCTTCAGCGCCTCGGGATTGCCCAGCACCCGCTTGCGCAGTTCCTCCCGGTCGACGCGCCCGTCCTTGACCACGCCCGGAAAGGCCTCTCCCACCGGCCCGACGGCTACGCCGCCGACATCATAGGCCTCGTGCACCGCCGCGTCGGCGTCATAGACCGGGATGCCGGCCTCGCGGAACATCGCCGCCGTGGTCGACTTGCCCATGCCGATCGAGCCGGTCAGGCCGATGATCTTCATGGCCACGCTCCGTTTGACGTTTGCCGGGTTTCACAAGGAGAGGCGTCCCTCCTCCTCGATGGAGGAGGGGTAGGGGTGGTGGTGTGTCCTCTGTGGCGCCGCGGAACCCATGAGTCGGCGCCGACTCGAATCCTTCGCCTCATCGCTCTGCGAACACCACCATCCCTACCCTTCCTCCATCGAGGAGGAAGGGGCGCCTTATCCGGAAAGGCGGTGCAGCCGCCCACCCTAGCGGCCCCCCATCGCTTCGATCGCCAGGGTGCGCACGTCCACGTCGCCGGGCGGCCATTCGCCGAAGAAGGCCTCGAAGGCCGGCTCGGCCTGGCGGATCAGCATCTCCAGCCCGTCCACCGTGGTGCGGCCCAGCGCACGGGCCTGCAGCAGGAACGGCGTGTCCAGCGGCTTGTAGACCATGTCCATCACCACGCAGCGCGCCTGGGTGATCTCCAGCGGCACGTCCAGGCCGCCGTCGCCGTTCAGCCCGGCCGCGGTGGCGTTGATCACCGCCGTCGCCTGGCTGAAGGGGCCGGCCGCATGCGCCATCGGCAGGGCCGAGACCTTGGGCCCCATCGCGCCCGCCAGCGCCTCGGCCTTCGCCAGGGTGCGGTTCAGCACGTAGACCTTGGGCGTGCCGGCCATCAGCAACGCCGCCACCGCGCCCCGCGCCGCGCCGCCCGCGCCCAGCACCGCCACCGGCCCCAGTTGCGCGTCCCAGGCCGGCGCCTGGGCGGCGAAGGCCTGCATCAGGCCGACCCCGTCGGTGTTGTGCGCCAGGATCCGGCCGTCCGGCTCGAAGGTCAGCACGTTGGCGGCGCCCGACCGCTTCGCCAGGTCCGTGGCCCGGTCGGCCAGCGCCAGCGCCGGCTCCTTGAACGGGATGGTCACGTTCAGGCCCCGCACGACGCCGCCGCGCAGGCCTTCCGCAAACCGCTGGAAGCCGTGGCGGTCCAGCGGGAAGGCCACATAGACCCCGTCGATCCCAGCGGCCTTCAGCCAGGCGTTGTGCAGGATCGGCGACAGCGAATGCGTCACCGGCTGGCCCGCGACGCCGGCCACGATGGTACGTCCGGTGATCACTCCGAAATCTCTCCGTGCCGGCGGAACAGCTCCAGCAGCCCCATCAGCGGCAGCCCCAGGATGGCGAAGTAGTCACCCTCGATGGTCTCGAACAGCTGGGCGCCCGGCCCTTCCAGCCGGTAGCAGCCCACCGACCCCAGCGCCGCCTCGCCCTCGACGGCCAGGTAGTCCTCGAGGAAGGCGTCGGAGAAGTCGCGCATGGTCAGGCTGGCGGTGACCGTCTCGCGCCAGATCGTCTTGCCGTCCTTCGCCACCACCACGGCGGAGTGCAACGCGTGGGCCTGGCCGCGCAGCAGCTTCAGCCGCTCCCGGGCCGCCGCCACGTCGCCCACCTTGTCGTAGAGCTTTCCGGCCAGGTCGAGGGTCTGGTCGGCGCCGATCACGAACCCGTCGCGCTCGCGCGACACCATCAGCGCCTTCAGCTCGGCCAGCGCTGCGGCCACCTCGCGCGGCCGGGCGCCCCGGCCCAGCATCTCGGTCTTGACCGCATCCTCGTCGAGGCCGGCCACCACGGCCTCGTGCGGCACGCCCGCGCCCGTCAGCACCGCGCGCCGGGCCGCGCTCTTCGACGCCAGTATGATGCTCACCCCAGCACCTCGACCTGGCCGTGGCCCTTGTGCATCAGGTTCAGCACCGCCGCGGCGGTCTCCTCCACCGAGCGGCGGGTGACATCGATGGTGGGCCAGCCGTGGCGCTCATAGAGCCGGCGCGCATTGATCACCTCGTCGCGCACCGCATCCTGGTCGATGTAGGACGACTCCCGCGTCTCGTTCAGGCTGAGCAGGCGGTTGCGGCGGATCTGGATCAGCCGGTCCGGCGAGATCAGCAGGCCGACGATCAGCGCCTTCTGCAGGTGGAACAGCTTCTCCGGCATGGGACGACCCGGCACCAGCGGCACGTTGGCCGCCCGCACGCCACGGTGCGCCAGGTAGATGCAGGTCGGCGTCTTGGACGTCCGCGACACCCCCAGCAGCACCACGTCGGCCTGGTCCAGGTCCTGGCCGCCCTGGCCGTCGTCGTGGCCGATGGCGTAGTTCAGGGCGTCCATGCGGTTGAAGTAGTCGTTGTCCAGCCGCAGGTGCGCGCCCACCCGCGTGGTCGTCGCCGCGCCCAGGTAACGCTGCATCGCCGCCACCAAGGGGTCCAGCGCCGGCAGGCACGGCATGTCCAGGCGCCGGCACCCGGCCTCCAGGGCGTCGCGCAGCTTGTCGTCGACGATGGTGTGCAGGACGATCCCCGGCGCCTCCTCGATGTCGTCCAGCGCCCGGTCCAGCTGCCGCTGCGAGCGGACCAGGGCGTAGATGTGCTCGATCGGCAGCACGTTCTCGAACCGGGCGCACACCGCGCGCGCCATGGCGTTCAGGGTCTCGCCGGTGGAATCCGACACCAGGTGGACGTGGAAGTAGGTCGCGAGCCGGGGCGGGGCGGTGTTCGGCAAGGGGACGGGCTCACGGAAGCTGGGGATGGATCCTGTGGGTACTCTCTTAGCGAAGCCGGACGCCGATGGGGATAGACCCCGTGGAATGTCTGCCGGCCGCGGCGCCCGGGGGACGGACGGGATGAATCGGGCCGTTAACCCTTCATTAATGAACAGGGCGCCGGGCCGGGCGCCACGGAATCGTCGCATCTCGACAGCCGGTCGATTGTGCGAAGGGCGCCCGCCGTTCTCCCCGCAGGTCTTAACGAAACCCTAATGCGCGCCGAGGGCTTGGCCGGCGCTCCCCGCTATCCACACCCCTGGCCGGGGGCCGTCGCAGTCCTTGCGTAGGCTGGGGGCAAGCTGGGGATTGTCAAAGGATCGTCAAGTTTTCCACTCGGCGCCCACGCTCTACCGCTCCTGTCCCAATCTCTTTCAAGACTCTTCTAGATAGTAGGAAGGAAGTGCGCTGAGCGGCGCTCTTGAGCCTTACGGGCTGGCGGGGTTTAAGGACGCTCATGAGTGAGACGCCCCGCCTTCTCCGCGCTCTGGCCGGCGAGACCCTGGACCGGCCACCGATCTGGTTCATGCGCCAGGCCGGCCGGTCGCTGCCGGAGTACCATGCGCTCAGGGCCACCACGACGGACTTCATGTCGTTCTGCTTCGACCCCGAGAAGGCGGCCGAGGCGACGATGCAGCCGATGCGCCGCTTCCCGATGGACGCCGCCATCGTCTTCGCCGACATCCTGCTGCTGCCGCAGGCGCTAGGCCAGAAGGTGTGGTTCGAGGCGGGGGAGGGGCCCCGGCTGGGCGACCTGCCGCCGATCGGGGCGCTGCGCGATGCCGTCGAGGGCTCCACCGCCAAGCTGGCCAGCATCGGAGAGACTCTGACCCGCGTGCGCGCCGAACTGGAGCCGGACCGCGCCTTGATCGGGTTCGCCGGCGCGCCGTGGACGGTGGCCACCTACATGATCGAAGGCCGCGGCTCCCAGCGCGAGGCCGCGCGCACCTATGCCTACCAGCACGCCGAGGAGCTGGACGCCCTGCTGGACGTGCTGGTGGAGTCGACCGCCCGCTACCTGGTCATGCAGGCCAGGTCCGGCGCCCAGGC
>CBHTUE010000059.1:0-22575 GCA_966096115.1 uncultured Phenylobacterium sp.
CAGGCGATGTACCGGCTCTACCAGGAGCGGCTGCGCATCCTGAACGCCTGCGACTTCGGCGACCTGCTGCTGCACAACCTGACGATCTTCACCCAGCACCCGGACGTGCTGGCCGAGTTCCACAATCGGTTCCGCTACCTGCTGGTCGACGAATACCAGGACACCAACGTCGCCCAATACCTGTGGCTGCGCCTGCTGGCCCAGAAGAGCCAGAACCTGTGCTGCGTGGGCGACGACGACCAGTCGATCTACGGCTGGCGCGGCGCCGAGGTGGACAACATCCTGCGCTTCGAGCGCGACTTCCCGGGCGCCAAGGTGGTGCGGCTGGAGCGCAACTACCGCTCCACCAGCCACATCCTGGCCGCCGCCTCCGGCCTGATCGCCACCAACAAGTCCCGCCTGGGCAAGACCCTGTGGACCGAGAGCCAGGCCGGCGAGAAGGTGGTCGTGCGCGGCATCTGGGACGGTGACGCCGAGAGCCGGCTGATCGCCGACGAGATCGAGCGGGCGAGGAAGGGCACGATCGACAAGCCCGCGCGCAAGTACCGTGACATGGCCATCCTGGTGCGCGCTGCGTTCCAGATGCGCAGCTTCGAAGAGCGCTTCGTGATGCTGCAGATTCCCTATGTGGTGATCGGCGGCCCGCGGTTCTTCGAGCGGGCCGAGATCCGCGATGCCATCGCTTACCTGCGGCTGATCCAGTCGCCGGACGACGACCTGGCCTTCGAGCGCATCGTCAACGTCCCCAAGCGCGGCATCGGCGACACCACCGTGCAGAAGCTGCTGCAGGTGGCGCGCATCAACGGCGTGCCGGCGGTGCATGCCGCCCGCCAGCTGGTGCTGACCGACGAGCTGGCCGCGCGCACCCGCACGGCGCTCTCCAACTTCATCCGCGACCTGGACCGCTGGCGCCACCAGGCCGGCGACCTGCACCACGCGCGGCTGATGGAGGCGGTGCTGGAGGAGAGCGGCTACACCGACGCGCTGAAGCTCGACAAATCGCCCCAGGCCCAGGGCCGGCTGGAGAACCTCAAGGAACTGGTCCAGTCGATGGGCGGCTACGAGACGCTCGAGGCGTACCTCGAACACGTCTCCCTGGTCATGGACCTGGACCGCGGCTCCTCGGCTGACAGCGTGCAGGTGATGACCCTGCACCAGGCCAAGGGGCTGGAGTTCCCGCTGGTGTTCCTGCCGGGCTGGGAGGAAGGCGTGTTCCCGTCGCAGCGGTCCATGGACGAGAAGGGCGAGAAGGGCCTCGAGGAGGAGCGCAGGCTGGCCTACGTCGGCATCACCCGCGCCCGCGAGGAGGCCCGCATCTCCTTCGCCGCCAACCGCCAGGTCTACGGCCGCTGGACATCACAGCTGCCCAGCCGCTTCGTCGACGAGCTCCCCCTCGCCAACGTCGAGGCCACGTCGGAGACCGGCTACTACGGCGGCGGCCCCGGCATGCAGCAGCACGGCAGCCGTTGGGACGAGGATCCGAAGTTCGGCAACGGCTACGACTCGCCGGGCTGGCGCCGCGCCCAGGCCAACCAGTACCGCGGCAGCCATCCGGGCCGCCAGCAGGTGATCGAAGGCGACGGGCGCCTGGTCGCCACCTCCGACAGCTCCGCCGCCAGCGACTTCAAGCGCGGCGACCGCGTCTTCCACATCAAGTTCGGCTACGGCGCCGTCCGCGGCGTCGAGGGCAACAAGCTCACGGTCGAGTTCGAGAAGGCCGGCGAGAAGAAGGTCATCGACAGCTTCGTGGAGAAGCAGGGCTAACACCCCGCGCGCACGGTTGCCTATCCTCCGCCGTTGTCGTCTCATCCCCACCGCGATCAGGGGGAGAGCGTCGCATGCCGATCGCGGCCGCTAGGGTGTATTCGGACGGCCATCGCCTGCGAGCGCTGTGGCTGGACGATCCCGAGGATCGCCCGATCCAGGCGCACCAGTTCACCTGGATCGGCCTGATCGATCCCGAGCCAGAGGAACTGGCCGTGCTGCAGGCGCGGTTCGGCCTGCACCCGCTGGCGGTGGAGGACGTGCTCTCCGACCACCCGATCCCCAAGGTCAGCATCTACGGCGACCAGATCTTCGTGACCGCGCGGACCGCCCGGCTGGTGGGCGAGGAGATCGTCTACGGGGAGGCCTGCGCCTTCCTCTGCAAGAACAACATCATCACCGTGCGCAAGGGCGCCGGCCGAGGGTTCACCTCCCTGCGCCGCGACCTGGAGGCTGCGCCGACCCAGCTCGCCTACGGCACAGCCTTCGTCCTCTATTCGCTGCTGGACTTCATCGTCGACAGCTACCAGCCGATCGTCGACGACATCGAGGAGGACGTGCTGGCCGTGGAGCGCCGGGCGCTGGACGCCTTCCTGGGCCGCGAGGACGTCACGCACCTGTTCAATCTGCGCCAGGAGCTGATGCGGTTCCGCCGCATGCTGGGGCCAATGGAGGAGGTGTGCGCGCGGCTGGAGCACTCGCACCTGCCGTTCATGGACGAGCGGGTGCGGCCCTACTTCCGCGATGTGGGCGACCACGTGCGGCGGGTGGCGTCGTCGGCTGAGGGCCTGCGTGACGTGCTGAGCTCGGTGTTCGAGGTGTCCAACCTGTTTGAGCAACAGCGGCAGGGCGACATCACGCGCCGGCTGGCCGCCTGGGCCGGGATCCTGGCGGTGCCGACCGCCATCGCCGGCCTCTACGGCATGAACTTCGAGATCATGCCCGAACTGCACTGGAAGTACGGCTACGCCTTCGCCATCGGCCTGATCTTTTCGATCAGCGGAGTGCTGTTCTTCCTGTTCCGCCGCGCCAAGTGGCTGTGAGCTGAAACCAATCCGCCGGCCGCGCGCTTGTTGCGAGCCATGCGAAACCTGATCAGCAACGACGACCTCAAAACCCTCGTCCAAGGCGCCAGCGCCGTGGTGCTGTGCGGCCTTCTGATGGGGGGCGTCATGCACCCCGACCTCTACAAGGGCGACCGGCCGCTAGGCCCGCAGATGCTGATGGGCGGCGCGGCGCGCGGCGCCAGCTACGCCGCCGATCCGGGCGTGGGCGTCTATGCCGGCGCGACCCCCGAGTACGTGATCGGCACCGACTGGACGCGGCCGAAGACGCCGCAATACGTGCAATACGCCGACGCCCCGACCGGCGACACCGGCGACGTCATGGCCTATGCCGCCGACGACACCAGCACCCAGCCCGAGGTCACTCGCGCGGCCTGGCGGGATGAACCGCGCGAGCCGACGGCCTATCCGTCGCAGCGCGGGAACGTCTACTACGAGGCCAACCTTCCCCAGCCGCCGGACGCGCCGGACGAGTCCGACCCCACCGACGCGGGCTGATCTTCCCTCGCCTTTCGGCCGCGACCCCGCTAGAGCCTCCCGCCCATGAGCGAAGAGGCCGTCCAGATCATCGCCCGCGGCCCCCGCGCCGAGGCGGAAGCCGCCGCGGCGGCCCTCGAGGCGGAGCCCGCCACCGAGGCCCTCACCTTCTCCATCCTGGAGGAGGACGAGGACCACGACGTCTGGCGCATCGACGCCTTCCCCACGGAAGCCGACGAACAAGCCGCGATCGTGCGTGTCCTGGGGGGCTACCCGAAGCTGCGGGTGGTCACCGAAGTGCTGGCCGACGCCGACTGGCTGGCCATGGCGCTGTCGGGGCTGCCGCCGGTGCGCGCCGGGCGTTTCTTCGTCTACGGCGCCCACGACAAGGGCCTGGCCCCGGCCAGCACGGTGAATCTGCGCATCGAGGCCGGCGCCGCCTTCGGGACCGGCCATCACGGAACGACCGTGGGCTGCCTGCTGGCGTTCAGCGACCTCTTGAAGGCGCGCCGGTTCGAGCGGGTGCTGGACGTGGGCTGCGGCACCGGCGTGCTGGCCATCGCCGCCGCGCGCACCGGTTCGCCGATCGCCGTGGGCACCGACATCGACGGCCCGTCCGTGCGCATCGCCAACGAGAACGCCCAGCTGAATGCCGCCCGCGCACGCTTCGTCCACGCCTCGGGGCTGGACGATCCGCTGGTGCGCAACGACGGGCCCTATGACCTGGTTTTCGCCAACATCCTGGCGCCGCCGCTGGTGGCGCTGTCGGGGGATATCAAGCGGGCGCTGAAGCCCGGCGGCTTCGCGATCCTGTCCGGCCTGTTGCGCACCCAGGAACGGCGGGTCTCGGCGGCCTACACGTCCAAGGGCTTCCGGATGGTGCGCCGAATCCACAGGGACGCCTGGTCGGCGCTGGTCCTGCAGCGCGCCTAGGAACCGGCGCCGTACGCCCGCGTTCTTCCGCCCGAACCGGAGGAACCACCATGTCCGACTATGAACGCACGACCATCACCCGCGAGCCTGTTGACCGCGTGGTCGTCCAGCGCTCCGGCTCCAGCGCCGGCTGGTGGGTCGCCGCGCTGGTCGCGGTGATCGCCCTGTTCGGCGTGATCTTCGTGGTCAGCAACAGTTCGAACGACAGCGCGCTGCAGGCGGCCCGCGACCAGGGCGCGGCCGAGGCGACCCTCGCCAACGCGACCGCCGACGCCCAGCAGGCCGCTTCGAACGCCGCACAGGCGGCGCAGAACGCCGCCGGCGGCGCGGCGCGGGCCACCGAGAGCGCGGCCCAGGCGGCCGCGGCCAAGACCCAGGACGCGGCGGCCGCGACCGCCGATGCGGCGCAGGACGCCACGTCGACCGAGCCCGCTCCGCGCAAACTAGCCGACGGCCCTCTTCGCGCCGAGCGTCTCCCGCCAGCGGCGCGCGCGCGACTTGAGTTCGTCCTTCAGGCCGGCCGGCGTAAGGTCCGGGTCCTCGATCCGCTCAAGGACCTCGAAGCCGAACGCGTCCGCGCCGTGCGCCGTCCAACTGGCCTGCATATCGGGCTTTGGATGGCCGCCGGCGCGCAGCGCGAACCATAGTCGATTCTCCTGCGCTGCGACGTTCGGCGAGCCGCCGACCCAGACCTCGCCGGTCGCGGCGCAGCGCACCGCGAAGATCCCGGCGGCGGGCTTGGTGTCCTTGAAGTCGCGGATCAGGTCGCGGCGGTTCGGCTTGTCCATGCGGGAGCTCTACAGGGCCTCACCGTCCGGGTCGAATGTCGCCCTTTGCCCGCCGCGCCGTAACGTCCTAAATCCCTGGCCATGCGCCAGACCTTCGACGAGACCACCGACCGTTCCTTCGGCCCCCGCCACGTGCCGCTGATCCGCCAGGCGATGGCGAAGCAGGGCCTGGACGGCTTCCTCGTGCCGCACGAGGACGAGCACCAGAACGAATACCTGCCCGCCGCCAACGACCGCCTGGCCTGGGCCACCGGCTTCACCGGCTCGGCCGGCGCGGCGGTGATCTTGAAGGACAAGGCCGCCGTCTTCGTCGATGGCCGCTACACGCTGCAGGTCCGCGACCAGGTGGACGCGGGGCTGTTCGAGATCCGTGACCTCGTGGAGGGCGGCGTGCCCGCCTATCTGGAAAGCGCCGCCGGGCGTGGCCAGAAGATCGGCTACGACCCGCGCCTGCACAGCCCCGACGCCCTGGCCCACCTGAAGGTCGCCGCCGCCAAGGCCGGCGCCGAGCTGACGCCGGTCCACGTCAATCCCCTCGACCAGGCCTGGGGCCAGGCCCGCCCGGCCCAGCCCACCGCGCCGGTGGCGCCGCATCCGGCGCCGTATTCCGGCGAGGACTCCAACGCCAAGCGCGCTCGCGTCGGCGCGTCCGTCGCCAGCCGCGGCGGCGACGCCGCCGTGCTGACCGCGCCCAGCTCCATCGCCTGGCTGTTCAACGTCCGCGGCGGCGACGTCATCCGCTCGCCGCTGCCCATCGGCCAGGCGATCCTGAAATCGGACGGTACGGCGCGCCTGTTCCTTGACCCCGCCAAGGTCACCCAGGACCTGCCCGCCTGGCTGGGCAATCAGGTCACCCTGGAGACCCCGGCCGACCTGCCCGGAGCCCTGGCCGAGTTGAAGGGCCAGAAGGTGGTCGTCGACCCGGCCCAGTCCTCGGCCTGGTACTTCTCCACGCTCGAGGCGGCGGGGGCGACCGTGATCCGCGGCGAGGACCCTTGCGCCCTTCCCCGCGCCTGCAAGAACAAGGTCGAGATCGAGGGCAGCAAGACCGCCCATATCCGTGACGGCGCCGCGCTGACCCGCTTCCTCCACTGGGTGGCCACCGACGGCCAGACCAACCCACCGGACGAGGTCGAGGCGGTCTCCAAGCTGGAGGGCTTCCGCGAGGCCACCGGGATGCTGAAGGACCTCTCGTTCGACACCATCGCCGGCGCGGCCTCGAACGGCGCCATCGTGCACTACCGGCCGATCACGCGGCTGAACAAGCGCGCCGAGCAGGGCTCGCTGCTGCTGGTCGATAGCGGGGCCCAGTACCTGGACGGCACCACGGACGTCACCCGCACGGTCGCCATCGGCGAGCCGACCGCCGAGATGCGGCAACGCTTCACCCTGGTGCTGAAGGGCCACCTGGCCCTGGCCGCCATCCGCTTTCCCGCGGGCACCACCGGCTCGGCGCTCGACATCCTGGCGCGCCACGCCCTGTGGATGCACGGCCTGGATTACGACCACGGCACCGGTCACGGCGTGGGCAGCTACCTCGGCGTGCATGAAGGCCCACAGCGGATCGCCAAGGCGCCGAACAGCGTGGCGCTGCGCGCGGGCATGATCCTCTCCAACGAGCCGGGCTACTACAAGGAAGGCGGCTACGGCATTCGCATCGAGAACCTGCAGTTCGTCACCGAGGCGGCGCAGATCCCGGGCGGCGAGCGGCCGATGCTGGGCTTCGAGACCCTGACGCTCGCGCCCATCGACCGCCGGCTGATTGACCGCGACCTGCTCTCCGTCGCCGAGCGCGCCCAGTTGGACGCCTACCACGCCAGGGTGCGCGAGGTGATCGGGCCGTTGGTGGAGCCCGAGGTGCGCAGCTGGCTGAATGACGTCACGGCGCCGGTCTGATGGGTGACGCTCCGAACGCCGCGCAGGTCGCCTACTGGAACGAGGCGACGGGACCGACCTGGGCCGAACTGCAGGAACCGCTGGACCGCCAGCTCGCGCCGCTCGGCCGCCTGGCGATGGCGGCGCTGGCCCCGAAGGCCGGTGAGCGCATCCTCGATGTCGGCTGCGGCTCCGGCGAAACGACCCTGGAGCTGGCCGACGCGGTGGGTCCAGGCGGCGAGGTCGTGGGCGCCGACATCTCGCGGCCGATGCTGGAGGTCGCGCGCCGCCGCAGCGCCGGCCGTGCGGGGGTCAGTTTCATCGAAGCCGACGTGCAGGCCCACCCGTTCGCCCCCGCCAGCTTCGACGCGATCTTCTCGCGTTTCGGGGTGATGTTCTTCGCCGACCCGCCGGCCGCCTTCGCCAACATGCGCCGGGCCCTGAAGCCGGGCGGCCGCCTCGCGTTCGTCTGTTGGCGGACCCCGGCGGAGAACCCGATCATGGTGCTCCCGGCCATGGCGGCCGCGCCGCACCTGCCGCCGTCCTCACCGCCGCCGGAGCCCGGGTCGCCCGGGCCGTTCGCTTTCGCCGATCCCGAGCGGGTCCTGGGCATCCTGACGGACGCCGGCTTCGACGAGGCCTCGATGACGGCCGGCGACCTGAAGGTCGGCGGCGGCGACCTGGAGACGGTGCTGCAACTGGCGCTGCGCGTCGGCCCGCTGGGCGGGCAGCTGCGCGAGAACCCGGACCGGCGCGACGGCGTCATCGCCGCCGTCCGCACGGCGTTGGCCGCGCACGACGGCCCGGACGGCGTGAAACTGGGCGCCGCGGTGTGGGTCGTAACGGCGCGCGCGCCGGGCTGACGGCCGAGAGGGAGTACCGAGATGATCCGATCGATCTGCGCCATCGCCGCCGCCTGCGCCATCGCGGCCCCGGCAAGCGCTGCGCCGACGCCGCAGGAGGCCGAGGTCGTCGCGGCGATGCAGCGCTTCTTCGACGCCATGGCGGCGCAGGACAAGGCGGCGCTCGCCGAGATTGTCCTGCCGGGCTCGATGTTCACCGCGGTCCGCGTCGCGCCGGACAAGACGGTGAAGGTCAACCGCGTCAGCGTCGAGCAGTTCATCGCCAACCTGCGCCCCGGCCTGCACGAGGCCATGTGGACGCCGCGAGTCAGCCTGCGCGGCGGGATGATCGCGACGCTCAGCGCCCCCTACGAATTCCAGCTGGACGGCAAGACCACCCATTGCGGAATCGACGCCTTCGATTTCGCGAGGGTGGACGGCGCGTGGAAGATCACCGGCGGCCTCTGGACCGCCGAGCCGGACGCCTGCCCGGAGCTGAAGGCGCGCCGCTGACGCCCGCCGCTTCGGCGGTTCCTTTCGTACGGCGAACAACGACTTACCGGCCGTCCGCCCGCCGCGCAGACCCCGCGCGGCGACCGGCCGCATATGGCGAGTGATCGTTCGCATAACACGAGTACACGAAGCGATCTGTCATTACACGATAAAGTCGTCGCGCTATGTATCCGCGCTGAAATATCCCTTCTCTGGACTTCTCCACGCCGGATTCCTTACTATCGGGACGGTGACAACAATCTCGAATCCGCAATTTACATTGCATCGGCATCTCGACTGCCACCGGATGCGATCTGTCACAAAGCGTTGCTGTACAAATTCTGTCGGTAACATTGTTACGATGAAAGGTTGCGTTGCGTGAATGAGGTCGACGATGGGGTCATCAGCCCGCTGATCAGGTCCCTGCCGCCGGGTCCGTTCCAGGCGCTGATGCACACCGCCCGCACGCACGAACTGAAGGGCGAGCTGCGCGCCGCCGCCGCCACCTACCGCACAGCGCTCGGGTCCATCCCGCAATTCCTGTCGCCCAGCGCGCGGCCCCTGCTGGAGCATGCCCGCAGCACGGTGCAGGCCAACGACGTCGCGCTCGAAGGCTTCCTGGCGGACCGGCTGGCCGACCTGCGCGGCCGCCACGGCAACCAGGACCTGGGCCGGTTCGACCGCTGCATGGACACCCTGCTGCGCAAGCGCCGCGTCTATCGACCCGCGCCCAGCTTCATGTACTTCCCGCAGTTGCCGGCCATCGAGTTCTACGACCGCGGCGATTTCCCCTGGCTCGACGCGCTGGAGGCGGCCGCACCCGACATCCGCGCCGAGCTGATCGAGGTGCTGGCGGACGGGCCGGCCGCGCTGGAGCCCTATGTCGCCGTGGACGGCACGCCGCAGGATCGCTGGCGCGAGCTCAACAATTCGCGGCGCTGGGGCGTCTACTATCTCTGGAAGGCCGGCGAGCCGATGACCGAGAACCTGGCGCGCTGCCCGAAGACGGCGGCGGCGCTGGAGGCTTGGCCACGCTGCGACCTGATGGACACCGGCCCGACGGCGGTGTTCTCGATTCTGGACGCCAAGACGCGGATCCCGCCGCACGTGGGCGTCAACAACGCCCGCCTGATCGTGCACCTGCCGCTGATCGTGCCGCCGGGCTGCGGCTTCCGGGTGGGCGCGGAGACCCGGTCCTGGGAGCCGGCGAAGGCCTTCGTCTTCGACGACACGATCGAGCACGAGGCCTGGAACTACAGCGACCAGCCGCGCGCCGTGCTGATCCTCGACACCTGGAACCCGTTCCTCAGCGAGGCCGAGCGGGAGCTGGTCACCGAGCTCACCGCCGGGGTCGGCGAATTCTACGGCGAACTGCCGGAGTACGCCCGCGGCGCCGGCGCCTAGGCTGACGTCGCCCCCCAAAACCTGATCGTCATCCCCCGGCTTGTCCGGGGGACCCATGCCTCCGCCCCATGTGAGAGCGTGACCAGCCACGGCGTCGACGCTGTGCGCCCCTCCGAACCGTTCCGTGTCAATGGGTACCCGGACAAGCCGGGGATGACGATTATATTTCAACGTGTTGGCTGGGTGCTCGTCCTATCCGGCCGCCAGCTGCGCCGCCTCCTTCGCGCAGTCGCGGGTCGGCTTGAGGCCCGCCGCGCGCGCCTTGGCCAGTTCGGCCTTCGCGGCGGCCAGGTCGGCGCGGAACGCCTCGTCGTCGTGCAGCCTGGCCACGACGCCGGCGGCCATCATCCGACCCTCCTCGGTGTCGCTCAGCCAGTGGACGTTGCAGACCACGCGGCTCTGGCCGAAGGCGCGACCGCGCGCCAGCACCTGATCCGCCCGGTCCGGCGCCGCTTCAGCCAGGGCCAGCGCCCAGCCCCAGCCAATCGCGCTGTGACCCGAGGGATAGGAACCGTCGTTGCGCAGCACCGCATCCAGCTCCGGCGTGCACTGCGGCGCGCCGTTGACGGTGAACGGCCGCGCCCGCTGGAATTTCATCTTGGTGGGCCGCACCGAGCGGCCAACGTCGCTCATCATCCGGCGCATCAGCGCGTAGAGGCGCGGGGTGTCCGTCTCGGTGATCGGCGCGTCGACCGCGCAGCTGAAAGTCTCGGCGGCCGCCGGGAAGGCCAGGATCGCGTCCTGCGTCGCCACGGTCCAGCGGGGCCCGCCGTGCAGGGCGACCGCCGCCCTGGCCGACTCCTCGTCGCGCAGCACGGCGCCCGATCCGGCGGCCGGCGGTGGCGGGAGCAGGGTCAGGCTGCTGGGCATGGCAGCCTGGGTCAGGTAGCCGGTGGCAACCTGTGAGGGCGAGGTCACGAGCGCGGGCGCCGGCTGCGCCTGTGACCTCACGGCCGTCGCGACGCCGCTGCCGGCCGCCACGGCCGCCACGGCCAGACCCGCCAGCCACACACTCCGCTTCATCGCCCCACTCCGCTTCACGCCGCGCCGACCAGCGCCAGCCACTCGTCCTCGGTGATCACCTGTACGCCCAGCTTGGTGGCGTCGGCCAGCTTCGAGCCCGCGCCGGGGCCGGCCACGACCAGGTCGGTCTTCTTGGACACCGAGCCCGAAACCTTGGCCCCCAGGCCCTCGGCCTGCGCCTTGGCCTCGTCGCGGGTCATCTTTTCCAGCGCGCCGGTGAAGACGATGGTCTTGCCGGCCACGGCGGTGTCGGTCTTGGGCCGCTCGGCGGGGATGACCCGCAGCTCGGCCAGCAGGCTGTCGACCAGGCCCAGGTTGTGATCCTCGCCGAAGAACTCGGCGATCATCCGGGCCGCCACCACGCCCACCGCGTCCACGCCAGCCACCTCAAGGAAGGCGTCGCCGGGCGTCTCGGCGGCGGCCTGGCGCGCGACGGCCTCGAAGGCGGCCCAGGTCCCGAAGCGGTGGGCGAGCGCGGCGCGGGCCTTCGAGTTCAGCTTCGGGATCGCCAGGTGCAGGTGGGCGTCCAGCGAGATTTCCGGCGGGATCAGCAGCGCCTGGCCCGACCGGGCGAAGTCCAGCACCGCCGACACCGCCGTCGGCCCCAGGCCGTCGAGGTCGGAAAGCTCGGCGTACATCGGACCAGCCATCTGGGTCGCGGCAGCCTTGGACGTGGCGACGAAGGCCTCGACCGTCTCGAAATGCCGGGCCAGGGCGAGCGAGGTCGTCTCGCCCACGTGGCGGATGCCCAGGCCGTAGATGAAGCGGTCCAGGGCGATGTCGCGCCGGCCCTCGATGCTCTCCAGCAGGTTGCCGACGCTGGTCTCGCCGAAGCGGTCGATCTCGAGGATCTCGGCGCGCTTCTCGTGCAGCCGGAAGATGTCGGCCGGCGAATCCAGCCACCCGCGCTCGGTGAACAGGGCCAGTTGCTTCTCGCCCAGGCCCTCGATGTCGAAGGCGCGACGGGACACGAAGTGGCGCAGGTGAGCCAGCCGCTGGAACGGACACGCGAACTCACCGGTGCAGCGCCGCACGACGGTCTCAGCCCCCGCCGCCGTGGTCTCGCGCGCCAGCGGCGTATGCAGCGGGCACGGGCAGTGGGTGGGGAACTCGAACTCGGCCGGGCCGCGGGGCTCGTCCTCCACCACGCTGACGATCTGCGGGATCACGTCCCCGGCGCGCTGCAGGATGACCGTGTCGCCGACCCGCAGGCCCTTGCGCGCGATCTCGTCGGCGTTGTGCAGGGTGGCGTTGACGACCACGACGCCGCCCACGGTGACTGGTCGCAGCCGTGCGACGGGCGTGATGGCGCCGGTGCGGCCCACCTGGATGTCGATGGACTCCAGCACCGTGCGGGCCTGCTCGGCTGGGAACTTGCGCGCGATCGCCCAGCGCGGGGTGCGGGTCACGAAGCCCAGCCGGTGCTGCCAGTCCAGGCGATCGACCTTGTAGACCACCCCATCGATATCGAAGGCGAGCTTCGGCCGCTGGGCGACCATGTGGGCGTAGGCGGCCAGCAGGCCGGCGGCGTTCTCGACGCGGCGGCTGTCGGCCGTGGTCGAGAAACCCCAGGCCTTCAGCTGCTGCAGCGCCTGCCACTGGGTCTCGGCGAACGGCGCGCTTACCAGGCCCCAGGCGTAGCCGAAGAACTTCAGCGGCCGGGCGGCGGTGATCTTCGAGTCGATCTGGCGCAGCGAGCCGGCGGCGGCGTTGCGCGGGTTGGCGTAGGTCTTCTGGCCCGCCTCTGCGGCCGCGGTGTTCAAAGCCGCGAACTCCTCATGGCCCAGGTAGACCTCGCCGCGAATCTCGATGACGTCCGGCCAGCCGGAGCCGGCCAGTTTCTTGGGGATGTCGCTGATTGTGCGGACGTTCTGGGTGACGTCCTCGCCCACCCGGCCGTCGCCGCGGGTGGCCGCCTGGACCAAGAGGCCGTTCTCGTAGCGGATCGAGCACGAGAGGCCGTCGATCTTGGGTTCGGCGGTGTAGCCGACCACCTCGTCCGCGCCGAGCCGCAGGAAGCGGCGGATGCGCGCGTCGAAGTCGACCGCCTCCTCGTCGGCGAAGGCGTTGTCCAGGCTGAGCATCGGCACGCCGTGCTCGACCGGCGAGAACTGCTCAGAGCGCGCCGCGCCCACCCGCAGCGACGGCGAGTTCTCGCGGACCAGGTGCGGGAAGCGGTCCTCGATCTCCAGGTTCCGGCGCTTCAGGGCGTCATACTCGCCGTCCGAGATCGTGGGCGCGTCCTGCTGGTGGTAGCGGATGTCGTGCGCTGCCAGTTCATCGGCCAGTGCGGTCAGTTCCTCGGCGGCTTCGGCCTCGGTGAGTTGGTCGACGGGTTTGGACGCCATGGGCGAAGCTGTAACCCGCCTCGCGCGCGTGGCGAAAGCCCTCCGAGGGTGTGGCGCCCGCAAACCACCCGCGCGGCCTTCGCACCTCGCCGCGGAAACGATTCCGGCCTCTCGGCGTTGAGACGCGACTCCAACTGGAGAGGACATGACAATGCTGAAGAAGACCCTGTTCACCTCGCTGCTCGCCTCGAGCGCGCTCGCCCTGGCCGTCGCCGGCCCGGCCCACGCCACGGACAAGAAGGACCGCGCCCAGGAGGCCATCGCCGCCGCCGAAGCCAAGCTGCACACCGCCGAAGGCATCGGGGCCGGCGTCGAGACACCGGCGATCACCGCCAATGCGCGCGCCGCGCTGTCGACGGCCAAGAACAACCTTGCCGCCGGCCACAAGACCCTGGCGACCGAGCAGGCCATCCACGCCTCGGCCCTGGCCGACACCGCCGTGGGCGAACTGCAGCGGCGCAAGGACGCCCAGGTCGCCGCCGCGCATGAGAACGAGCGCGCCTCGGTCGCCGCCGCCCAGGCCGCCGCCCAGGAAAGCGCCGCCGCGGCCCAGGACCGCGCCGACGCCGCGTCGCAACAGGCCCAACAGCAGGCCGCCGACGCCAACGCCCGCGCCGCCGCTGCTGAACAGGCAGCCGCCAGCTCGGCCGCCGACGCCGCCGCCGCACGCAGCGCCGCAGCCATGGCCGCCGCCCAGCCGACGCAGGTCCAGACCACCGTCACGACCCAGCACCAGGGCGCCGTCGTCCATCGGACGACCAAGGCCCGCCCGGCCGTGAAGAAGACCACCACGACGACCACGCGGGTCGCGCCGGTCACCTCGACGGAGAAGGTCACCACCACGACCACGGTGACCAAGCCGCCGGTGTAAGGGCGTCTCTCAGACGTCCGAAATCGATGTACTGAACGTGAGGCGGCCCGGCCTGTCCGGGCCGCCTTTAGCCATAAAGGACACCAGGGAGGCCTGCCGCGATGGGCGAACTGACCATCTGGACCTACGACTGGGTCCCCGAAGGCCCGCGCGGATTCGTGCGCGACCTGCGACTGAGGTGGGCGTGTGAAGAGGCTGGCCTGGCCTACGCCGTCCGCACCGTCCCCTTCGACGGCCGCGAGACCAATCACCTCGATCGCCAGCCCTTCGGCCAGGTTCCGTTTCTAAACGACGGAGAGCTGAAGGTTTTCGAAAGCGGCGCCGGGTTGCTGCATCTCGCCCGGAAAAGCGAGACGCTGATGCCGCCGGACCCGGCCGGCGAGGCCGAAACCCTGCAATGGACGATCGCTGCGCTCAACTCGATCGAGATGGTCACCGTGCCGTGGTGGTTCCTGAGGATCAGCGGCGACAAGGACAACCAGCTCACCGGCTGGATGACCGGGCGCCTCGGCCATATCGAGCGGGTCCTGGGCGAGCGCGATTGGCTTGCGGCCGGCCGCTTCACCGTCGCCGACCTGCTGATGGCCGATGTCCTGCGCGTCCCCGAGGTCCGCGCCTTCGGCGATCGCCCGGCGACCGAGGCCTATGTGACCCGGGTGACGGCGCGCCCGGCCTTCGAGAAGGCCCGGGCCGACCAGGTCGCGGAGTTCGAGGCGGCCGACAAGGCGAGGGCGCAAGGCGGCGCGAACTGAGCTCTCCCGCCCCAATCCTCGTCATCCCCCGGCTTGTCCGGGGGATCCATGTCGCAGCCACTCGTGAGACCGCGGTCGCTCGCAGCGTCGACGCTCGCGGCCCCTCGGCATACCTGAGTGTGAATGGGTCCCCCGGACAAGCCGGGGGATGACGATTGTAGTGTAAGCAGAGCGCTACGCGTCCATCAGCGCCCTGGCCGCGGCGCGGGCGGCGTCGGTGATCTGGGCGCCGGCCAGCATGCGGGCGATCTCTTCCTCGCGATCGGCGGGGGTCAGGGTCTCGACGGCGGTGCGCACGCGTTCGCCCTCCCCGGCCTTGACGATCCGCCAGTGCGCCTCGGCGCGGGCGGCGACCTGCGGGCTGTGGGTGACGACCAGCACCTGCGCCGCCGTCGCCAGCCGCTTCAGGCGCAGGCCCACGGCGTCGGCCACGGCGCCGCCGACCCCCTGGTCCACCTCGTCGAAGATCATCAGCGGCTGGACGCCGGCGTCGCGCACGGCCAGCGCCGCCTTGAGCGCCAGGGCGAAGCGAGCCAGCTCGCCGCCAGACGCGATGGCCCCCAGGTCGCCGAACGGCGCGCCCGGGTTGGTGGCGATCTCGAAGGCGACGCGGTCCATCCCGTTCGGCCCGGCGCGGTCCTCGCCCAGCGGCTCCACCGCGACGCGGAAGCGGGCCTTCTCCAGCTTCAGCGGCGCGAGTTCGACCACGACCGCCTCGGCCAGGCGCGCGCCCGCGACTTTGCGCGCCGCGCTCAGGCGACCAGCGGCGCCGAGATAGGCCTCGCGGGCGGCGGCCTCGGCGGCGCGGGCGGCCTTCAGCGTGGCCTCTGAGGACTCCACCGCGCGCAGGCGCTCGGCGAACTGCACCCGCAGTCGCGGGAGATCCTCGACGGTCGCCCCCAGCTTGCGGGCCAGGCCGCGCAGGTCGAACAGCCGCTCCTCGGTCTTCTCCAAGCGGTCGGGTTCGAAGTCGAAGGCGGCCGCGGCGGCGTCGATGGCGGCCTCGGCCTCGCCGGCCTCGACCAGGGTGCGGTCCAGCGCCTCAGCGGCGGCGGCCAGACGAGCCACGGCAGGGCCATCGGGCGCGGCGCCGGCGGTGATCGCCCGCTCGCGCGCCCGCTCCAGCGCCCGGATCGCGCCGGCCACCCGGCCGCCGAGGCCATCGAACACCTCACGGGCGGCGGCGATGTCGGCCAGCGCCTTCTCGGCGGCCCCCAGGACGGCGCGGCCCTCGGCCAGCTCGGCTTCTTCGCCCGCGCGAGGGTCCAGGCGGTCCAGTTCCGACAGCCGGAAGGTCAGCTCCTCGGTCTCGGCGGCGGCGCGGGCGACCTCGGCGGCCAGGATTTCGACCCGCTCGCCGGCCTCTCGCCAGGCGCGCCAGGCGGCGCCGGTCATGGCGACATCGGCCTCCAGCACGCCATAGGCGTCCAGCATCGGGCGGTGGGTCCGCGCGTCCAGCAGGCCCACGGTCTCGTGCTGGCCGTGCACCTCCAGCAGGGCCTCGCCCAGTTCCTTCAGCACGCCCACGCCGGTGGCCTGGTCGTTGACGAAGGCGCGGCTGCGGCCGTCGGCGCTGAGCGTGCGGCGCAGGACCAGGTCTTCGTCCCGGGCGTAGGCCAGGCCCTTCTCTTCCAGCAGGTCCCACACCGGATGGTCGGGCGCCGGCGCGAAGGCGGCGCTGGCCACGGCCTGCGCGGCGCCGCGGCGCACCAGCCCGGCGTCGGCGCGCATGCCGGTCGCCAGGCCCAGGGCGTCCAGGATGATCGACTTGCCCGCCCCGGTCTCGCCGGTGAGCGCGGTAAGGCCGGGCCCGATGGACAGGTCCAGGGCCTCGATCAGCACGACGTCGCGGATCTGCAGGCCGATCAGCATGCGGCCAATGTCGTCTGGAATCGCCGCCGGTTGAAGAGCGCGCGGGTTGGAATCAGTTCTTCTTGCCGAAGAATGGGATCTTGAACTTCTTCGTCGGCGCCGAGGTGCTTTCCGCCGCGGCCTTGGTGGCGACCTTCGTCGTTTCGGTGACGTCGGGCTTGGTCGGGGCCGAAGCGTCGGCGGTCACCGGCGGCTTCACCGTCTTGGACTTGTCCTTGACGAACGGCATCTTGAACAGGCCACCGCCGGACTTGGGTTCGATCGCCGGGCGCAGGCCCTTGGAGGTCAGGAGCCTGTAGGCCGAGCCGTACCAAGGATCGCCCGGGTAGTTGTAGCCCAGCACCGCGCCGTTGCGCTTGGCCTCGTCCAGCAGGCCGATGGTCAGGTAACCCTCGACCAGGCGGTACAGCGCCTCGGGCGTGTGACTAGTGGTCTGGTAGCGGTCGACCACGGTCTTGAAGCGGTTGATGCCGGCCAGGGTGTCGCCCTGGCGCAGGTACCAGCGGCCGATGGTCATTTCCTTGCCCGCCAGCTGGTCGTTGACCATGTCGATCTTCAGCCGGGCGTCATGGGCGTATTCGGTCGACGGATAGCGCTGGACGACGTCGCGCAGGCTGTCCAGCGCCTGGCCGGTCGCCGCCTGGTCGCGGTTCACGTCGACGATCTGCTCGAAGTAGCAGATGGCCTTGATGTAGTGCGCATAGGCCGCCGTCTGGTTGCCGGGATAGAGCTGGATGAACCGCTCGGAGTCGGCGATCGCCTCGTTGTAGTCGTTGGATTCGTAGTGGGCGTAGGCCTGCATCAGGATCGAGCGGCGCGACCATTCCGAATAGGGGTGCTGGCGCTCCACTTCCTGGAAGTAGTCGACGGCCTGGTTCCACTGGCGGCGGTCCAGACGGTCGGCGCCGGTCGCGTACAGCAGCTCCACCGGGCGCTCCTCATAGGCCAGGCGCAGCTTCTTCTTCGGCTTGTTGGAAGCGCAGGCGCTGAGGGCCAGAGCGCAGACCGTGGCGATCAGGACCACCCGGCTCGGTTTCGACTTCAAGAACACCTTCACCTCAAGACCGACGCGCGCCCCCACGCGAGGAGTCGCTATCTACACTACGGACTGTGGCGAGCAAACGGCGCACCCGAGAGGCGTGGGGTCGCAGCTAAAGCGTCTGCTTGAGCCCCTCGACCTGTTCCTCATGGGTCGTGGTGGGCTTGGGCAGGCCGATCTGGTCGCTGACCATCTCGGAGAGCGACGGCAAGGCAGCGCGGTCGATGCGGTGGCTGTCACCCCAGAGGTCAGCGCGCATCAGCGCCTTGGGGCAGTGCAGGTAGGCCTCGCGCACCTCCACCTTGAGCAGGGTCTTGGGGACCTTGCCGAACTCGGCGAAGTCCTTGGCCAGCGCGTCGTCCACCAGCAGGCGGGCGCGGCCGTTGACGCGGTAGATGTCGTCCACGCCCGGGATCATGAACATGAAGCCGACCTCGCCGGAGCCCTCGGCGATGTTCTTCAGCGTATCCAGGCGGTTGTTGCCGGGGCGGTCGGGCATGATCAGGGCCTTGCCGTCCTCGGTCACCCGCACGAAGCCCGGGCCGCCGCCACGCGGCGAGACGTCCAGGCTGCCGCCCGGCCCGATGGAGCCGACGGCGGCGAAGGGGGACAGCTCGATGAAGCGTCGGCCGTGCTTGTCCACGTGGTCCAGGCACTTGGCCACGGTGAATTTGTGCGGCGGCGGGTAGAGCCGGCCCAGTTCGGCGGCGGCGTCGTCGGCCATGATGGGACCCTCCGCCGACATTAGTTCATTCCTGCGAACGACTCGCAAGACCTATCGGCTTACGCGGTCAGTTCGCCAGGCGAACCACCTCGGCCAGCAGCTGGGCCGGCGTGAAGGGCTTGGGCACGAAGCCGTTGAGGCCGGCGACGCGATAGGCCTCCTGCTGGTGGGTCATGACGTCGGCGGTCATGGCGATCACCGGCACGTGGGCCGAGGGGCCGGCCAGGGCGCGGATGCGCCGCGTGGCCTCCAGGCCGTCCATGTCGGGCATGTTGATGTCCATCAGCACCACGTCGAACACCGCCTCGCCCACGGCCTCCAGTGCGGTGGCGCCGCTGTCGGCGGTCTCCACCGAGGCGCCCAGCACCTCCAGCGTCTTCAGGCCCACCAGGCGGTTGATGCGGTTGTCGTCGACGATCAGCACGCGCAGGCCGGCCAGCGGGGCGTCGGCGGGGCGGGCCGCCTCATCCTGCGCCGGCGGCTCGGCAGGCGGCGCGGCGACCTCGAACCAGAAGGTCGATCCCTCCCCCTCGCGACTCTCGAAGCCCATGTCGCCGCCCATCATCTGGGCCAGGCTGCGGGAAATGGCGAGGCCCAGGCCCGTGCCGCCGAACTTGCGGTTGGCGCCGCCGTCCACCTGCTGGAAGCGGTCGAACAGCGCCGCCTGGGCCGTCTGGGGAATGCCGATGCCGGTGTCGCGGACCTCGCAGCGCAGCCTGCGGCCGTCCGCGCCCTCGACGTAGCGCATCGCGACGTCCACGCCGCCCTGCGCGGTGAACTTCACCGCGTTGCCGATCACGTTGAACAGGCACTGGCGCAGGCGCACCGGGTCCAGGGCCGCCCAGCCGAGGCCGGGCGCCGCGGCGCCCAGCGTGATGGCCTTGTCCTGCGCCTGCGGCGCCAGCAGCGCCACGACGCTGTCCAGCACCGCGGCCGGGTCGGTGGGCGTGGGCGTCACCTCCAGGCGGCCGGCCTCCATCTTGGAGAAGTCCAGCACGTCGTTGATCAGCTGGGCCAGCATGTCGGAACAGGCGATCGCCTCGGCCAGCAGCTCGCGACCGGCGGGGCTCAGCGGCTCGCGGGCCAAGAGGTTCATCACGCCGACAATGCCGTTCATCGGCGTGCGGATCTCGTGGCTCACCGAGGCCAGGAACTGCGAGCGCGACGCCGTCGCCGCCTCGGCCACGTTGCGGGCCACGGCCAGCGGCGTGACATTCAGGCTGATGCCGTACATCTCGAACCGGCCGGACGGCAGGCGGCGCTTGGCGCAGTAGTGGACGTGCAGGTGCTTCCAGCCGCCGGCGGCGTCGCGGTAGCGCACCTCGGCCTCCGCCGTCCCGCCCTCGCGGACCAGCCGGTCACGCACCGCGGTGTCCGGGGCCACGTCATCGGGGTGCTGGATCAGCTGCAGGGTCGCCAGGGGCACTGGACGGCCGATGCCCTCGTGGCCGAGCGAGAGCTCGCTGGAGAAATAGTAGAGTTCGGTATCGGGATCATAGCGCCAGACGCCCACCTCGGCGCGGTGCATCAACTCGTCGCGGGCCTGGTAGTCGGTGCGGAAGCGGTCCAGCACCTTGCGTTCCAGCGTCACGTCGGCCAGGGCGGCCAGCACGCCGCCCGGCGCGGGCCGCAGGTCCAGCTTCAGCCACTGCATTCCGGCCAGACCCACGAAGCCGAACGCTTCGGTGTCACCATCAGTGGCCAGCGCCACCGCCCGTTCCCGCAGGCGCTGCGGCAGGTTGCAGCCGGCCAGGTCGGCGACGCGCAGGCCTAGCTGGTCGGCCATCGCGGTGTTGGCCGAACGAACGGTAAGGTCGGCGTCCAGCCAGGCGAGCGCCATCGGCAGGGCGTCGAGGCCCTCGGGCGCAGGGGCCGGCTCAGGTCGTTTCTGGGCGCCGGAAGGCATCGCGCTGACATAGCTCAGCGTGCTTAAGGGCGGGTTCCCGACAGACCGATATGTCGCGGCGGATTGTCGCCGCGGGCTCAGACCGCTTCGCGCAGCTCTTCGACCAGGGTGCGCACGCGCCAGGCGTCGGGACGGGCCAAGAGGGCGCGGACGACGGCGTTGTTGAGGCCGTGGCCGGCGCAGACGCCCTCGAACCGGCCCAGGATCGGACCGCCCAGGGTGTAGAGGTCGCCGATGGCATCGAGCGCCTTGTGGCGCACGAACTCGTCGGGACGGCGCAGGCCCTCGGGGTTCAGCACCCGGTCGCCGTCGACGACGACGCAGTTCTCCATCGACCCGCCGCGGGCGAGACCGATCGAACGCAGGTGCTCCACCTCGCTCAGGAAGCCGAAGGTGCGGCAGTCGGCCAGTTCCTCGCGGAACGCGGCCTCGTCCATCTCAAGGTCGATGACCTGGCGGCCGATCGCGGCGGTGTCGAAGACGATCTCGAAGGCCATCTCGAAGCCGTCGGCCGGCTTCAGCGTGGCGCGCTTGTCGCCGTCGACGACTTCGACGGTCTCCAGGATTTCGATGTAGTCGCGCGGCGCCTCCTGCGCGCGCAGCCCGGCGCGGTCCAGGATGCGGACGAACGGCGCGGACGAGCCGTCCATGATCGGCATCTCTGGTCCGTCGACCTCGACCAGGGCGTTGTCGACGCCCAGCATCGCGAAGGCGGCCATCAGGTGTTCGATGGTGGCGACGGTGACGCCGGCGTCGTTGCCGATCACTGTGCCCAGCTGGGTCTTGACCACCGCTGCGCCGGTGGCCGGCACCAGGTTGTCGAGGTCACGCACATCGGTGCGGACAAAGACGATGCCGGTGTTGGCGGGCGCCGGACGCACGTTGACGCGCGTGTAGGCCCCGGTGTGGACGCCGACGCCCGCGAACAAGGCGGGCGAGCGAAGCGTGTGCTGGAACGCCGATGCGGCCAAGGTGGACCTTCCCGTAACAATACCCGGCACGATGACCGAACCTTGCCCCCAACGTGCAGCTAAGCTGATTGATGCAGCGCAACAAAGCACTTCGTGTTTCGCAATGTTTCGCTTCAGAATCCGTTAACTTGGGGGCCAAGTTTTCGCCCCAATCTGGACCTGGAAGGTCAAGCTTACCTGCCCCGCGAAGCGGCGAGCGAGGCCTCCCTGAGCTACGCCACGGCCGGATACAGCCGCGCGCCCACCAGGTTGCGGGAGCGGTCGAGGATGCGCACCTGCACGGCACGGCCCAGCTTCGCCAGGCAGGCGGCCAGCCGTTTTGCCTGGGCCTCGGCCCGCGCGCCGGAGCGGAACACCAGGGGCTCAAGGCCGGCGCAGATGACCGCCCAGCCGTCGGCCACGGGTGAAACCAGGATGATGCGGTGCGTGGTCATAAGAAACCTCCCGGAGGTGGGGCTCCGGGAGGGACTCTAGCAAGCCGTCGCCCCAAACGGGGTGACGATTTCGCGACGTTTTCTAGTTCGCCAGGCGGCGCAGGAACGAGGGGATTTCAAGGTCCTCGTGGGTCTCGACGTCCTCGGCCGGCGCCTGGGCTTCCAGCGGCTGCGCGCCGCCGCGGCTGGGACCCGGGCCGGTGCGCGGGGCCTGGACGCTGGGCTGGTAGGCCGGGGCCTGCGGCGCGGGGCCCTGGTCGTAGCGGGGACGGTTGCCGAAGATCGACAGGAACCCACCGCGTGGCTTGCGCGGCTCGTAGGCCGGCTCGGCGAACAGCGGCGCGTCGGCCTCGTCGCCGTCCTCGGCCGCGGCCGGATCGACGATGCGCGTGACGCTCGGCGCGGCGGCGACCGCCGGCGGGGCGGCCTCGGCGACCAGCGGCTGGGCAAAGATGTCCGGCTGCTCCTCTTCCTGGGCGGCCACGTCCAGGTCCGTTGGGGCGGCGGCATACGCCGGTTCGGCCTCGAGCTGGGCAGCGACCGGCTCCGGCTCGCGCGGCGTGACCGTGGCGCGCAGCGGCTCCACGTTCAGCGAGCGGCGCTCGATCTTGGGCTCGATGGCGGCGATCGAGGCGCCGTCCATGCCGGTGGCGACCACGCTGACGCGGATCATGCCGTCCAGGCTCGGGTCGAAGGCCGCGCCGAAGATGATGTTGGCTTCCGGGTCGACCTGCTCAGAGATGGCGTTGGCCGCCTCGTCGACTTCCAGCAGGGTCATGTCCAGGCCGCCGGTCACGTTGACCAGCACGGCCTTGGCGCCCTTCAGGGACACTTCATCCAGCAGCGGGTTCTGGATGGCGTTCTGGGCGGCCATCAGGGCGCGGTCTTCGCCCGTGGCTTCCCCGGTGCCCATCATCGCCTTGCCCATCTCGGTCATAACGGTGCGGACGTCGGCGAAGTCGAGGTTGATCAGGCCCGGCAGCACCATCAGGTCGG
>CBHTUE010000060.1:0-22357 GCA_966096115.1 uncultured Phenylobacterium sp.
GATATCGCCGTCGCCGCGTAAGGTCGGCGCGCGCGGCCGGCGCCCTGCTCCCCCCGGGCCGCCGGCCGCCAACCCGCCGGTCCGCCGAAGTCCAGCCCAGCCGAGAGCGCCATGTCCTCCCAGACCGACACCCGTCCGCCCCTCCCGCCCTTCACTCGTGAGACCGCCATCCGCAAGGTGCGCCTGGCCGAGGACGCCTGGAACACCCGCGATCCGGCGCGGGTGGCGCTGGCCTACACGCCGGACAGCCGTTGGCGGAACCGCAGCACGTTCGTCACCGGGCGGGACGAGATCGCGGCCTTCCTGGCCGACAAGTGGCGGCGCGAGCTGGAGTACCGGCTGATCAAGGAGCTCTGGGCGTTCACCGACGACCGCATCGCGGTCCGCTTCGTCTACGAGTGGCGTGACGACCAGGGGGCCTGGTTCCGCGCCCACGGCAACGAGAACTGGGCCTTCGACGCCGCCGGCCTGATGCGGGAGCGCCACGCCAGCATCAACGACGTGCCGATCGGCGAGAACGAGCGTCTGTTCCACTGGGACCGCAGCGCGCCCCGGCCGCTCGACCACGCCGGACTGACGGAGCTGGGCTTGTGACCGGCCGGCGCAAGCTTGACCGTAGTGCAGGCGAGGCCCCACACCGTCCGATGATCCATCGCGCGCTCGTCGGGGCCCTGGCCGCCCTCTGCTTTCCCGCCGTCGCCCTGGCGCAGTCGCCGTCGGCCTTTCCGGTGGACGTGGCCGCGACGACGCCGCATCCGGTCGCGGCCGAGGGGCGTCAGCGCCTCCTGTACGAACTTCGGCTGACCAACTTCAGTCCGAGGGTCGTCCGCCTGACTGGCGTCGACGTGTTCGGCGCCGGCGGCGCGCCGCTGGCGAGCTACCGCGGCGACGCGGTGAAGGCGCTGCTGGCCGCAGTGGGGCCGGAGGATGAAGGCGGCGACCTCCAGGCGATCGGCGGCGGCCGCACCATCGTGATCTTTCTGGACCTGTGGTTGCCTGCCGGCGCCCACCCGCCGGCGAGCCTGCGGCACCGGCTGTCGTTGTCTGCGATGGGCGGGGGCGGGGCGACGATCGAGCGGACCGTGGATATCGCGCCCGTCACCGTCGCGGCGGCCGCAGCGCCCGTGCTGCGCGCGCCGCTCCGTGGCGCAGGCTGGGTGGCGGCGAACGGCCTTTCCAATCCGAACCACCGTCGCTCCTGGACGCCGGTCGACGGCAAGGTCGGCATCGCGCAGCGATTTGCCATCGACTGGGTTCAGCTGGGCCCGGACGGCCGCATCTTCCATGGCGACTCCAAGTCCAACGAGAACTTCCCCGGCTACGGCGCGGAGGTGCTGGCGGTGGCCGACGCCAGGGTCTCGAGCGTGCAGGACGGCCTGCCTCAGAACGCCGGCAGCAACCAGCTGGCGGGCCGTGCGGTCACCCTGCAGAACATCGCCGGCAATCACGTGATCCTCGATCTCGGCGGCGGTCGCTTCGCACTCTACGCCCACCTCCAGCCGGGCAGCCTGCGGGTGAAGGTCGGCGACCGGGTCAAGGCTGGCCAGGTGCTCGGCCTGCTGGGCAACTCGGGCAACTCCGACGCGCCCCACCTGCACTTCCAGCTGATGGACGCTAACTCGCCCCTGGGCGCCGAAGGGCTTCCCTATGTCCTGGAGAGCTTCACCCAGGCCGGGGCCGTCGACCGGCCCGAAGTCATCGACGCCGGTGAGGCCTGGCGTCCCGCGGCCAACGCCGCGGCCGCCGTCCATCGCCGGGAGTTTCCGGTGGACAACGCCGTGGTGACGTTCCCCTGAACTCCCGGCCTTCCCCGGCCGCGGCCCCTAGTGCCCCTTCACCTCATCGGGGGTGAAGGTCAGGGGCGGGCCCCAGTCCTCGGCCAGCAGATGGGCGGCCTTCAGGACGTTGGTCTTGCCCAACCGGCTGAACAGCTCCTCGCCCATGATCAGCATGGAGCGTTGCGCGTCCACGCGCATCGTCTCGCCCTTGGCCGTGGGGGTGATGATCTTCACCCGCCGATTGGTCGGGTCATCGACCAGCGCGACGATGTCGAGGGTGATCATCTGGTTGATCGTGGCGTGGATCGCCTGACGGCTGACCCCCATGTTGCGGGCGATGTCGGAGGGCCGGCGCACGCCCATCACCAGGTTGGCCATGACCATCGACTGCGGGCGGGTCACCACGGGCCAGCCGCGGGCCTGAAGGTAGTTCTGCAGGCCTTCGTCGAACCAGTAGAAGCCCTGCAACAGCGACAGCAGCAGATGCCTGATATCGTCTTCCGCCGTCACGCGCTGAACCAGCCTCCGAAAATCCCCGCGGCTTTCGTGGGGCGCTTCCGGGCGATTGTCAAAGCAACGCGTTACTCGGCGGCGGTGCGTTCGGCCCGGTTGCGGGTGGTGCGGCCGCGCCAGTCGAGGCTCTTCGGAACCACGCCTTCGAACGACGCCAGGTCGATGTGGCGGGTGGCGCCGTCGGTCCCGATGGCGGGCTGGCCCTTCGCGACGGCCTTGGCGGCGTCCACCATCTGGCGACGGAACTGGATGATCGCCACGTCGCTGGAGCCCAGGTGGTCGGCCGAGCGGTCGGCGATCGGGCCCATGCTCTCCCACATGGCCATGTCCTGCGCCGGGATGCCTTCGATGCCGGTGAAGTCGCCGGCCTTCATGCGGGCGCGGTCCTGCCGGTAGTCGTTGCCCAGGTTGCGCTTCTTGCGGAAGTCCGCGTCCAGGTCCGGCCCCACCTCGGCCGCGCAGAACCGGCGCCAGGCGTCCTGATCGATGCCCTTCGTGGGGTGCCAGGCGATCCAGTAGAACATGCAGTTCACGTCGTCGGTCGGCACCAGCATCTGGGCCAGGTTGTACTGGTCGTTGGGCGGGATCAGCACCGTGAACGGGGCGATGAACACCGTGGTGCGAATGTAGACGTGGGTCTCCGGATCGCGGATGGGCCGGCGGATGGCGGCGTAGTGGAAGCCGTAGTCGGTGGCCTCGCATTCCAGGCGCGGGGCCTTGTCGTTGGAGGGCCGCAGCCAGGCGGTGTCGGTGGCGGTGGAGCCCTCGACCTCGGCGGTCGGCATGTTGGTGGAATGCAGGCTGGAGGAGTGGGCGCTGTCGATCGAGCCTTCCAGCACCTGGGCCCAGTTGCACGCGGCGTGCATCTTCACGACCGAGGTCTTGATGCCAGGCGCAGGCGCCCAGGCCGGCGGCTGGAAGGGCCGCACCGCCTCGGCGTCGCCCATCCAGATCCAGACGAAGCCGCCAGCCTCCTGCACCGGATAGGCGTGGTGCTTCAGGTTGCGCATGCGGCTGTCGGCGGGCTCCGACGCCATCTCCTGGATCTCGCCGTCCACGCCGAACTTCCAGCCGTGGTAGAGGCAGCGCAGGCCGCAGTCCTCGTTGCGGCCGAAGAACAGCGACGCGCCGCGGTGCGGGCAGCGCTCGTCCATCACGCCGACCCGGCCACTTGTGTCGCGGAACACCACGAGGTCGACGCCCAGCAGCCGGGCGCGGACAGGGGCGCCGTCGGGCTCGGCGACTTCCTCGGACAGGCAGGCCGGCAGCCAGTGCTGGCGCATGACCTGGCCCATGGCGGCCTCGCCCTCGACGCGGCACAGCAGTTCGTTGTCGGCAGGTCTCATCTGGGTTTCCGGCGGCGTTGCCAAAGACTTAGATATCGAAGTATTTTACGGACGAAGGCCCGCCCTGTCCAGCGTGCGGCCGCAGAAGGGGTGACATGGCCGACCGCGTGCTCCGCCTGGGCGTGATCGGCCTCAGCCGCGGCTTCGACCTCACCCGTCCGACCCTGATTGCCGATCCGCGGGTGCAGGTGGTGGGCGCCGCGGACCCGCGGGCCGAAGCCCGGGCGGCGTTCGCGGCGGAGTTCGGGGCGCCCGCCTATGAAGCCGCAGACGCCCTGCTGGCCGACCCGCAGGTCGAGGTGGTCTGCATCGCCACGCCGCACCAGACCCACGCCGAACTGGCCATCGCCTCGGCCCGCGCGGGCAAGCATGTGCTGGTGGAAAAGCCGATGGCGCTGGACCCGGCCGCCTGCCGGGCGATGACCGCGGCGGCGCGCGAGGTCGGCGTGCAGCTGGTGGTCGGCCCCAGCCACGGCTTCGATGCGCCGGTCGCCTGGGCCGCCGACCTGATCGCCTCGGGCGCCGTTGGCGCGGCGCGGATGGTCACCGCGACGACCTTCACCGACTTCCTCTATCGCCCGCGCCGGCCGGAGGAACTGGACACGGCCAAGGGCGGCGGCGTGGTGTTCAGCCAGGCGGCGCACCAGGTCGACGTGGTGCGCCGGCTGGTCGGCGCGCCGGTGCGCAGCGTCCGCGCGCAGACCGGCCGCTGGGACGCCGGCCGTCCGACCGAGGGCGCCTACCAAGCCTTCCTCACCTTCGACGGCGGGGCCAGCGCGGCGCTTACCTATTCCGGCTACGGCCGCTACGACACCGACGCCCTGATGGGCTGGGTCGGCGAGACCGGCGCGGCCAAGGACCCGGACGCCTACGCTGTCGCACGCCATCGCCTGGCCGGCGCGGAAGAGGCGGATCTGAAGGCGCAGCGGGCTTACGGCGCTACGGCCTCGAAGCCTGCGCCCCTCGCCGGCCACGAACACTTCGGCTTCGTGCTGGTGGCCTGCGAAGGTGCGGACCTGCGGCTGACGGCGACCGGCGTGGAGGTCTACGGACCGGACGCGCGGCGCACCGTCCAGCTTCCCGTCGGCGCGGCCGCCCGCGGCGGTGTCATCGACGAGCTGTGGGGCGCCGTCGTCGAGCACCGCCCACCGATTCACGACGGGGCGTGGGGCGAGGAGAACCTCGCCGTCTGCCTCGCCATCCTGCGTTCGGCCGAAGACGGCCGCGAGATCGAACTGGAGGACCGTCCATGAGCAAGCTGCGCCTTACGCTGGCCTGCTGGGACTACGACCGCACGCGCGCGCTCGCCGACGGGCGGGTCCAGCCCGAGGGCATCGACCTCAACTTCCTGCCGCTGCATGTGGAGGAGACCTTCTTCCGCATGTTGCGCAACCGCGAGTTCGACGTCGCCGAGATGTCGCTCAGTTCCTACTGCGTCTCGCTGATGCGCGACGATCCGGCCTTCGTGGCGATCCCGGTGTTCCCGTCGCGGTTCTTCCGCCACTCGTGCATCTTCGTCTCGACCAGAAGTGGTATTCGCGAGCCCAAGGACCTGATCGGTAAGCGTTTTGGGGTTCCGGAGTACCAGATGACGGCCCCGGTCTGGATCCGCGGGATCCTGGCCGACGAGTACGGCGTCAACCCCGCCAGCGTCACCTACATGTCCGGCGGCGAGGAAGAGCCGGGCCGCGACGAAAAGCTGAAACTCAACCTTCCGGGGAAATTCAAACTGGTCCCGATCGGGCCGGACCAGACGCTGGCGCAGATGCTGGCGGACGGCGAGATCGACGCCCTGCACACCGCCCGCACGCCCTCGACTTTCTATTCGCGGCCCGACGACGTGAAGCGCCTGTTCCCCGATTTCGTGGCCGTGGAGAAGGACTACTACCGGCGCACCGGCATCTTCCCGATCATGCACGTGGTGGCCATCCGCCGGTCCGTCTACGAGGCCAACCGCTGGATCGCCCAGTCGCTGTTCAAGGCCTTCTGCCAGGCCCAGCAGGTCACCTACGACAACCTCGCCGTCACCTCGGCCCACACGTCGATGCTGCCCTGGCAGGTCGCGGCGGTGGAAGAGGCGAGGGCCGAACTCGGCGCCGACTGGTGGCCCTATGGGTTCGCCAAGAACCGCGCCGTCCTCGACACCTTCCTGCGCTACCACCACGATCAGGGGCTCTCGTCGCGGAGATTGCAGCCGGAAGAATTGTTCGCGGCCGAGACCTTCGAAGCGTTCAAGATCTGATGGCCGCTCCCCTCGGAGATCTGGGCGATCTCGCCCCCGAACTGAGCCTCGGATTCCAGGTCCGCCGCTGCCATCGCGCGTTCGATCGCGTGCTGAACGGCCACCTGGCCAGGGACGGCCTGGCCAGCGGCTTCTGGTACTTCCTGCGCGCGCTGTGGCAGGAGAACGGGGCCACGCAGCGCCGGCTGGCCCAGCTCAACAACGTCACCGAACCCACCGCCGTGACCCTGCTGGCGTCGATGGAGCGGCTGGACCTGATCCGCCGCGAGCGCAACGTCGCCGACCGGCGCAAGGTCAACGTCTTCCTGACCCCGAAGGCCGACGCGCTGAAAGCGGAGCTGATGCCGATGGCCCATCGGATCAACACGATCGCCGGGGCCGGCATCGCGCCGGACGAGCTGGCGACCTGCCTGTCGGTGCTGCAGCGGATGTCCGAAAACCTGGCGGCCGAGTCCGCCCGCCTGACCGAGTCAGCCCGCCAGGGCTGATCCCGACAATTGTCGGGTTGTCGCCCCAGAGGCCCGGATTCCGTTTGCGGGCGTCCGCCATTGGCGCCTACTGTTCAGCTCGCGTCACAGTAGAGTTTTCGTGCGTCGGGAAGGGGGATGGGATGATCGCCGCGGCCGTCACTCGCGTTGCCTCCGAACTCAACCTAGCGATGAAGCGACGGTTCCAGTCAACTGTGGACCTCGTGGTTGTATCGAACCTGTTCGAGCCAGATGGAACGCCGGTCGTTCAAGCGAACGATCAGATGGCCGTGTTCCTGGTCAACATCGAACGCGAAGCTTCACCTTCCTCTGGACTGGGCCGCATTGGCGGGTCCGGTGGAAGAACGGGACTCTACCAACCGCCGGTCTTCCTGAACCTGATGATTATGCTGGCCGCCAACTTCAGCGGGGCCAAATATCCTGAAGCGCTGAAACTGATCTCGGGCGCCGCCGCCTTCTTCCAGGCCCGCCCGGTCTTCGATCACAGCAACACGCCGGACCTGGACCCGGGCATCGAGCGGCTGGCGTTCGAGATCGAGAACCTCAGCGTCGCCGACCTGGGCAACCTCTGGGGCGTGCTGGGCGGCCGCTACGTGCCCTCCATCCTGATGCGCGCGCGGATGGTGGTGATCGACAGCTCGGCTATCACCCTGCAGGTCCCGCTGATCGAGCGGCCCGACACCGACAACCGACCGGTGGGGGCCTACTGAGTATGGGCGACTATTCGCTGCTGTTCGGGCTCGAGGTGATCCACCCGTACTTCAGCGATCCCGCACGCCTGCGGCTGCGGTTCGAGCCGGACGAGGCGAGCGCCGCCTGGCTGACCAAGGCGGGATGCGTCACCCGCGTCTGGAGCCACCGGATCGAGGTGCACCACGAGACGAAGCGCGACCTGCCGCGCCGGCTGGCGGACATGGGCCAGGCCGACGACCTGCGCTTCGCCGTCCACGCCCTGGACCCGCGCTTCGCCCAGTACACCCACGACCAGACCCAGATGCACGAGCCGCCGCTGACCTTCTGGGGCGGCGACGCGAGCCGGCGCGATGCGGACTGGCGGATGCATCCCGGCACGGACCACGCGCACTTCTGGACCGCGCCGACGCCGCGGCCGGACCTGGTGGCGGTGATCCCGGTGGCCGGCGAGCCGGCGGCCGAACCGCGCCGCTACAGCCTGGCCCTGCGGTCGCGCGCCACGATCTGGAAGTACCTGCTGCTGGGGCCGTGGGACGATGTGGAGCCTTACATCGAGGACCCCGACCGCGCATTCGCCTTCGCCGCGGCGCCCGACGAGGCGCTGGCCGACGGGCGGATCGCCAAGGTGCTGTGCTCGCAGAAGCCGATCCCGCTCAGCGAACGCTTCGCGCAGAAGTTCGAATTGCGCGCGCGTGAACCCGGCGACGGCCCGGGCCGCAGCCTGATCAAGCGCCTGCCCGTCCCACACCCGGCCAGCCTGGCCGGGCGGCGGAGCGATTCCACCCTCGTCTCGGAAATCTATGTCCAACCCACGCTGAAACCCCTCGCGCCCTAGGAGCCCGTCATGCCGGTCATGAAAACACCAGGTGTCTATATCGTCGAACAGAACGCCTTCCCGAACTCGGTGGTCGAGGTGGCGACGGCGGTTCCGGCGTTCGTGGGCTACACCCGCAGGGCCAGCAATGCGGGCGCGTCGCTGACGGGGCGGCCGTTCAAGATCACCTCGCTGGCCGAGTTCGAGCGCTTCTTCGGCGGCGCGCCGGACCCCAAGTTCACCATCACCGCCCTGGGCGGCGCGTCAGCCTCGCCCGCCAAGTCCGACAACGCCGGCGCGGCGCGGGCCGCCAAGGCCCTGGCGGCCGCCGAGGCCGAGGCCAAGACCGCCGGGGAGGCCGCCGTCGCCGCCGCGGGCCGCGCCGCCGCCGCGGCGATCGAGGTGAAGATGGCGACCAAGGCGCTGGAAGTCGCCGACGCCGAGTCCAAGGCCGCGAAGGCCCCCGACAAGGACGCCGCCGCGCAGGTCCTGAAGGACGCCACCGCCCAGCTCGCCGCGGCCCAGGACGCCGCCAACGCGGCCAGCGCCGCCAGTAAGGTCGCGACGGGCGCCAAGACTGCGGCCGACGCCGTCGCGGCGGCTGCCAAGGATGCCAACGGCGTCTTCGCGGCCCCCCCGGCGGCGGGAGCAGCCGGCAAGGACGCGAAGCCTGCCGCGGCCACCCAGGTGGCCGACACCAGCCAGCTCAGGGCCGCCTTCGCCGTGCAGTCGGCCGACGTCGAGACCCAATATGCCGTAGAGGTCGCGGGCGACCGGTACCGGCTCTACTACGCCATGCGCCACTTCTTCCAGAATAACGGCGGGCCTTGCTACATCGTCTCGGTCGGCGATTACGAGCACGGCCTCGACCCGCAGAAGCTGAAGGACGGCATCGCCAGCCTCGAGCTCGAGCAGGAACCCACGATGGTGGTGATCCCGGACTCGGTCGGCCTGAAGGAGGCGGCCGACTGCATCGGCGTACAGCAGTCCATGCTGGCCCACTGCGGGCTGACCATGCGCAACCGCATCGCGATCCTGGACATCTACGAAGGCGACCAGGACCTGACCGACGCCAGCAACAACCCGGTCAGCCGGTTCCGCGACGCGCTGGGCAAGAACCAGCTCGACTTCGGCACCACCTACTATCCGTGGGTCCACACCACGATCGTGCAGGACACCGACCTCAGCTACCTGAACTTCCCCGGCGTCGATCTGGGCGGCATCTTCCTGAAGGACACCGGCTCCGCGCAGGACCTGCTACGCGCGGAGCTGAAGCTCACCCGGGCGGACTGGGAGGCCAAGGCCGAGGGCGACACGCCCGAGAAGCAGAAGGCCTGGGTCGAAACCAGCATCGCTGAAGCCGACAAGGCCCTCTACCAGGCCAGCGGCGCCTACGTGACGATGCTGAAGGCCGCGGCGCGCAAGCTGAACCTGCTGCCGCCGGGCGCGGCCATGGCCGGCCTCTACACCATGGTCGACAATACCCGCGGCGTCTGGAAGGCCCCGGCCAACATCAGCGTCAACGGCGTCACGGCCCCTGCGGTCAACATCTCGCACTACCAGCAGGAGAGCCTGAACGTTCACCCGCAGGGCAAGTCGATCAACGCCATCCGATCGTTCATCGGCGAGGGCGTGCTGGTCTGGGGCGCGCGCACCCTGGACGGCAACAGCCTCGACTGGCGCTACGTGAACGTGCGGCGCACGATGATCATGCTGGAGGAGTCCTGCAAGCTGGCGGCGAAGGCCATGGTCTTCGAGCCCAACGTCGCGGGCACCTGGCTCACCATCAAGAGCATGATCCAGAACTTCCTCACCGGGATCTGGAAGCGCGGCGGCCTGATGGGCGCCGTGCCGGACGACGCCTTCAGCGTCCACGTGGGGCTGGGCGAGACCATGACCCCCGAAGACGTGCTGGAGGGGATCCTGCGGGTGACCGTGCTGGTGGCGATGGTCCGACCGGCCGAGTTCATCGAGATCACCTTCCAGCAGCTGATGCCCAAGTCCTGATCCCAACGCCCTCAAGATTGACGGAGAAATCCCATGGCCGATGACGGCGCTGCCCAGTCCACCACCACGTGGCCGATCCCGAAATTCCGCTTCAAGGTGGAATGGGATTCCAACGAGATGTCGTTCCAGGAGGTCTCCGGCCTCGACATCGAAGCCCAGCCCATCGAGTACCGCGCCGGCAATAGCCCCGCGTTCTCGGTGCAGAAGATGCCCGGCATCCAGAAGTTCAGCGATGTCACGATGAAGAAAGGCGTCTTCAAGGACGACAACAAGTTCTTCGACTGGTTCAAAGAGATCAAGATGAACACGGTGAAGCGTATTCCCGTGACCATCAGTCTGCTGGACGAGGAGGGCAACCCCACCATGGTCTGGAAGCTCGCCAACGCCTGGCCGACGAAGATCACCAGCACCGACCTCAAGTCCACCGGCAACGAGGTCGCCGTCGAGACGATCGTGATCGCCCATGAAGGCCTGACGATCGCCAACCCGGCATGACCGACGCCTATCCCCCGCGGGGGTTCTATTTCAAGGTCAGCTTCGTCCCGGCGTTCGGCGACGAGGACGCGGCCTTCCAGGAGGTGGGCGGCATCGGTCCCGAGATGGAGACCGAGGCCTACCGGGAAGGCGGCGAGAACCGCTTCGTCCACGCCCTGCCCAAGGGCGTGAAGCACCCGAAGCTGACCTTGAAGCGCGGGGTCGCCAGCTTCGATTCCGAGCTGGTGAAATGGTGCCGCGGCGTGCTCGAGGGCGACCTCGGGCAGCGCATCGAGCCCAAGACGGTGCTGGTCGACCTGCTGTCGGAACCGATGAAGCCGCTGCGCAGCTGGTCCTTCGAGAACGCCTACCCCGCCCATTGGACGGTGGAGCCGTTCCAGGCCGAGAAGAGCGCGCTGGCGATCGAGAAGATCGAGCTGAACTACGCAACCTCGAAACGGACCCTCTGACGATGACCATCGAAGTCCGCCAGCTGCTGATCAAGTCGACGGTGAACGGCTCTCCCGCGCCGGCGCAGGACGACCGTGGGCCGCCGCCCGGCCCCTGGCTGGACCAGCTGCGCGAGGACCTGCTGGCCGAGTGCAAGGCCCTGGTCGAGGACCGCCTGCAGAGGGCGCGCGAGCGCTAACGCGATGTCGGAAAGCGGGGCGAAATCGCAGTTGACGATCACGCGCGTAAAGGTCGCCAAGGACGGCGCGATCAGCATCGACAAGACCAAGTCGTTCACCGCGATGCTCAACCCCTCGGAGTTCAAGCACAAGCGGGCGATCCGCTACAACACGCGCATGACCCTGGGCCAGGTGGGCTCGGCCACCCGCTTCAGCGGCGTCCAGCCCGACACGGTCAGCTTCTCGATCCTGCTGGACGGCACCGGAGTCGTGCCCGTCCAGGGCCAGGACAGGGACAAGGACGTCGCCGACCACATCAAGGCGCTGAGCGACGTCGTCTACGTCTACAACGGCGACCAGCACGAGCCGGACCACGTGCGCCTGCTGTGGGGGACGCTGATCCTCTACGGGCGGATGGAGTCCATGGGGGTGCAGTACACCCTCTTCAAACCGAGTGGCGACCCGCTGCGCGCCAAGGTGGACCTGGAGTTCAAGGGGTTCATGAGCTCCAAGGAGGCGGAGCTCGCCGCCAACCGCTCGTCGCCCGACCTGTCGCACCTGGTGCATGTGCGCGAGGGCGACACCCTGCCGCTGCTCTGCGAGCGCATCTACGGCGACCCCGCCTACTACGTCGATGTCGCCCGCTTCAACCGCCTGGACGGGTTCCGGCGGCTGGAGCCGGGCATGCGCCTCCGCTTCCCTCCGCTCGAGTAACCCATGGCCGAGTCTCCCCTCCTCAACAGCGAAGGCGTGCTCCGCGTCTCGGTGCTCAGCAACGGCTCCCGGATCGCCGAGAGCGTCGAGCTCATCTCGGTCAACGTCCGGCGCGCGGCCAATGTGGTTCCGTCCGCCCGGATCGTGGTGAGCGACGGCGACATGGCCAAGAGCGAGTGGCCGGTAGGCGACGCCGCCACCTTCGCGCCGGGCGCGGCGATCACCATCAAGGCGGGGTACCGCGACCAGGAGGAAACGATCTTCGAGGGGATCGTCGTCAAGCTGGGCACGCGGATCACCGGCGACAACGACGCCCGGCTGATCGTCGACTGCCAGGACAAGGCGGTCAAAATGACGGTGGGGCGCAAGAACGCCAACTACGTCGACCAGACCGACAGCGACATCATCTCTGCGCTGATCGGCGACCACGGCCTGACCGCCGCCGTCGACGCGACGACCCTCAGCCACAAGGGGATGACCCAGTACTATTGCGCCGACTGGGACTTCATGGTCTCGCGCGCCGACGCCAACGGCCTGTTGGTGATCGCAACCGACGGCACCGTCTCGGTCAAGGCGCCGGCGGTCAGCGCCGAGCCGGCGCTGACGGTGACCTACGGCGTCGACCTCATCGAGTTCCAGGGCGACGTCGACGCGCGCACCCAGTGGGCCAGCGTCGAGGCGGTCGCGTGGGACCCCAAGAACCAGGCCATCGTGAAGAGCAGTCCGGAGTCGCCCGCGTCGCTGAACGCCCAGGGCAACCTGGACTCGGCGACCCTGGCCCAGGTCGCCGGCCTCAGCGTCTTCACCCTGCAGTCGGCGACCGCCCTGGAGAAGGCCGGGCTGGACGCCTGGGCCAAGGCCCAGCAGGTCAAGGCGGGACTGTCGCGGGTCCGCGGCCGCATGAAGTTCCAGGGCAGCGCCAAGGCCAAGGTCGGCGAACTGATCGAGCTGGCCGGAGTGGGCGCGCGTTTCTCCGGGAAGGTGTTCGTGGGCGCGCTGGAGCATGAGCTGGCGGACGGCAACTGGGTGACCGAGGCCGAGTTCGGCCTGGCGCCGGAGTGGTTCACGCAGCGCACCGACGTGGTGGCGCCGCCGGCCGCGGGCTGGCTGCCCGGCGCCGAGGGCCTGCAGGTGGGCGTGGTGATGAAGCTGGACGGCGACCCGCTGGGCGAACAGCGCATCCAGGTGAGCGTGCCGGTGCTGGCGGCGACGACGGCCGGGGTCTGGGCGCGGCTGGCGCAATACTACGCCTCCAACACCTTCGGAGCCTTCTACCTGCCGGAGATCGGCGACGAGGTGGTGCTGGGCTACTTCAACAACGACCCCGGCCACCCGGTGATCCTGGGCAGCCTCTACTCCAGCAAGCACGCGCCGCCCTACGCGATCGCCGCGGAGAACAACACCAAGGCGCTGGTCACCCGCAGCAAGGTCAAGATCGAGATCAACGACGAGGACAAGGTGATCACCATCACCACCCCCGCCAACAACAAGATCGTCCTCAGCGACAAGGACAAGTCGATCCTCCTGCAGGACGAGACCAACAACAAAATCGAGCTGACCACCGGTGGCATCACCCTGGACAGCCCCAAGGACATCAAGCTGACCGCCAAGGGGTCGATGACCCTGGACGCCGTCGGCGCCGTGTCGATCACCTCCAAGGCCGACGTGAAGGCCGACGGCCTCAACATCACCTGCAACGCCCAGATGGCCTTCACCGGCAAGGGCGCTGCCTCCGCCGAGCTGTCGGCCAGCGGCCAGACCACGGTCCGCGGGGCCATGGTCATGATCAACTGAGGCCGTTCGCATGCCGCCCGCCGCCCGCCTCACCGACCTGCACACCTGCCCGATGCAGACTCCGGGCGTGCCGCCGATCCCGCACGTCGGGGGACCGATCGCCGGCCCCGGCGTCCCCACCGTGCTGATCGGCAAGATGCCGGCGGCGGTGGTGGGCGACATGGCGGTCTGCGTCGGCCCGCCGGACTCCATCGTCCAGGGGTCGTCGACGGTGATGATCAGCGGCCGGCCCGCCGCGCGGCTGGGCGACACCACGGCCCACGGCGGCGCCATCGCCATGGGCTGCCCCACCGTGATGATCGGCGGCTAGCCATGGAAGACAACAGCTTCCTCGGCACAGGCTGGGCCTTCCCGCCCGCGTTCGACCGGCGCAGCCGCGGCGCGGCGATGGTGTCGGCGGAGGAGGACATCCGCCAGAGCCTGCGCATCCTGTTCGGCACCACCCCTGGCGAGCGGGTGATGCAGCCGACCTACGGCTGCGACCTGAAGTTCATGGTGTTCGAGGAACTGACCGACTCCACCCTCACCGACGTGCGCGACATGATCGAGCGGGCGGTCCGCTTCTTCGAGGTGCGCATCACGCTCGAGGCCGTGCACATCGACGAGAGCGGCTGGCTGGAGGGCGTCCTGCGCCTGGGCCTCGACTACACGATCCGCAGCACCAACACGCGCAGCAACCTGGTCTTCCCGCTGTATCTCCGGGAAGGCTCCGGCGTGGGGCATCAGGCGTGACCCGGGGCACGGAACAGGCGGAGCGCCTGCCGCAGGCGCTGCGGGACGAGCTGTTCCGCGTGGACGAGACCACGGTGGAACAGCGGCTGGCCATGAGCCTGCGGCTGGCCGAGCGGCTGCTCTTCGTCGACGCCGACGGCCATCCGGACGGCGACTGGAGCGCGCTGCTGGAGCGCGACGAGAGCGTGCTGATCGCGCGGGCCCGGACGCTGGACCTGGAGCGCCGCGGCGAGATCTTCCTCGACGACTACGCTGCCGTGCGCCGCGGCAAGCTGACCGGCCGGCTCGACGGGATGCGCGAGGGCCTACAGGCGTGGGCGGAGGCCCTGGCCCTGCTGGAGGACCGGCCCTGGGCGCGGGTGATCAGCGACCATGCCGCCGCGGTGCTGAAGGGCCTGGACCAGACGCCGCCGCTGCCCCGGGCGGACCATCCCGACTACCTGCCGACCCTGCGCAGCACCTATTTCGCGCTGTCCCACGCCCTGAAGCGTATCGAGGACATGGCGCGGGAGGCCTGGAAGCAGTCGCTGGCGAGCCGCGTGCACGATCCCGCCGCCTCGCTGCTGATCGCCTTCTGCCAGATGCTCGGGCGGGTGCAGGACCGGATCAACCGGTTCACCGAGCGGCTGACCGACTTCTACTACCATGACTGCCTGCGCATGGCGCCGCGCGGGGCCAGGCCCGACTCCGTCCATCTGCTGTTCGAGCGCGACCCGGCCTACGGCCCGCCCGTGGTGGCCGCGGCGGGGACGGTATTCGTCACCGGTCCGGCGGGCGGCCCCGCGGTGGAGTTCGTCGCCGACGGCGCGCTCACCATCACCGACCTGAGGGTGCAGGACCTGCGGACGCTGCGCCTGCAGCGCGACCGGCTGATCACGCCGGAGAGCCGGTTCGGCTACGTCACCCGCGCCAAGGTGGATGGCTTCGACGCCGACGTCGGGCGCGGCGACGAACCGGGCCAGGTCTCCATCGCCCTGTTCGGCGCCGACGAGCGCGGGGCGACGCGCAAGGGCCGCGATGCGCGCGTCGGCCTGGCCATCGCCTCGCCCGTGCTCTGGCTCAAGGAAGGCGAGCGCGAGATCCGTCTGACCCTGACGTTCGAGCACGGCGGCGAGCGGATCGAGGACCTGCTCAAGGCCATGCGGGGCGCGAAGGACGAGGCCGCGTTCTCGACCGTCCTCGGCCGGCTGTTCGCGCGCTGGGTGCTGCCGCAGGCGCCGCGCCTGGACGCCGTCGATCTGGCCGCGATCCGCGCCTGCGCCGCCGAGTTCATGGACACCAGCCAGTTCAATGTCCGCAGCGGCGTGGTCGACGACGCGCGCGACGGGCGGTTCGAACGGGAGCGGCACTCGGTCGTCAACCCGTTCATCCTGATGCTGGCCGCGCAGGAGCCCGGCTACGACGACGACCGGCGCCGCAGCCTGATCCGCGATGAGCTGGTCGAGAACCTGTTCGACGTCGCGCTGAGCACCGCCGACGGCTGGCACAAGATCTACCGGCCGGTGCTGGTGGAGGCGGCGCCGGCGACCGATCCGCAGCGCGACACGATGTGCATCCTCTTCGCGCTCTCCAACGAGGATCCGCCGATCGAACCCTGCTCGCCGCAGGTCCACGGCGCGGAATGGCCGACCGGGGCGCCGGTCCTGCGGCTGCGGGTCAACCAGCACGCCGCGATGTTTCCCTACTCGCTGCTCAGCGGCGCGATCGTGCGGGCCTTCGACCTGCAGGTGAAGGTCAGCGGCGTGCGCGACGTGCAGGCCTACAACCAGATCGGGCCGCTGGATCCCACCCGGCCGTTCGCACCGTTCGGCCCGCTGCCCAACATCGCCTCGTACCTGGTGGTGGGCGCCCCCGAGCTGGCGCGGAAATACGTCACCCACCTGACCGTGCAGCCCGAGTGGGCCGCGCTGCCGGCGCACGGCTTCGCCCTGCACTACGAGGCTTACGACGAGGACTTCTCGGCCGAGGCCTTCAGCGTCGACACCTCGATCCTGCGCGACGGCCTGTGGGGCGGGACGGGCGGACGCCGGGCGCGGCTGTTCGTCGACGGCGAGCCCGCCCGCGGCCTGCCGATCCCGATCGATGCGGCCGACCTGCGGGCTCGCTGGCGGCCGGACGGCGACGACTTCCAGGCCACGACCAACGCGCGCAACAGCCTGGTCAAGCTGCAGCTGGCCACGCCCGCGGGCGGCTTCGGGCACGAGGCCTTCCCCGCGCTGCTGACCCGCTCGGTCAGCGCCAAGCGCAAGGTACAGGACTGGCGCAAGAACCCGCTGCCGCAGCCGCCCTACACGCCGCTGATGGAGCGGCTGACGCTGAGCTACACGGCCAACGCGCGCGTCGAACTGGGCGACGTCGGTTCGGCCCGCGCCGCGCGCGGCGAGGCGGTGTTGCACCTGCACCCGTTCGGGCTGGAGGAGATCCACCCCGCCAGCCCGGACCGCGCCCATCCGCTGATCCCGGCGTGCGGCCGCGACGGCAACCTGTACATCGGCCTGGCGGGCGCCAAGGCGCAGGGCGTGCTGACCCTGTTCTTCGACCTGCGCCGCGACGCCGCCGTCGAGGCGCTGGCCCGGCGCAAGCCGCGTCCGAAACTGGAGTGGTCCTGGCTGGCCGGCGACCGCTGGCGGCCGCTGGAACACCGCCGGATCCTGTCGGACTCCACCGCCGGCTTCCTCACCTCCGGCATCGTGACCCTGGACCTGCCGCCGGGGATGACCAAGGACAACCGCTCCATGCCGGACGGGCTGTTCTGGCTGCGGCTGTCCTGCGACGCCGGGTCCGGCAGCTTCGCGGCCCTGAAGGCGGTGCGCAGCCAGGCGCTGCGCGCCACCAGGGTGCTGGGCGAGACCGCCCCGGAGGGGCCGCTGGCGGCGGGGAGCATCACCCTGAAGAGCCTGACCCTGCCGGGGGTGCTCAGCCTGGAGCAGCCGGAAGGCGGCATCGGCCTGCGGCGCGCCGAGACCACCGACCAGTTCCGCACCCGGGCAGGCGAGCGGCTGCGCCACAAGCAGCGGGCCTCCACCCCGTGGGACTACGAGCGCCTGGTGCTGGAGGCCTATCCGGGCGTGCACAAGGTGCTGTGCCTGCCCAACCGCGAGGACGTCACCGCCGCCCACGCGCCGGGCAAGGTGCTGGTGGTCGTGGTGCCGAACGGGCCGCGCAACGATCCGCGCTACGCCACCCGGCCCCTCCGGGCCAACCCGCTGGACCTGGACGCCATCGAGGCCTACCTGCGCCAGCGCGCCTCGCCCGCCGTGCAGCTGAAGGTGCGCAGCGCCAGCTACGACCTGATCCAGGTGCGCTGCCGCATCAGCCTCAAGCCGCATGTAGACGTCGGCGACGCGGTGCGCCGCATCAACGCCGGCCTGACCACCCATCTCTCGCCTTGGTACGACGCCGGCCGCGGCGCCGAATTCGGCTGGCAGATCGGCGCCGACGAGATCGAGGCCTGCATCCGTCGCGCCGCCAACCCCGGCGACGTGGTGACCGTGAAGGGCATCTCCATGCTGCACGTCTGGGAACGCCTCGGCGCGGCGGTCGCCGAGCTTCCCGAGTACGGATTCGAAGACACCGCCTCGACCCGCCGCGTCGCCGCGGAGACCTCGACGCGGATCGCGAACAAGACCCCCTGGAGCCTGGCCTTGCCGATTGACGAGCACTTCATCGAAGTCGAGGCGAGGGACGCCGTCGGCCCCGCGCGCCCGACCGGCGTCAGCCGCGGCGCCGACCCCGAGGACGCCAGCTCCGCCGCCGGCCTGCAACTGGGCCGCACCTTCGTGGTCGGCCGCCGCTTCGCTGCCCCGGATGACGCCACATGAGCCGCCAGTCGCGCGAGACCCTGAAGGGCTATTTCCGGTCGGGCAGCCGGCCCAGCGAGGACGACTTCGTCGACCTCATCGACTCCGCCCTGAACATCAACGACGAGGGCTTCCGCAAGACCCCGCCGGACGGCCTGCGGGTCAAGTCGCTGGGCGACAACCCGGCCCTGATGAGCTTCTACACCGCCAAGTCCCAGGACGATGCGGCGGCGGAATGGCGGTTCGCGTTCGGCGAGGACTTCAAGAAGCTGGCGATCCAGAAGCCCGAGTCGGCCGCGCCCCTGCTCACCCTGGACCCCGACGGCCGTGTCGGCGTCAACACCACCGAGCCGCAGGACGAGCTGGACGTCGCCGGCGCCGTCCGCTCGCAGGGCCGCCGCGGGCAGGAAGTGCCGGGGCTCATCGCCGACGGCAGGTTCCATCCGCTCACCGGCGACCTGCGCGGCTGTCAGGCCCTCGAGGTGGTGGCCGGGGTCGGCCTGCCGGACACCGGCCGCTTCGCGCTGGTGCACGCCATCGCGCTCAACACCTTCAACCCCATCTGGTGGGACGACCTGCTGCGGCTGAAGAAACGCATCCGCGCCCAGCACGCCTACTACTCGCGTCGCTCCGACCGCCTGCAGCTGCGCTGGGCGCCGACCACGCAGAAGGTGACCAGCGGGCACGGCGAGAAGGCCACCTATCGCCTGGAGATCCGCACCCGTCGCGACTACCTGGCCGGCCGCCGGTCGCGCGGCGAGCTGGCGCCCGGCGAGGAGGTCTATGTCCGCGCCTTCGTCACCCGCCTGTGGTTCGACGACATGCACGCCGCGGCCGCCGCGGCCGGTGAGGCGAAGCGGCCATGAGCGAGGCCCACGATCCCCTGGTCCCGCCCGCCATCCGCCGCCGCGGGGAGCCATCGCGCGAGGACGACGTCGTGGGGTTCCGGGCGCTGCGGAGCCTGGGCATCGCCGCCACCCAGGCGGCCAGCGGGCTGCGCTGGACCGACTACAATGTGCACGACCCGGGCGTCACAATCCTGGAGCAGCTCAGCTACGCCCTGACCGAGGTGGCCTACCGCGCCGACCTCCCGGTAGCCGACCACATGTGCCGGCCGGACGGGACGATCGACTTCGAACGCCAGGCGCTGTTCGCGCCCGAGCAGATCTTCCCCTGCCGGGCGACGACGGCCAGCGACTACCGCCGCCTGCTGCTGGACGAGGTGGCGGACCTGGCCGACGCCCGGTTCGTCACGGACGACCCCCTGCACGGCGGAACGACAAGGCCAGGCCTGCATCGCCTGCGCCTGCGCCGGGTCAACGCGCGCGCCGCCAAGGGGGTGGGCGACCTGGCGGCCAAGGCGCTTGCGATCTACCGGGCCAGCCGGACCGTGGGCGAGGACCTGGAAGACCACATCGACGAGATCGAGCCACGGTTCTGCGAGCTGGCGCTGAGCGCCGGCATCTCGGGGCTGCGCGATCCGAACGACATCCTGGCGGAGATCTACCGCGTGCTGGCGGCCAAGGTCGCCGGCCTGCCGCGCAGGCGGTCCGTCGCCGTGCGGGTGCTCGAAGGCCAGCGGCTGGAAGACGCGCTGGACGGGCCCGACGGGGTGGATGGGCTGATCGCCGAGGCTGATCTGGCGCGGGAGGAGGAAGGCCGGCTGCTGATCACCGAGCTCCGCGCCGAGGTGCTGGCAGTCGACGGCGTCGATGAGGTGACCAGCCTCGAGATCATCCTGGGGGACCAGCGCTTCGGCAGCGAATCCGACCGCTCGGTGCTGGAGTGGAAGGCCGCCGAATGGGCGCCCTGCCTCAGCGTGCCGGGCGACCGCGCGCATGAGGACGAGGAAGACGCCCGGCTGGTGCGCATGGTCCGGCTGCTGCGGCGCGGCGTGGAGGCGCCGCTGGACCCTCGCGCCGTGGCCAGCCGGCGGCCGGCGGCCCTGCAGCCGGACTTCCGGGACATCGACACCCACCGCGACTTCGAGAAGGCCGTGCCGCCGCCCAAGGGCGCGCATCGCCCCGACCCGCCCTTCCGTTCGGTGCAGGAGGAGTTCCCGCCGCTCTATCGACTGGGCCGCTACGCGGCGCCGGCCGGCGGCCTGGCGCAGACCGACCAACTGCGCGGCTACCTGGCCCTTTTCGACCAGCTGCTGGCCAACACCGGCGAGCAGCTGGCCCACATCCGCGAGCTGTTCACCCCCGAACAGCCCCTGCGGCAGAGCTATTGGCGCCGCATCCTGAAGGACGCGGACGTCCCGCGGGTCGAGCGGCTCTATATGCCGTCGCCGGAACAGGCCGGCCGGCCGGTCACCGAGCAGATCGACCAGCAGGTCTACGAGCCGTTCGACAACGCCGCCGACCGCCGCAGCCGGGCCTTCGACTACCTGCTCTCGCTCTACGGCGAGAGCTGCAGCCAGAACACCCTGCGCCAGTTCCTGGACTACCTCGACTCCACGGAGCTGACGTTCGCGCTCCTGGAGAACAAGGCCGCCTACCTGCATCAGACCGTGGAGCTGGGGCGCGACCGGGCGGCGGGCTTCGACACCGGCAAGGTCCTCTGGTCGGACCCGCAGGACACCACCGGCCTGCATCGCCGCATCGCGCTGCTGCTGGGTTTCCGGGACTGGTCCTCGCGGCGGCTGACCGCCGCGATCGCCCCCTGGCGCACGCCGCTTCCGCCGCCCGAGGCGACAACGAGGCCGCTGACCTGGGCGGACCCCGCCGACGACCCGGCTGCGATCCGCCGGGGGCTCCGTCCGGAGCCGGCCGCCCTCGAGACCGCGCGACCGCTCCTGGCGGCCCTGCGCCGGGCAGGGGCCAGCCAGGCCGACCTGTTCCGCTTCGGCCTCAACCGCGAACGCTACCGCTGGGAGCCCCGCGGCCTGCGCCGGCTGGTGCTGGTGGACGACGCCGAGGCCCCGCGCTGCGTTCTGGGCGAGTTCGCGAACGAGGCCGCCGCGGCGCGCCACGCGGAGACGCTGCGCCAGGGCCTGCTGGCGCTGACCGACGCCTGCGAGGGCCTGCACATCGTCGACCACGTGCTGTTGCGGCCGCGCGACCGGAACCAGCCCCTGGACGCTGCCTTCCACCTCCTGCGCGCGACGGTGGTCTTCCCCGGCTGGACGGCGCGGACGGCCCGGCCGGACTTCCACGCCTTCGCCCAGGAGACGGTGAGCATCAACTTCCCGGCGCACGTGACCGCCGACTGCCTGTGGCTGGGCGTGAAGGAGATGGCCCGGTTCGAGCGGGACTATGGCCGCTGGGCCGGCCTGCTGCGGGCCTATCAGGACTCCGACGCCGGGACCTCCGCCGCGACCTGCGAGGCGTTGGACGCGGCGTCCCGCGACCTGGCCGACTTCCTCAAGGCCCAGTCCGCGGCGCAGGCGGATTGAGATGGAAAGCGCCCGCGTCATCGAGGCCGCCCACGTCATCGAGACCCTGAGTTTCGAGGTCGGCTTCGCCCGCGAGGCCGACGCGCAGGCGCTGCACACCCGCTACGGTGACTTCGCCGCGGGCCGCGGCCTGGCGGTGATCCGCGAGGTGTTCGACGAGGTCTCCAGGCCCGGCGAGGTGCTGCGGCTGGGCACGCTCGAGGTGGACCTGGGCGACATCCCGCCGGTCTGGGACGAGGCGGAGGCGGAGGCGCGGCTGCGCGAGGCCCTGCGCCGGGCCCTGGGCGAGGCGCTGCGCCCGGCGGTGATGGATCGCGCCGGGCCCGCGTCGTCGGTCGAGCGCGCGGCGGCGGAGCTGGACCTGGTGTGGGCGCACCTGCATCACGGGCTGCTGCCCTGGCCGGCCGGCCTGCCGAGCCAGGCGGCGTTCGATGCCCTGGTGATGCGGGTGCTGGGCGGCGAGGGCCCGGCGCTGGCGCAGCGCTTGCGGGCCTCCCCGGCCGCCCCGCGGCTGATCGCGCGGCTGGCGCGGCAGTGGCCACAGGCCGCCATCGCGCGGCTGGCGGAGCTGCTGTCGGCGCAAGCGCCCGCCGGCCGCGGGCCTCCGGCGACGGCGGCGGGCACGGCGATCCCGCCACGGGCGGAGGCCTGGGCGGCGCGGCTGCTCGCGCTAGTGACCGCGACCGATCCGGTGGCCGACGGCGTGCGGCCCGACGCGATGGCCGACGCGCTCAGGGCGCGCGGCGCGGGGCCGGCGATGGAGCTCTCAGCGCAGGCCTGGCCGACGCTGATCGGCGGCGAGCCGGAGGTGGCGCGCGCGCGCCTGCGGGCGGCGGGACGCGACGCGGCCTGGCGCCGCCGACTGGCGGCCCTGTTGACGCCACCACGGCGCGGCCAGCTGTGGGCGTTGTGGGCCGCGCCGGCCGACGCGGCGTT
>CBHTUE010000061.1:0-22313 GCA_966096115.1 uncultured Phenylobacterium sp.
CAGGTCGGACCATTGGGCCGTGCCGGCGACCAGGCCCAGGGCCTGGGTGGCCTCGAAGACGGTGGCCATGGCGAGGATGCCGGCACCGATCCACCAGGGCTTCAACTGCGGCGCGGAGGCGATGCTCAGGATGGTCAGCAGGTAGCCGTAGCCGATGTGCTCGACCACGTCCGGCGGCGGCGCGGCGGCGGCGTGGTTGTGGTGCGGGTCGATCGCGCCGTAGAGCGCGACGGCGAAGACCACGACCAGGACGGCGCGGGCGGTCCAGGCGATGAGGGACTTGAGATTCACGTGCGGCGTGCGTGAGGGCCTATTTGCCGCCCGCCTCGGCCCAGAGGCCGTCGCCGCGGGCGCCGTTCCAGAAGGTGGCCGGGAAGGGCCAGAGCTCGTCGGCCTTCAGGCTGGCGATGAACTGGTCGCGGGGCGTGCCGGCCTTTACGGAGGCGCGGGCGCGGTCCAGCAGGGTCTGCAGCTTGTCGCGGAACACCTTCACCTGCGCCTTGGTCCAGGGCTCGGCGCCGTGGCCGGGAATGGCCTGGTCCCAGTCGAGCTTCATCGCCTGGTCCAGGGAGTTGACGAAGCCGCCCAGGTTGCCGCCGCCGGCGTAGTCGATGTTGGGGTTGGCGGCGTTCAGCTCGTCCCCCATCGAGACCACCTTCAGGTCGGGGAAATAGACGATGGTGTCGGCGCTGGTGTGGGCCGGCGAGAAGTGGACCAGCTTCACCGTCTTGCCGCCGAGGCTGATCGTGTAGGCCTTGTCGTAGGTGACGTTGGGTGGGGCCGGCGCGGTCAGGGTCGGGTTGTTGGCCGGCGGCACGAACTTCGCCAGTTCGCCCGGCTCGTTCTTCTGGCCGATGACGTCGGCGCCGGCGGCGCGGAAGCGGGCGTTGTTGCCGGAGTGGTCGGCGTGGTGGTGGGTGTTGACGAGGTCCTTCACCGGCGCCGGGCTGACCGTGCGGATCTGGGCCATCAGGTCGTCGTAGATCTGCTGTCCGGGGTTCTTGCCGTCGACGACCACGAGGCCGGCGGAGGTGACGCGGACGGTGGTGTTCCCGCCGGCGCCGGTGACCATGTAGAGGTCGGGCTTCACCGGCTTGATGGTGATCGGCGCGGTGGCCGGCACCGGCAGCGGGGGCGCCGGGACCTGGGCCAGGGTGGGCGTCGCGACCAGCGCGGCGGCGAGGGACAGGCGGACGGCGAGGGACAAGGCGGTTCTCCAGCTTCGGGACGGCGGCGCAAGCTCACGCCGGGGCGCCGCCTTGTCCAGCGGCAGTTGGAGAGCGCAGGCGTCTCGGCGCTGGCGTCGGGGCCGTCGCCCGGACATGATCTGACCGGAGCCCTCCCCGACCGCGGCGGCTGAGAGGCGGGCCGTCGAGTCGGGGAGTGTGCTGTTGTTCAAACGTGTGTTGATCGCCAACCGGGGCGAGATCGCGATCCGGATCGCCCGCGCGGCCGCCGGACTGGGCGTCGAGAGCGTCAGCGTCTTCGGAGCCGCGGATGCGCTGGGCCTGCACACGCGGGTGACGACGGAGAGCCGGGCCATCGGCTCCGGCGGCGGCGACCCCGTGGCCGCCTATCTGGACATCGAGGCGCTGGTCGCCGCGGCGGTGGCGAGCGGCTGCGACTGCGTGCACCCGGGGTACGGCTTCCTGTCGGAGAACGCCGCCTTCGCGCGGCGCTGCTTGGCCGAGGGGCTGGCGTTCATCGGGCCGAAGCCCGAGACGCTGGAGCTGTTCGGGGACAAGCTGAAGGCGCGTGAGCTGGCGGCCGCGCTGGGCGTCCCCACCGTGCCGGGCAGCGCCGAGGCGCTGGGATCGGCCGACGCCGCGGGCGCGCAGGCGCAGGCGCTGGGCTATCCGGTAATGCTGAAGGCGGCCGCCGGCGGCGGCGGGCGCGGCATGCGGCGGGTCTCGGCGGCGGGCGAGATGTCCGAAGCGTTCGCGCGCTGCTCCAGCGAGGCGCAGGCGGCGTTCGGCGACGGCGCGGTGTTCCTGGAGAAGCTGGTCGAGCGGCCGCGGCACATCGAGGTGCAGGTGCTGGCCGAGGCCAGCGGCCAGATCGTCCACCTGTGGGAGCGGGACTGCTCGGTGCAGCTGCGCAACCAGAAGGTCGTGGAGATCGCACCGGCGGCGGGGCTGGAACCGGGGCTGCGGGCGAAGATCCTCGAGGATGCGCTGCGGCTGGCGCAGGCCGGCGGTTATGTGAACGCCGGGACGGTGGAGTTCCTGATCAGCCCGGAGACCGGCGAGCACTACTTCATCGAGTGCAATCCGCGCATCCAGGTGGAGCACACGGTGACCGAGGAGGTCACCGGCGTCGACCTGGTGGAGGCGCAGTTCCGCATCGCGGCCGGCGAGACGCTGGCCGACCTGGGCCTGGCCACGCCGCCCGCGACGCGGGGCTATGCGGTGCAGGCCCGGGTCACCGCCGCGGGGGCCGGGACGCTGAGCGGGTACAAGGAACCGGCCGGGCCGGGGGTGCGGGTGGATGCCTGCGGCTACCTTGGGCTGGCGCCCCCGCCGCAGTTCGACCCGATGTTCGCCAAGGTGATCGGGCGGTCGAACTCGTCCGGCAGCCTGGCCTCGGCGGTGGCGCGGACGCGGGGCGCGCTGTCGGAGTTCCACATCTCGGGGCTGCCGACCAACCTGGGGCAACTGCGGGCGATCCTGGCCGAGCCGTCGGTGGCGGCGGGGGACGCGCGCACGACGCTGCTGGCGGAGAAGCCGGAGCTGGCCTCGCCGACCGGTGGCGCGGCGGGCAAGGCCGAGGGGGCGCTGGCGCTGCTGGAACAGCAGTCGGGCGGCTCGGGGCGCGGGCGCCCTGCCCCGCCGGCCGCCGGGCCGTCGCGGCCGGTGGGCGACGGCGAGGAAGGGATCGAGGCGCCGATGGGCGGCGGCTTGATCGAGGTCTCGGCCAAGGTCGGAGCGACGGTCGTGGCCGGCGAGACGCTGATGGTGATCAGCGCCATGAAGATGGAGACCTCGGTCACCGCGCCCTGCGCCGGCACGATCACGGCGCTGGCGGAGGCCGGCGGCCAGGTGGGGCCGGGCCAGGTGCTGGCGGTGATCGCGCCGTCCGAGGACGCGGCGACGCGCGCGGCACGGGCCGCGGATTCCGCCGAGGGCTGGGCGCCGATGATGGCGCAGGTGGCGGCCCTGCAGGGGATCGCCCACGCCCGCTTCGCAGCCGGTTCGAAGGACCCCGGCGTGGTGCGCCAGCGCAGCCGCGCCAAGCTGGATTGCCGCGAGCGGATCGACCTGCTGCTGGACGACGGCAGCTTCCGCGAGGTGGGCAGCCTGGCCGGGTTCGCGAGCTACGACGGCGACGGGAACGTGGCCGACTTCACGCCCGCCAACCACGTGGGCGGCTGGGGCGCGGTGGCGGGACGGCGCGCGGTGGTGTGCGCCGACGACTTCACCTCGCGCGGCGGGCATTCGGACGGGGCGATCGGGCAGAAGAGCCGCTATCTCGACGAGCTCTCGATGGAGTTCCGCTGCCCGTCGGTGCGGCTGCTGGACGGCTCGTCCGGCGGCGGCAGCGTGGCGACGATGGTGCCGAAGCAGGAGGAAGGCTCGAGTGCGGCGCGGGAGAGCTCCGGCGCGATCACGGCCGGCCGGCCGCGGGTGTCGGGCGGCGGCGGCTCGTTCCTGCCCGGCCACCTGGGCAGCGAGATGTATGCGAAGCAGCTGTCGATGGTGCCGGTGGTCAACGTGCTGCTGGGCAGCGTCGTGGGGATCGGCGCCGCCAAGGCGGTGCTGGGGCACTTCTCGGTGATGGTGCGCGACATCGCCCAGTTGTTCGTCGCCGGCCCGCCGGTGGTCAGCCACGCCATGGGCTATGACGTGACCAAGGAGGACCTGGGCGACTGGCGCATCCATTGCCGCAACGGCTCGGTGGACAACCTGGCCGAGACAGAAGCGGAAGCCGTGGCGCAGACGCGAGCGTTCCTGTCCTACCTGCCCTCCAGCGTGTTCGAGGCGCCGCCGGTGGTCGCAACCGGCGATCCGGCCGACCGGCGCGAGGAGGAGCTGTTCTCCATCGTGCCGCGCAAGCGCAACGCCACCTTCGACATGCGCCGCGCCATCCGGCTGATGGCCGACAGGGGCAGCTTCTTCGAGATGGGCGCGCTGTGGGGATCCGACCAGATCGTGGGCCTGGCGCGGTTCAACGGCCATGCGGTGGGGGTGATCGCCTCGGACAGCCGCCACGAGAACGGCGGGGCGCTGACCGCCGACGGCTGCGACAAGCTCAAGCGGCACCTGGACCTCTGCGACCTGTTCCACCTGCCGGTGGTGAACCTGGTCGACAACCCCGGCTTCGCGGTGGGGATCGAGCACGAGATCGCGAGCACGATCCGGAAGGGCGGCGAGTGGATGATCGCCTTCGCCCAGGTCAGCGTGCCGATCTTCACGGTGATCATGCGCCGCAGCTTCGGCGTGGCCGGCAACAACTATGCGACGCCCAAGGCGACGGCCTCGGCGCGGGTGGTGTGGCCGGCGGCGGACGTCGGCGGCATCCCGCCCGAGGGCGGCATCGAGGCGGCCTACAAGCGCCAGCTGGCCGAGGCGGCCGACCCGGTGGCCCTGCGCGCCGAGATCGAGGCCAGGATCGAGAGCGTGCGCGGGCCGGTGGGGCCGCTGAACCGCTTCCAGATGGAGGAGATGATCGACCCGCGCGACACCCGGCCCTGGATCTGCGAGTGGGTGGAGGGCGCGGCGCGGATCGCCGCTCAGCCGGGCCGGTTGGCGCCGCGGGCGCTGGGGTTCCGGCCGTAGGGCCTGTCCGGTTCAGATGAGATCATCTGAACCGGACGAACAGGGCGCGTCAGACGGCGGACGCGGCGCGCGCGCGTTGACGGCGCAGCACGGCGCCCATGCCGCCGAAGCCGAGCAGCATCATCGCCCAGGCCGCGGGCTCCGGGATGGCCTCGTGGTCTTCGATCTCGCGGTCGCCGACCATGATGCCGCTGAAGGCCAGTCCGGTGTCGTAGATGTTGTCCCCCCAGTTGGTGACGCCGAACACCAGCTTGTAGGTCCCGTCGGACGCGACCTTGTAGTTCGACCCGATCCAGCCGGTCACGCCGCAGCCCGGCCCCCAGCACTGTCCGGAGTAGTCGCCCAGCGGCGTCCACCTCGGGCCGCCGCCGTCGCCCGGGCCCAGGGTGATCGGCGACGTCGGCGGGGTCAGGGTCACGCCCGGATCCACCGGCGGCAGCCCGAGACCGGGCGAGATCAGGCCGCCCGGCTCGGTTCGCGCGTTGAACAGCATCGCGATCAGGTTGCCCGAGTCCGCATCGACCAGTTGGACGAACGCGTAGTCCTCGTAGATGAAGCCGTCCGCGCCGTTCTGCCCGTCGGACGAGACGAAGTTGAAGTTGTAGGTGAGGCTGTCGCCGGCGGCCGCGTCGAACGCCGACGTGGTGAAGGTCGAGCCATCGGTGCCGCCGACGGACGGCAGCTGACCGACCCCGTCGACGCCGCCAAAGGTCGAGATCCACCCGTAGGCCCCGCCGCCTGGCGGTGCGGTGACGTCGCCGTTGGCGGTCAGGGACCCGCAACTGCCGACACAGGTGGCGGCTGAAGCGCCGGTGGCGGCCAGCAGAACCGAAGCGGCCAACACGGCTCCGCGCGCGTGCATCCTGCGAAGTCTGCTCAAGACGATGCTCCCGTCACATCGAACGCCAGGGTCGCGTTCGCCAAGTGATCGTCGATAACTTAGAATGGCCTCCCGAAGCGGTTTTTGATCTGGGTCAAGCGGCGCCCGGACCTTCCTCACCGTCTTTCGAGCGCCAGCGGCTTGACCGTGACCCCGGACCGCCGTCCTCTCAGGGTCGCCGGCGGGGGCCGGGTGGAGGTTTGGAGGTTCGTGGCAGATCGCCGGGCGAACAGTGGGGACAGGCGGGAAGGCAGCGCGCCGTCGGGTGCGCTGACGGCGCTCACCCAGGCCCCGCTGGGCATCGCGATCTTCGACCGCGACATGCGCTACCTCACCGCCTCGCGGCAGTACCTGACCGACCAGAACCTGCCGGGCGACACACCGCTGCTGGGCCGGCTGCACTACGACGTCTTCCCCGAGGTGCCGCAGAAGTGGCGCGACATCCATCTCCGCGCCCTGCAGGAGGGCGTCGAGCTCAGCCACGCGGCCGACCCCTACGAGCGGGCCGACGGCAGCACGGAGTGGATCCGCTGGTCGGTGGCCCCCTGGCGCACCGAGGCGGGCGAGATCGGCGGCCTGGTGCTGTACACCGAGGTCGTGACCCCGCAGGTGCAGGCGCGCATGCGGCTGGAGGCCGCCGAGCAGCGCTACCGGGCCGTATTCAACCAGGCCGCCACCGGCGTGGCGCGGGTCGCGCCCACCGGCCGCTTCCTGGAGCTGAACGACCGCTTCTGCGCCATCGCCGGCCACACGCGCGAGCAGATGCTGAACCTGACATTCCAGGACATCACGCACCCCGACGACCTGGATGCGGATATCGCCCTGGCCAGGGCTCTGCTGGCCGGCGAGTTCGAGACCTACTCCATCGAGAAGCGCTACGTGACCCACGCCGGCGACGCCGTGTGGATCAACCTCACCGTCTCGCTCGTCCGAAACGCGGACGGGTCGCCCGACTACTTCGTGTCGATCATCGAGGACATCGGCCAGCGCAAGCGCGCCCAGGCCGAGCAGCAGCGCTACCAGGGCCAGCTGCGGCTAATGATCAACGAGCTGAACCACCGGGTGAAGAACACCCTGGCCACCGTGCAGTCGATGGCCTCGCAGACGCTGAAGGGCGAGCCGGACCCGACGCTGGCCTACGGCAAGTTCGAGCTGCGGCTGATGGGCCTGTCCGAGGTGCATGACGTGCTCACCCGCGAGAGCTGGCACGGCGCCAACCTGCGCGAGGTGGCCGACCGCGCGATGCGGCCGTTCGCCGGCGCATCGGGGCGGGTCGGCCTGGACGGTCCCGACGTGTGGCTGCAGCCGGGCGCGGCGCTGACGCTGGCGCTGGTGTTCCACGAACTGGCGACCAACGCGGTGAAGTACGGCGCCCTCAGCGCCGAGCGCGGCCGCGTGGCGCTGAACTGGACCTTCGACGAGGCCGACGACCGCCTGGCCCTGACCTGGAGGGAGACCGGCGGGCCGCCGGTGGAGCGGCCGACCCGCAAGGGCTTCGGCTCGCGGCTGATCGAGCGGGGCTTCAAGAGCGAGCTGCGCGGCCGGGCGCAGATGCGCTACGAACCGGAGGGGCTGGTCTGCGCCATGGAGGCGCGGCTGGCGGCGCCCGTCCCGATCCTGGGCCTGCACGGCGCCCATCTCGAACCGGGACCCGGTTCGGCCTAAGGTCGGCAAAACCGCGGGGAGGATCGACATGGCGCGCAATCGCAGGGACGTGCTGGCGCTGGGCGCCGGCGCGGCGCTGGCCAGCGGGGCGACGCAGGCGGCGGGGGCCGGACCCCAGCCACGGCTGAAGGGCCTGACCGTGACCACCATCGTCACCGCCGCCGGGCCGGGCCTGGGCGTGCGGACGCCGAACGGGGTGCTGGACATCGCCGGCGTGGAGCACGACCGCAAGCTGGGCCTGCCCACCACGGTGAGCCAGCTCATCGCCGGTCAAGGCAGCGCCGCCGCCCTGCAGGCAGTGCTGGCGAACCCGCCGGCCGCGCGCCTGATCCCCGAAGACAAGGTCCGGTTCGGGGTGATCGTCGACAACCCGGCCAAGATCATCTGCGTGGGCCTGAACTACGTCGCCCACGCCGCCGAGGGCGGGGCCCCGCCCCCGAAAGAACCGATCCTGTTCAACAAGTACAATACCGCGCTGAACCACCACGGCGGGACGATCAAGGTCACCGGCGAACCCGGCCGCGAGTACGACTACGAGGCCGAGCTGGTGCTGGTGTTGGGCAAGGGCGGGCGCAACATCCCCGAGGCCAGCGCCCTGGACCACGTGTTCGGCTACGCCAGCGGTAACGACTTTTCCGCCCGCGACCTGCAGCGCAAGTCGGCCCAGTGGATGCTGGGCAAGACCATGGACGGCTCCGGCCCGTTCGGCCCCTGGCTGGTCAGCGCCGACCAGGTGGACGCGAACAACCTCGACATGAAGATGACCGTGAACGGCGAGGTGCGGCAGTCGACCAACACGCGCCTGATGATCTTCAACTGCGCCCAGATCATCGCCTACTGCTCGAAGCACTTCATGCTGGAGCCGGGCGACGTGATCTTCACCGGCACCTGTGAGGGCACCATCATCGGCTATCCGAAGGACAAGCAGGTGTGGCTGAAGGCGGGCGACCGGATGGTGACGTCGATCGCCGGGCTGGGCGACCTGGACGTACGGCTGGTCTAGGGACGGTTTTCGAAACCACGGACAGGCACAGAAACACACAGAAAGCCGCGCCTGATCGTTCTCTTATTGTTCTCATTCTGCAGAGCGCGTACTGTGCTGGAATGGACAGGAACGCGAAGGGATTGCTCTTCGAAGAGGAGACCTACCGCATCCGCGGAGCGGCCTTTCACGTCTACCGGATGATGGGCCCGGGGTTCCTGGAGAGCGTCTATCAGGAGTGCCTGGCCATCGAGATGGCGAGGCGGGAGATTCCATTTGAGGCCCAGCATCCTCTCCGCCTTCAATACGATGGAGAACCTCTCAGGCAGACCTACGTCGCCGACTTCCTTTGTTGTCAGAGCATCCTTCTGGAGCTGAAGGCCGCTCGCACGCTCGTCGGTGAGCATCGGGCTCAGCTCTTCAACTACCTGCGGGCCAGCGGTGTCCAGGTCGGCTTGCTGATCAACTTCGGAAGCTCGCCCAAGGTTCAACTCGAGCGGTTCGTGCTGTAGCCGCTTTCTGTGTGTTTCTGTGCCTGTCCGTGGTCGGCCTTCAAAGGCCGATGAGCTTCAGCGCGGGGGGGCCGATGAAGGCGAGGAAGCTGAGGGACAGGCCGACCAGCATGACGCGGTAGGCGTAGCCGATCAGCTTGTACTTCTTGAACGCGAGCACCGTGCCGTTCTGGTAGATGTCGTGGGCGAAGGCCTCGTAGACCGTACGGCTGTCGGTCACGATCTCCAGCAGGCGACCGACGTACTCGTCCTCGGGCAGCTGGGTGAAGGACCCGAAGAACAGGATGTTGCGGATGGAGTCCGGTTTCGGCCCCGGCTTCACCGACGGCAGCACCGCCAGCACGGTGAGGAACGCCGCCACGAAGGCCGAGGCGCCCAGGATCACGAGCGCCGGCTGCGGGTGCCCCAGCTTGGCCTGGCCCACCGAGATCGTGAAGATCACGAAGGTGATGCCGAGCAGCATGCTGGCCTTCTGATCGGCCATCTGGGAGAGCTGGTACTGGACCTGCTGGGTGGTGCGCAGCAGGTGCACGCCGTCGGCCGAGAACGTGGGCCGAACCCCTTGCGCCTGATTGCCGTCGCCCATGCCGCCCTGTCCTTGCCCTCGGGGGCAGCATAGGCGGTATCGCCTCCGCCACCCAAGAGCTTCGTTGTCATCAAAGCGTCACCTTGGCGCGGCGTCCGCGGCCATTTTCGGGCTGGCGCGGCCGGCCGGTTTCGCGAAAGGTCGGGCTATGGACGATGTCTCGGACCTGACACACATCATCCCGCCGCAACAGGAACGTTCGGCGCGGTTCCTGATGCGGGTGCTGGAAGCGGCCGAGCGGATCCTGCGCCGCGACGGGGCCGAGGGCCTGACGATGCCGGCCGTGGCGCTGGAGGCCGGGGTCTCGGTGGGCGGCATCTACCGGCGCTTCCAGACCAAGCAGGACCTGATCCGCGCCATCAGGGACCGTCACCTGGGCCGTTCGGAACAGCTGGTGGCGACGGCCATGTCGGGCGAGCTGGCCAGCCTGGGCGAGGTGGTGCGGGTGTTCCTGTCGACCCTGATCAAGGACCAGGGCTCCGAGAGCCTGTTCGGCGTGATCATGGAGGCCAAGGGCGAGGACGCGGCGATGAAGACCCGCGGCCACCTCTCGGTGGAGCGTCAGCGGGCGAGCTTCGCGCGCGCCCTGCAGCCGTTCCGCGGCGAGATCCGCCACGCCGACCCGGACGCGGCCATCGACATGGCCTTCTTCATCGCCATCTCGACCGTCATCCGCCGGATGAAGGCGCAGGGGCGCGGCGACGCTCCGATCGGCTGGGGCGACCTGCGGCGCGAACTGGCGCGGGCGGTGATCGCCTATCTGCGGGCGCCCGGCGACTGAATCAGCCTAGGCTGTCCGGTCACTGACGGAGGGACGAGTTGCGCACGCGGATGTCGGACAGGACCGGCGCGGCGATCCGTAAGCTCCGGCTGGCCCGGGGCTGGAGCCTCGCCCAGCTCAGCGACCAGAGCGGCGTGCCCATCTCGACCCTGTCGCGCGTGGAGCTTGGCCAGAACGCGCTCAACTACGACAAGCTGATGCGGCTGTGCCGGGCGCTGGACGTGGACCTGGAAGGGCTGGTCACCCGCGAGGCGGAGACTGCGCCCGCCGCCTCCGGCCGCCGCTCGGTGGTGAAGGCCGGCGACGGGCCGCCGGCGCGGGTGGCCGGCAACACCGGCCGGCGCGCGGCCGCGGACCTGCTGTCCAAGTCGCTGTCGCCAATCGTGATCGACGTCACCGCCCGCAACCTCGAAGCCCACGGGCCGCTGGCCGCGCACGGGGGCGAGGCCTACGCCCTGGTGCTGGCCGGCGACGTCGAGTTCCACAGCCACCTCTACGCGCCCCTGGCGATGGGCGCGGGCGACGCGGTCTATTTCGACGCCGCCGCCGGCTACGCCCTCATCGCGCCGGGCCAGCCGGCCAAGGTGCTGCTGGTCGCCTCGGGCGAGACCGCGTTCGGGGCGTAGCTCTCCCGACGCCCCTCTGGTCCGGCGAGCTGATTCTCATTTCTTCCTGAGAATTCCCACAATTTACCAATAATCAAACCCGCTCTGGGAATGTCCGCATCGGCGGGGCCACTCCGGCGTCGCTCAGCCCTCCGGCGAGACTCCCCCCATGCGGTCGATCCTCAGTTCCCCTGCTGTCGCCTGCCGCACCTCGCCGTCCAGGACTGAACCGCGCGCCGCCGCTCCGCCCGCGGCCGGCGGGACCTTCGACACCCCATCCCCCCTGTCCGGTGTCGCATCCGTCCTGCCGGCCGACCCCCATTCCGCCTGACCGCGCCCGCGTCACACCCGTTCGAGAGCCCCTATGACCCTGAACAACCTGAACATCTCAAAGAAGCTCATGGTGGGCTTCGCCGTCGTGGTGACGGTGGTGGCTGTCATGTGCATGGCGGTGTTCGCCAGCCTGGTGAGCATCCGCACCGCCGTCAGCGAGAACGACGAGAGCGTTTCGCAGCTCAACCTGGCGCGCCAGGTCGAGATGGAGCTGGTCGAGCGCCAGAACGCGGTGCGCGGCTACGCCATCACCAACGACACCAGCTTCCTGACGAAGATCGCGGAACAGTCGAAGGCCTATGACGCGACCATGGCCACCTGGGTCAAGGAGGCGCCGGAAGACGCCGCCGAACTCGCCCAGATCAAGGCCACCGTCGCCGAAGTCTTCACCGGCCAGGACGAGCAGGTCACCCAGGCCAGCGATCCGGCGACCCGCAGCCTGGCGCTGGAAAGCCTGGGCAAGAAGGGCCGCCTGAACAAGGTCCGCGCCGCGCTCAAGGAGAACATCGACCAGGAAAGCGCCAAGCTCAAGGTTCGCTCGGCCGCCCAGACCACCAGCTACAACTTCACGGTCGCCACCCTGGCCGTCGGCGCGGTGTTGTCGGTGCTACTCAGCATCGTGATGGGCGTGATTCTGAGCCGCGCCATCGCCAAGCCGGTCCGCGAGATGACCGACGCCATGGACCGCCTGGCGGCCGGCGACAACTCGGTCGAGGTGCCCGCCGTGGGCCGCAAGGACGAGCTGGGCCGCATGGCCGGCGCCGTGCAGACCTTCAAGGACGCCGGCATCGAGAAGGTGCGCCTGGAGGCCGAGGCCGCCGAGCAGCGCCGCGCCGCCGACGAAGCCCGCACCGCCCAGGAAGCCGAACGCGCCGCCCAGGCCAAGGAACAGGCGCAGGTCGTCGAGGGCCTGGCCACCGGCCTGGAACGCCTGGCCTCCGGGGCCATGACCTTCCGCCTGACGGCCGCCTTCGCGCCGCACTACGAGAAGCTGCGCACCGACTTCAACCGCGCCATGGACACCCTGCAGCAGACGCTGAAGGAAGTGGCCATGAACGCCACGGGCGTCCGCTCCGGCGCCGGTGAGATCAGCCAGGCCTCCGACGACCTGTCGCGCCGCACCGAGCAGCAGGCCGCCAGCCTGGAAGAGACCGCCGCGGCGCTGGACGAGATCACCGCCACGGTCCGCAAGACCGCCGAGGGCGCCGGCCAGGCGCGCGACGCGGTGGGCTCGGCCCGCAACGACGCCGAACGCTCCGGCGTGGTGGTGCGCGACGCGGTCTCGGCCATGAGCGAGATCGAGAGCTCGGCCCAGCAGATCAGCCAGATCATCGGCGTGATCGACGAGATCGCCTTCCAGACCAACCTGCTGGCCCTGAACGCGGGCGTCGAAGCCGCCCGGGCGGGTGATGCGGGCAAGGGCTTCGCCGTGGTGGCGTCCGAGGTTCGGGCGCTGGCGCAACGCTCGGCGGAGGCGGCCAAGGAGATCAAGACCCTGATCTCGGCCTCCTCGCAGCAGGTGGAGCGCGGCGTCGGCCTGGTCGGCGAGACCGGCAAGGTGCTGGAGCGCATCCTGAGCCAGGTCACCCAGATCAACGGCGCGGTCACCGAGATCGCCGCCTCGGCGCAGGAACAGGCGACCGGCCTGCAGCAGGTGAACACCGCCATCAACCAGATGGACCAGGTGACCCAGCAGAACGCCGCCATGGTCGAACAGGCCACCGCTGCCAGCCACGCGCTGGCCGGCGAGAGCGAGGCGCTCTCCAAGCTGATCGCCCGCTTCGACCTCGGCGCCGCGGCGGCCCCGGCCGCCGCCCCGGCCGCGCCGAAGGCCCACGCCCCCGTCACGGCGATGAAGACCACCGGCCGCGGCGGCGCCGCCCCCAAGCCGGTCTTCGAAGCCGAAGAAGACGCCTGGGACGAGTTCTGAGCATGAGCGAAGCCATCGCCCTCCCCGCGCTCCCCTTGGCCGACTGCCTCGACATGACCGCGGCCGCGCCGCTGCACCGCGACCTGCTGGCCCGCCGCGGCCAGCCGGTCAGCCTGGACGGCTCCAGCGTGCGCCGGATCGGCGGCCAGTGCCTGCAGGTGCTGCTGTCGGCCCAGTCCACCTGGGCGGCCGACGGCCAGGCCTTCGAGATCGTCGACCCCACGCCTGAGTTCACCGACGGCCTCGCCCTGCTGGGCAGCCTCGGCCTCGTCTCCTCTCCCGCCCAGGACTGAACCCCATGAGCATGACCGTCCTCACCGTCGACGACAGCCGGACCATGCGCGAGATGCTGCGCCTGGCGCTCGCGGACGCTGGCTTCCACGTCGTCCAGGCCGAAGACGGCATCCACGGCCTGGAGGTGCTGCAGTCGGCGCCTGAGCGGCCGCAGGTGATCGTCACCGACATCAACATGCCGCGCATGGACGGCTTCGGCTTCATCGAGGAAGTCCGTAGCGACCAGCGCTATCGCGGCATCCCGATCCTGGTGCTGACCACCGAGAGCGACGCCGAGAAGAAGAACCGCGCCCGCATGGCCGGCGCGACCGGCTGGATCGTGAAGCCCTTCAACCCCGTCAAGCTGGTGGATGCGATCCGCCGCGTGGCCGCCTAGAGGATTTGAGCGCCATGGATCCCCTGGCCGCCATCCGCGAGACCTTCTTCCAGGAATGCGAGGAGCAGCTCGCCGAGCTCGAAGCCGGCCTGCTCGCCATGGAAGAGGGCGACACGGACCCCGAGACCATCAACGCCGTGTTCCGCGCGGTGCACTCGATCAAGGGCGGCGCCGGGGCTTTCAGCCTGGAGGCGCTGATCCGCTTCGCCCACGTCTTCGAGACGGCGCTGGACGAGATGCGCTCGGGCCGGCTCGCGCCCTCGGGCGAGGTGCTCAAGACCATGCTGCGCGCGGCCGACGTGCTGGCCGACCTGGTGCGCGCGGCGCACGACGACGACAACGGCGACGACCCCCGCGCCGCGGCGCTGGTGGATGAGCTGAAGGCGATGTCCGGCGCCGCGGGCGAGGACAGCTCGGAGTCCGAGGAGGACTGGGGCGATTTCGAATTCAAGCCGCAGGTGATCGCGTTCGACGCGCCCGCGGCCCCGGCGGGCTATGTCGTGCGCTTCAAGCCGCGCGCCGACCTGTACGCGAAAGCCAACGAGGCGGCGCTGCTGCTGCGCGAACTGACACGGCTGGGCGAGGTTGAGATCGAGCTCGACGCCCACGACGTGCCGCAACTCGCCGACCTCGACCCCGAAGCGGCCTACCTGACGTGGACGGTCACGCTCACCGGCGACGCCGACGAGACGACGATCCGCGAGGTCTTCGAATTCGTCGACGGCGATTGCGAATTGGACATCCAGCCGTTGTCCGGCGGAGACGACGGCGGCGGCGGCGAGGCCCTGCCCGCGTTCGACCTGTCGGCGCTGCTGGCCAAGGTGCAGGCCGACGGGGCCAACGATCCGCCCCTGATCGTGCAGCCGGACGAGCCGGAGACGGAGCCGACCGCGGCCATCCCGCCGCCGCCGCCCGCCTCCCCCGCCCAGCCGCCGCCGCCGGCGAACGATCCGCAACACGACGCCCACGGCCCCGGCGCGCGGGGCAAGGCCGAAGCCTGCGCGACCATCCGCGTCGACCTGGAACGGGTCGACCGCATGATCGACCTGGTCGGCGAGCTGGTGATCAACCAGGCGGTGCTGGCGCAGCGGGTGATGGAGGCGGGCCTGGCCCGCGCCTCGGCCGTCGCCGTCGGCCTGGACGAGCTGGAGCAGCTGACCCGCGAGATCCAGGACAGCGTCATGGCCATTCGGGCGCAGCCGGTGAAGTCGGTCTTCCAGCGGATGCCGCGCCTGGTGCGCGAAGTCGCCGCCATGACCGGCAAGCCCGTGCGCCTGGTCACCGAGGGCGAAGGCACCGAGGTGGACAAGACCGTCATCGAGCGCCTGGCCGATCCGCTGACCCACATGATCCGCAACGCCATCGACCACGGGCTGGAGAGCCCGGAGAAGCGCGCCGAGGCCGGCAAGCCTGCCGAGGGCGTCGTGCGCCTGACCGCGGCGCACCGCTCCGGCCGGATCGTCATCGAGGTGGCCGACGACGGCGGCGGCATCAACCGCGAACGCGTCAAGCAGATCGCCGTCGACAAGGGCCTGATTTCGGCCGAAGCGGCGCTGTCCGACGAGGAGATCGACAACCTGATCTTCATGCCGGGGTTCTCCACGGCCAGCGAGGTGTCCGACATCTCCGGGCGCGGCGTCGGCATGGACGTGGTGCGCCGCTCCATCCAGGCGCTGGGCGGGCGGATCAACATCACCTCGAAGCCCGGCAAGGGCTCGACCTTCACCATGAGCCTGCCGCTGACGCTCGCGGTGCTGGACGGCATGGTGGTCTCGGTCTCGGGCCAGACCCTGGTCGCCCCGATCACCGCCATCGTCGAGACGCTGCAGCCCAAGGCCGAGGACGTGCACAGCCTGGGCGGCCATGCCCGGGTAATCTCGATCCGCGGCGGCTTCGTGCCGCTGATCGACGTCGGCCTGGCGCTGAACTACCGGCGCGAGCCGCTGGAGGCGACCCAGGGCGTGGCCCTGCTGATCGAAGGCGAAGGCGGCGCCCGGGCGGCCCTGCTGTGCGACGCGATCCAGGGCCAGCGGCAGGTCGTGATCAAGAGCCTCGAGGCCAACTACCGGCAGGTGCCGGGCGTGGCCGCGGCCACCATCCTGGGCGACGGCCGCGTCGCCCTGATCCTCGACATCGACACCATCGTCGCCGTCTCCCGCGGCGAAACGCGCAAGGCAGGCTAAGCATGACCCAGACGACCCCTACCGCGGCCCACGCCGCCGGCGGCCTCCGCGAGCTGATCTCCTTCCGGATCGGCGCCCAGGAGTTCTGCGTGGACATCATGGCCATCCGCGAGATCCGCGGCTGGACCGCCGCCACCGCGCTGCCGCAGTCGCCGTCGTTCGTGCGCGGGGTGATCAACCTGCGCGGCGCCGTGCTGCCGATCGTCGACCTGGCCTCGCGGCTGGGCTTCGAGAGCACCGAGGCGTCCGACCGCAACGTCATCATCGTCGCCGACATCGGCGGCCAGGTGGTGGGCCTGCTGGTCGACGCGGTCAGCGACATCCTGACGATCACCGACGACATGATCCAGCCGACGCCGGACGTGGCCTCGGAGACGGCCAAGACCTTCGTACGCGGCCTGATCCCGATGGAAGGCCGGATGATCAGCCTGATCGGCCTCGAGCGCGTGCTGCCGGAAGCCCTGGAGCTGGAAGCCGCCTGATGTCCGCCAGCGCGACCCTGTCCGCCAACGTCGTCGAAGGCGAGTTCGCCTTCACCGAAGTCGATTTCAAGAAGATCTCGGCGATGGTGCATGGCGACGCGGGCATCTCCCTGCCCGACGCCAAGGCGACGCTGGTCTATAGCCGGCTGGCCAAGCGCCTGCGCGCGCTGGGGCTGACCAGCTTCAAGGACTATTGCGCCCTGGTCGCCGGCGCCGAGGGCATTGACGAACGCCAGAAGATGCTGGCCGCGCTGACCACCAACGTCACCCGCTTCTTCCGTGAACCGCACCACTTCGAACACCTGAAGGCGAAGGTGCTGCCGCCGCTGCTGGACGCGGCGCGGCGCGGCGGCAAGGTCCGCATCTGGTCGGCGGCCTGCTCGTCGGGTCAGGAGCCGTTCTCGATCGCCATGACCATCCTGTCGCTGATGCCGGACGCCCCGGACCGCGACGTGAAGATCCTGGCCACCGACATCGACCCGAACATGGTCCGTGAGGGCCGCGGCGGGACCTATGCGCCCCACCTGCTGGACGGCGTGCCCGCCGACTACATGAAGAAGTTCACCAGCGCGGCCGGCGGCGGCGTGCGGATGGCCGAGGAAGCCCGCGCGCTGATCACCTTCAACGAGCTGAACCTGATCGGCGACTGGCCGATGAAGGGCAAGTTCGACGCCATCTTCTGCCGCAACGTGGCGATCTACTTCGAGGACGACACCCAGGCGAGGCTGTGGAGCCGGTTCGCCCCGCTGATCGCCTCGAACGGCGCCCTCTACATCGGCCACTCGGAGCGCATCCAGGGGCCGGCCACGCCGCTATTCAAGCCGGACGGCGTCACCACCTATCGGAGGGTCGGCGCATGATCCGCGTGCTGGTCGTCGACGACAGCGCCACGATGCGCCGGCTGATCTCAGCCGCGCTGGGCGCAGATCCCGAGCTGGAAGTGGTGGGCGAGGCCGGCGATCCGCTGGAGGCCCGCGAGGCCATCAAGGCGCTGAACCCCGACGTCATCACCCTGGACGTCGAGATGCCGAACATGAACGGCCTCGACTTCCTGGAGCGGCTGATGCGGCTGCGGCCGATGCCGGTGGTGATGGTCTCGACCCTCACCGCGCGGGGCACGGAAGCGACCCTCACGGCGCTGGAATTCGGCGCGGTCGACTGCGTGGAAAAGCCCGGCGGCTTCGACTCCTCCGGCTTCAAGCGGCTGGCCGAGAAGGTGAAGATCGCCGCCCGCGCCAAGGTGCGCCAACGGGTGGTCGCGCCGCCGACCGCGCCTTGCACCGAGAGCTTCGTCGCCGGCGACAAGCTGGTGGCCATCGGCTCGTCCACGGGCGGCGTCGAAGCGCTGCTGGCGGTGGTGGGCAAGCTGGCGGCCAACTGCGCGCCCACGGTCATCGCCCAGCACATGCCGGCGACCTTCACCAAGAGCTTCGCCGAGCGGCTGAACCGCGCCTCGGCCGCCACGGTCACCGAAGCCCGCGACGGCGACCCGCTGCTGCCCGGCCGCGTCTATGTGGCGCCGGGCGGGGATTTCCATCTCGAGATCGAGGGCGCCACCGCGCTGCGCTGCAAGGTGGCGCACGGCGCCCCGGTCAGCGGCCACTGCCCCTCGGTGGACGTGCTGTTTTCCTCCGTCGCCCGGACCGCCAAGGCCCGCGGCGTCGGCGTGATCCTGACCGGCATGGGCCGGGACGGGGCGCAGGGCCTGATGGCCATGCGCCAGGCGGGTGCGCGCACGCTCGGCCAGGATGAAAGCTCCTGCGTCGTCTACGGCATGCCGCGCGCCGCCTACGAACTGGGCGCGGTCGAGCGCCAGCTCCCCCTGGAGAAGCTCGGCCCCGCCATCCGCAACCTAACCTCCAAAGAAACGGAACGCTGAGATGCCGGCGAGCGCCTCCATCAACTGCCTTGTCGTCGACGACCAACAGACCATGCGCTCGCTCGTGCGCTCGGGCCTGCAGCAGCTCGGCTTCAAGACCATCCACGAAGCGCCCGACGGCGAGGAAGGCCTGCGCCAGATGCTGGCCCGGCCGATCAACCTGGTGATCAGCGACTACAACATGCCCAAGCTGGACGGCCTGGGCCTGCTGCGGGCGATCCGCTCGCACCCGCCGATCTCCAAGACCGCCTACATCATGCTGACCGGCCGCGCCGACAAGGAGCTGGTGCAGCGGGCCGTGCAGTTCGGGGTCAACAACTACCTGGTGAAGCCGTTCACCGTCGCGACCCTGAAGGAGAAGATCGAAACCGTCTTCGGCGTCCTGACGTGAACGCCGCACTGGCCGCCCGCGAGCCCGCCTGGGACGTCGAACCGCGCAAGGTCCATGTGATCCAGGGCGAGTTCCACGTCAGCGATGGCGACGACGTCGTGATGACGACGATCCTGGGATCGTGCGTGGCCGCGTGCATGCGCGATCCGGTGGCCCGGGTCGGCGGCATGAACCACTTCCTGCTGCCCGGTGCGACCGGCGACGAAGGGCTGCGCTACGGCGTCCAGTCCATGGAGCTGCTGGTCAACGCCCTGCTGCGCAAGGGCGCTCGGCGCGAGCGGCTGGAAGTGAAGCTGTTCGGGGGCGCGCACCTGTTCGACGGCCTGTCGGACGTGGGCTCGCAGAATTCCGCGTTCGCGGAGCAGTTCCTGAAGGACGAGGGCCTGACCCTCACCGGCGGCTCCCTACGCGGCGACCGCGCCCGGCGCATCCAGTACTGGCCGATCAGCGGCCGCGCCCGCCAGATCCTGCTGGCCCCCACCGACTCCAAGGTCTTCGCCGCCGAGCGGCGGCGGCCGGCGCCGCCGGTGGCCGAGGACTCCGGCTCCCTGGAGCTGTTCTGATGACCGCGACGCCGCTGACCCAATCGCTCGACCGCGTGGCCGAGGAAGTCGCCGACATCGCCCGGCTGGGCGAGCAGCTGCAGAGGGTGATCTCGCGCCTCGCCGCCGGACCGGCCGATCCGCAGACCCTGATGGACGCGCAGGGCGCCGACCTGCTCAGCCAGCGGCTCGAGGGCCTGGCCGAGTTCGTGCGCGCGCTGGCCCAGGCCGCCCCCAGCGAGGCGGTGACCGACGTCGAGGCCGCCGTCCGCGCCCTCACCCTCGCCGACCAGGCGCGGCGCCTGACCGGCCGCCTGCCCGCGCCCGAAGGCTGCGGCGAAGCCCTGACGCTCTGGGACTGAGATGGCGGCGATCAACAAGCACGAGCGGATCAACCTCTCCACCGCCGAGGTCATGCTGGCCTGCGGCGACGCGGAAGGGATGAATATCCTGGCCGAGATGTTCGCCGGGTTCGGCGTCCACACGCCGCGCCGCTGCGCGTCGGGCATGGAGGCGCGCTCCACGGTGCAGGAGCGGATCCTGAACCTGATCGTCGTCGACAGCGCCCTGACCGACCAGGAAGGCTACGACTTCATCCACTGGCTGCGTCGCTCCGACAGCGCGCCCAACTGCTATGCGCCGGTCATCCTGATCACCGGCCACACCAAGCCGTCGCAGATCTTCCGCGGCCGTGACGCCGGCGCCAGCTTCGTTGTGCGCAAGCCGGTCGCGCCGCTGGTGATGATGCAGCGCATCCTGTGGCTACTGAGCGACCAGCGCCAGTTCGTCACTTCGCCCAACTACTGCGGCCCGGACCGGCGGGTGAAGTCCATCGGCCCGCCCGTCGGGATCAAGGGCCGCCGCCACGACGATCTCTCCGCCGAGGTCGGCGTCGCCACCGAACCGAACATGGACCAGGACGCCATCGACGCCATGTTCAATCCGAAAGCCATCGCCCTATGACCTCCGTCCGCGTCTTCAAGATAGAGAACCAGCTCGCCAAGGTCGTGAAGCAGCCGGGCGGCAAGACCATCGAGCAGGCCGTCACGGCCGCCGAGGGACGGATCGAGGCCGTGCGCGAGAACTGCGTCGCCGCCCTGGCCGAGAAGTCGGAACGCCTGGCCGCCCTGGCCGGCGCGGGGCGCCGCGGCGAGGACCCGAAGGTCCTGGGCGGGATCTACGACCTGGCCAACGCCATCTACGGCATCGCCGGCGCCTTCGAGCTGACGCCGCTGGCGCACGCGGCCTTCAGCCTGTGCGACCTGGCCGACGGCTTCCGCGGGGGCGAGCCGGTGAACTGGCCCGCGATCGACGTGCACGTGGACGGGATCCGCCTGCTGGCCACCATGGGCCCGGGCGTCGGCGCGGCCGGGGCGGAGTCCATCCTGGACGGCCTGAAACGCGTCCGCGCCCGGGTGCTGCCGGCGGGCTGAGGCGCGGCAGCGCCCCAAAAGGCAAGAAAGCCACTGAAAACACGGAGGACACTGAAAGAGGCTCCGGCGCGGAGCTGCCTTCAGTGTCTTCCGTGTTTTCAGTGGCTTCTTGTTTCCAGCGCCTGCGGCGCGGGTTCAGTTCGCGGAACGGAACGCGACGGCGGGGGTGTCGTCGAAGTCTGCGTCGTCCGGCAGGGCCGCGGCGGCGGCGTGCAGGGCGCGCTCCAGGGGGCTCATGGGTTCGGCGTCCGCGAAGTCCTGCGGAACGTCATAGAGCCGAGACCGCGCATCCTCGATCAGGTCGACCACGCGCTGCGGCGCCGCCAGACGGCGAGCCAGCGCGATCTCGGACTCCAGCGCCAGCTCACACGCGGCCCCCACGCCGGGGCTGATCGCCGCCAGCGCCTGCAGCATTGCCCGACTCAGCGCGAGGGACGCCTGCACATCGGCGCTCACGGAGCGCATGACGCGGCGGACTTCCTCATCGGCCAAGGCGACGATCTGATGCACTGGGGGAAACCTCGTTGAGCGATGACGGGTCTCTTTCTAAGCGTCACCGGTAAACAGAGCAATAAAAATGTGCAATTGCACATATTGCAATCACACTTGTTGATGGGCACCTTGCCGCACACCGCTTGCCCCCGAAACTGTCAGGCCCACATGAGCCCGTCCCGATCGACCCGCCGCGCAACCGACAATGCACCTGATCTCAAAGGGGAATTTCCGCTGGCTCCGGCCGAGTACTACTTCTACCTGCTGTTCCAGGCGGGCCGGCAGCGCGACCTGCATTTCGAGCGCGCGCTCGCCAGGGCCGGCCTGAATGTAGCGCGCTGGCGCACGCTTGCGATCATCCGTCGCATCGGCGTCTGCACCATGAAGGAGCTGGCGCTCTACTCCACCGTGGACCGCACCACCCTGACCCGCGCGGTCGACCAGCTGGTCGAGCAGGGCCTGGTCGAGCGCACCATCCCCAGCAGGGACCGGCGCAAGGTGAACCTGTCCCTGAGCCCGGCCGGCGAGGCCCTCTACGCGAAGGCCGTGCCGCTCCTGCTCGAGGGCAACGCCGAGCTGCTCGACGGATTCGAAGACGGCCAGGTGCGCGACGCCGTGCGCCTGCTGCAGACCACCATCCGCCGGATGATGGACGACCCGAAGGCGGCGGACCTGCTGATCAACTTCGGGCGGGCGGGGTAGCGACGCCGCGGTCCCTTCTCCCCCTGCGGGAGAAGGTGGCCTGCGCAGCAGGTCGGATGAGGGGTCGCGCTCCGTTCGGGAAGTCTGAGCGCGCCGCAGGCGCTGTTCTTTCAAACCGCGAATGAACACGAAGAACACGAATGCTCCGAGCTAGCCCCGCCTTCGGAGCCTCCCGGACCCATTCGTGTTCTTCGTGTTCATTCGTGGTTGAAGCAGAACGGCGCTGACGCGCCTCGGCGGCTGCGCGGTTCGCGCGACCCCTCATCCGTCAGCCTGCGGCTGCCACCTTCTCCCGCAGGGGGAGAAGGTGCTGAGTAGCCCTACGCCGCCCGGGCCGTCTCGACCTCGTCCGCGGCGAGGCGGAAGCGGCTGATCATGCCGGTCAGGGCCTCGGCCTCGCGGGCGAGCGAGTGGCTGGCGGCGGTGGTTTCCTCAACCATGGCGGCGTTCTGCTGGGTCACCTGGTCCATCTGGTTGATGGCGGTGTTGA